>CAMAYE010000148.1 GCA_945862135.1 Bordetella parapertussis
TGCGCTTTCCCGCACACCTACTTGCGTTGCTGAATGCCTGACCCGGGCACTTACGGCACAGACCTTGAATTCAGAAATGACCACTGTTTCCGCCGACGCCAGAACCCTGCTCGCCGGACTTATCCAGCGCGCCCTAGAACAGGTAGTGCCGGCCGGCACTGCGGCCCGTATTCATCTCGACCGCCCCAAACAGGCGCTGCACGGTGATTTCGCCTGCAACATTGCGATGCTGCTGGCCAAGGAATTGCGCAGCAATCCGCGGGCAATCGCTCAGAAAATCCTTGATGCCCTGCCGGCGTCGCCCGATCTGGAAAAAGCCGAAATCGCCGGCGCCGGCTTCATCAACCTGTTTCTGACCGAACGATACAAGCAGCAGGTTGTTGACCGCGTCATTACCGCCGGCAGCAGTTACGGCAACAGCAATATCGGACAAGGCCGTAAAACCCAGGTGGAGTTCGTATCCGCCAATCCAACGGGGCCGCTGCATGTCGGCCACGGCCGCGGTGCTGCATACGGAGCCAGCGTCGCATCGATACTTGCGACCGCCGGTTATGCCGTCTCGCGCGAGTATTACGTCAACGACGCGGGCCGGCAGATGGACATTCTTGCGCTATCGACGTGGCTGCGTTATTTGGAACTGGGCGGTGAAGTCATCACCTTCCCGCCGAACGCCTACCAGGGCGACTATGTCAGGGACATGGCAGCAGAACTGCGCAAGGCGGACGGCGCGAAATACCAAAGGACCTGGGCTCAGGCTTCTGCCGGCGCAGCCGACGTCGGTACCGATCCTGAACGTCATCTTGATGATCTGATTGCAAATGCCAAACAACTGCTGGATACGGACTACGACCGCGTGCACCGCCATGCACTGGATACGCAGCTGAATGATTGCCGCGACGATCTCGCTGAATTCGGTGTGACTTTTGATGGCTGGTTTTCGGAGCGTTCGTTGTTCACATCCGGTCAGGTGGACCGTGCGGTTGAACAGCTGGAGCAGCGCGGCCATATCTATGTGCAAGACGGCGCCAAGTGGTTCCGTTCCAGCAATTTTGGTGATGAAAAAGACCGGGTCGTACAGCGCGAGAACGGTCAATACACCTATTTCGCCAGCGACATCGCCTATCACCTCGAAAAATTCGAGCGCGGTTTCGATCGCGTCATTGACGTATGGGGCGCCGATCACCACGGCTATGTGCCGCGGGTCAAGGGCGCGCTTTCGGCGCTCGGTCAGGATGCATCACGGCTGGATGTTGCTCTGGTTCAGTTTGCCGTGCTTTACCGCAACGGTGAAAAGGTTTCGATGTCGACTCGCTCCGGCGAATTCGTCACGCTGCGCGAGCTGCGCCGAGAAGTCGGCAACGATGCCGCGCGCTTTTTCTATGTGATGCGCAAAAGCGACCAGCACCTTGATTTCGATCTGGATCTGGCCAAATCGCAAAGCAACGAAAACCCCGTGTACTACATCCAGTACGCACACGCCCGTGTCTGCAGCGTGCTGGCGCAATGGGGTGGTGACGAGTCGTCATTGCATGACGCTGATCCTTCGCCGCTGGTGTCGCCGCATGAAGCCGCCGTGCTCAAACGCCTGATGGAATATCCGGAAGTCATTGAAGGCTCCGCGCGCGACCTGGCGCCGCACAGCGTGGCCTTCTTTCTGAAAGAACTTGCCGGCGAATTCCACAGCTATTACAACGCGGAACGTTTCCTCGTCGAGGATGCCGCGCTCACCCGCGCACGACTGGCGCTGGCACTTGCCGTGCGCCAGATCCTGCGCAACGGCCTCGCCCTGCTGGGTGTGACCGCACTGGAAAAAATGTAAGATGGCCGCCGTGAGCAGAGACTACAAAGGCAATGAACGCAAATCGGGTTCGCGCGGCGGTGGCGGCTCGATGTTCATCGGCATCCTGATCGGGCTTGTGCTCGGACTGGGTATTGCACTGGGTGTTGCCTGGTACATCAACAAGATGCCCAATCCCTTCCAGCCCAAGGCACCGCCGGCCAAAACCGACAGCACTAAAGCTTCACCGGCTGAACCAACAAAAGCGACCGACAAGAATGGCAAGTCTGCCGCAGACGCCAAGCCCCGGTTCGATTTCTACAAGATCCTCCCTGGCGTAGAGGAACCGGCAACCGACCAGCAGTTGCGGGATTCAAAAACCGCACCGAGTACCGCCAAGGAATCGTTTTATCTACAGGCCGGTGCGTTCCAGAATGCGCCGGATGCCGACAATCTGAAAGCGCGATTGGCGCTGCTCGGCGTTCAGGCATCAATTCAGACCACAACCCTGCCCGACCGCGGGGTCTGGCACCGCGTACGCCTCGGCCCTTACGGCAGCGTTGAGGAACTGAACCGTGCCCGCGACACTCTGAAGAACAACGGCGTCGATACGACCTTGATCAAGGTTCGCGACGCCGACAAATAACGCCGCCTTATGGAGATGCCATGCGATTGACCACTCTGTTCCTGCGTACACTGACCGCTTTGGGACTTGCCCTGAGCTTTATAGCCGCAGCGCCGGCCGCGCAGATCACCCTCGGCAAGGATTACGTCGAGGTCCGCCCGCCGCAACCGACCGACAGCGGCGGCAAAATCGAGGTGCTGGAGTTCTTCTGGTACGGCTGCCCGCACTGTAACAACCTGCAGCCGTCACTCGAAGCCTGGGCAAAACGCAAGCCGGCCGATGTGGATTTCAAACATGTACCGGCCGTCTTCCAGGATTCGTGGGTGCCGCTGACACGCGCTTACTACACCATTGAGGCGATGGGTCTGATCGATAAGCTGCACCAGGAAATGTTCGCGACCCTGCACAAGCAACGCGCCAACCTGAAGGACGCCAATGCCATTTTTGACTGGGCAGCCAGCAAAGGTGTTGATCGCAAAAAATTCGCCGACACCTACAATTCATTTGGCGTCAACGGCAAGACCCAGCGTTCGATTGAACTCACACGCAAGTTTGACATCCCCGGCACACCGGCGCTGGTAATCAACGGCAGGTTTATTACCGCACCGTCGATGACGCTCAAAGCGGACAAGAGCGTGGATTACGACCGCTTCTTCGAAGTCGTTGATGCCTTGATTGCCGAGCAGCGCAAGAGCAGAGGGAGCAAGTAAGCGATGCAGCGTGCGCTGGCGGCCCTGTTCGCCTGCGCCATCACGCTGTCCCTGTGGTCCGCCGTTCCAGCGTCCGCCCAGATCCCGGCTTCTCAAAAACCGATACGCGCCAGTATTGATTATCGGGTGATCGCACCGCAAGCTGTACAGACCTCGAACAATATCGAAGTCATCGATTTTTTCTGGTACGGCTGCCCCTACTGCAACACCTTGCAACCAGCGCTGGAGCGCTGGATCAGCCGCAAACCGGCTGACGTCACTGTGCGGCGCATTCCGGCAGTGCTCAGGGACAGCTGGGCACCCCACGCCCGCGCCTATTACACGCTGGAAGCCCTCGGTGAAGTCGAACGTCTGCACCAGCGCGCCTATTACAGCTACCACGTCGAAGAACTGGCGATGAGCCGGGCAGACGCCCTGTCGGAATGGGCTGTGCGTAACGGCATCCCGCGCGAACGCTGGGAAACCGCATACAACTCCGCCGAAGTACAACGCAAGGTTGAAGAAGCGATTGAACTGACACGCGCCTACAACGTCACCGGAACACCATCGCTGGTGGTTGACGGCCGTTATCTCACCTCGGGCAATATGTCCGAAACCCTCGACGGCATGATCCAGATCCTTGAAGGTCTGATCTACCGCGTACGGGCCACCCGCTGAGCGTTACAAGAAACCAACATGACTGAAGCGCACCCGGAACACGTCGTCATCACTGGCGCTTCCAGCGGTCTCGGCGCTGCCATTGCCCGGCGTTATGCAAGTGCAGGGGCGACGCTGGGACTGATTGCCCGGCGCAGCAGCGAACTCGACCGTTTTGCAGCGGAATGCGCGGGACCCTGCGCAACCCATGCCGCAGATGTCCGCGACTCGGCGGCAATGCGTGCAGCCGCTGCGAACTTCGGCACACGACATGGTGTTCCCGATATTGTCATTGCCAATGCCGGTGTCAGCATCGGCACGCTGACCGAGGCACCCGAAGATGAGCAGGCCTTTCGTGATGTCTTTGACATCAATGTGATTGGCATTATGAACACTTTTCAGCCGTTTATTGCAGCCATGCGCAATCGCGGCAGCGGTGTACTGGTGGGCATCGCCAGCGTCGCCGGGTATCGTGGGCTGCCGGGCTCAGGCGCTTACTCGGCATCCAAGGCGGCGGCCATCAGTTACCTGGAAAGCCTTCGCGTGGAATTGCGCGGGACCGGCATTACGGTGATCACCATCTGCCCGGGTTATATCGTCACCGCAATGACGTCAAAAAATCCGTACCGGATGCCGTTCATCATGACGGCTGACGAAGCGGCTGCAAAAATCGCAGACATCATTGCTGCGCGAAGAACCTACGCGGTGATTCCCTGGCAGATGGCGGTTGTCGCAAGACTGATGCACGTGCTGCCGCGATGGATCTACGATCCGCTCGCCGCAAAATCCGGGCGCAAACCGCGCCGCCCCCATTAAAAGGCAGCGGTACCGGCGTTATTCGACAGTTACCGACTTGGCCAGATTACGGGGCTTGTCGACATCGGTGCCGCGATGCAGCGCCGTGTGATAAGCCAGCAGTTGCAGCGGCACGGTATGCAGAATCGGCGACAGCAGGCCGGCGTGATCGGCGAGATGTATGACATGCACACCTTCGCTGGCTTCAATTCGCGTGTCCTGGTCGGCCAGCACGTAGAGTTCACCGCCGCGGGCCCGCACTTCCTGCAGATTCGATTTGAGTTTTTCCAGCAACGCGTCTTTCGGTGCAACGGCCACCACTGGCATGTTGCGGTCGACCAACGCCAGTGGGCCATGCTTGAGCTCGCCCGCCGCATAGGCTTCGGCGTGGATGTAGGTAATCTCCTTCATCTTCAGCGCACCCTCCATCGCAATCGGATAATGGATACCGCGACCGAGGAACAGCATGTGTTCCTTGCGGGCAAACATCTCGGCCCATTTGGCAATGGCCGGCTCGGCCTGCAGCACATGGGTCAACGCTGCCGGCAAATGGCGCAGGGCATGCAGTAACTCAGCTTCGTCTTCAACGGACAGTTTTCCGCGCTGCTTCGCCAGCGCCATGGTCAACAGCACCAAGGCTGCGAGCTGGGTGGTAAATGCTTTGGTCGACGCAACGCCGATCTCCGGACCGGCGCGGGTCAGGAAGCGCAGATCGGATGCGCGCACCAGCGCGGATTCCGGTACGTTGCAGATCGACAGGCTGTAGCGGTGGCCGCGCAGCTTGGCGTACTGCAGTGCTGCCAGCGTATCCGCGGTTTCGCCGGATTGCGAGATGGTGACGACCAGCGCTTCGGGATCGTTGTACGGTTCACGATAGCGATACTCGCTGGCGATCTCGACCGAGCAGGGCAGGCCGGTCAGCGATTCAATCCAGTAGCGCGCGACCATCCCGGCGTGGTAACTGGTGCCGCAGGCGAGTATCACCAAGCCATTGATTTTACTGAATATTTTCTCAGCTTCGACACCAAAGAGCTGGGGCACGATGGCACTGGCATTGGTCACCATCTCCAGCGTGTTGGCCACGGCCATCGGCTGCTCGAAGATTTCCTTCTGCATGTAGTGCTTGTAAGGTCCAAGTTCGACTGCGGCAGCGGTCAGCTGCGTGATCTGTTCCTTGCGGGCAACGGGCTTGCCGGCGACATCAACAATGCGGATGCGATCACGTGAAAGTTCGGCGCAGTCACCTTCCTCGAGATAGACGATGCGCTGGGTGACCTGCACCAGCGCGGAAGCATCGGATGCCGCAAAATTCTGACCATCACCCAGACCCAGCAATAGCGGCGCGCCCATGCGGGCCACGATCAAATGCTGGTCATCCTTTTCGTCGACCACCGCGATCGCATAGGCCCCGACCAATTCCTTCAGACTGCGTTGCACTGCCTCGAACAAACTGCCGCAGGTCTTGAGGTGCAAATGCACCAGATGGGCAATCACTTCGGTATCTGTGTCAGACACGAACTGATAGCCGAGGCCGCGCAATTTCTCACGCATCTCGTCGTGATTTTCAATGATTCCGTTGTGCACTACTGAAATACCGCCCGACACATGCGGGTGCGCATTCTTTTCCGAGGGCACGCCATGCGTCGCCCAACGGGTATGAGCGATGCCGATCGCACCGGTGACGTTGCTGGCCTGAGCCACACGCTCCAGTTCCGCGACTCGACCTGTGCTGCGTACCCGATGCATCTTTCCATTGATGACGGCGATGCCGGCAGAGTCATAACCGCGGTATTCAAGCCGCTTCAACCCTTCAATCAGCACCGGGACAATATCGCGACCGGCGATGGCCCCTACGATTCCGCACATGGTCTAGTGTTGCTCCATCATGATTTGCCCTTGGCGGACTTGCGCGGACGTTGCCATCCGGCACGGTGTTCCTGGGCTTTGGGATTGATGATTAGGCCGCCCTCGGGCGTGTCTTTCCAGACCGTGGTACCGGCACCGACGGTTACGCCGCGTGCGACCCGAACCGGCGCAATCAGTTGCACATCGGAACCGATATGCACCTCGTCCTCGATCACCGTACGATGTTTGTTGGCGCCGTCGTAATTGCAGGTAATGGTGCCGGCGCCAATATTGACGTTGCGCCCCACCGTGGAATCGCCGACATAGGACAGATGATTGGCCTTGGACCCGTCGCCCATCTCGCTGGCCTTGATCTCGACAAAGTTGCCGATATGCACCTCGGCCTCAAGCTTTGAGCCTGGGCGGATCCGTGCATACGGACCAATGCGGCATCCCGTTCCGATCTGTGCGCCATCGAGATGGCAGAACGGTTCGATGCGAGTGCCGGCGCTGATTGCGACATCCTTGATCACGCAGTTGGCGCCAATGCTAACGCCATCGGCCAGACTCACCGTGCCTTCAAATACACAGTTGACGTCGATCTGTACATCGCGACCGCATCGCAGCGTGCCACGCTGGTCGAAGCGCTGCGGATCAATCATGGTCACCCCGGCTTCAAGTAACTGTGCAGCAAGCCGCTGTTGATACACGCGTTCCAATCTTGCCAGTTGCACGCGGCTGTTGACGCCTTCGGTCTCGCCCGCGTCCTCCGCCTGGACGCCGGTCACCGTCAGCCGGTCTTTCACCGCCAGGGCGATCACGTCAGTCAGGTAATACTCTTTTTGCGCGTTGCGGTTCTGCAGTTTCGGCAGCCACTGCGCCAGTTTCGCTGTCGGCAACGCCATGATGCCGGTATTGATTTCGCGGATGCGGCGCTGCGGCGCAGTGGCATCTTTCTGTTCAACAATGCCAGTGACCCGGCCCGCCTTGTTGCGCAAGATGCGGCCATAACCGGTCGGATCGGGCAGTTCTGCAGTCAACACTGCAACACCTTTTCCGGTCGCTTCCAGCAATGAGCGCAGGGTTGATGAACGTACCAGTGGCACGTCGCCATAGAGCACCAGAGTCACCGGCGCTTTGGTCAGATGCGGTAATGCCTGTTGCAACGCGTGGCCGGTACCGAGCTGCGGCATCTGCAGGGCGTACGCCAGATCATCACCGCTCAACGCGGCCTTCACCTGGTCACCGCCATGGCCATGGACGACGCAAATCCGTTCGGACGCCAGTTCGCGTGCGGTATCGATCACATGAGCCAGCATGGGTTTGCCAGCGATGGGATGCAGTACCTTGGGCAGATCGGAGTTCATCCGTTTGCCCTGACCGGC
The DNA here is from genome assembly GCA_945862135.1 of Bordetella parapertussis. Classification (GTDB taxonomy): domain Bacteria; phylum Pseudomonadota; class Gammaproteobacteria; order Burkholderiales; family SG8-41. The sequence continues at coordinate 7,774 of CAMAYE010000148.1, forward strand.
AGCGAGAATCACGACTTGAAAGCGCATGGGAAAATTATCGCAGAACGTGGACGGCTACGCCGCATCCTTCAATAAAACAAAAAGGGCAGCGGTCAGCTGCCCTTTTTTCATATGGTCCGAATCGATCAGCGTTTGCCGCGCAGCTTGCGGATCGACGCCAGCTGGGCGCCGAGCATCGCCAGCTCCGCTTCGACAGTTGCCACTTCCTGCTTGCCTTGGGCGTTTTTGCGGGCTTCCTCGGCATTTTTGAGCGCTTCACTCGCTTTTGCTTCGTCGAGGTCAGCGCCGCGGATCGCCGTATCGGCGAGCACGGTTACACCTTTAGGCTGGACTTCCAGCACGCCACCGGCGACGAAGATGAACTCTTCGGCGCCGCCACCTGCCGGTTTGATCCGGACTTCACCAGGCTTGATGCGGGTGATCAGCGGGGTATGCCGGGGATAGATGCCCAGCTCGCCGGCTTCACCGGGCAGCACGACAAATTCAGCTTCGCCGGAATAGATTTGCTCTTCCGCGCTGACGACATCGACGTGCATGGTAGGGGTTGTCATGTCGGATACGCCTTATTGAAGCGTCTTGGCTTTCTCGAAGGCTTCTTCAATGCCACCGACCATGTAGAAAGCCTGCTCGGGCAGCGCATCGCATTCGCCGCTGACGATCATCTTGAAGCCCTTGATCGTGTCTTTCAGCGACACATACTTACCGGGCGAACCGGTGAACACCTCGGCGACGCTGAACGGCTGCGACAGGAAGCGCTGGATTTTTCGGGCGCGGGACACCGCCAGTTTGTCTTCCGGCGACAGTTCGTCCATGCCCAGAATCGCGATGATGTCGCGCAGTTCCTTGTACCGCTGCAGCGTCGCCTGCACCGAGCGCGCGGTGTTGTAGTGCTCTTCACCGACGACATGCGGATCGAGCTGGCGCGAGGTCG
>CAMAYE010000149.1 GCA_945862135.1 Bordetella parapertussis
CTCCGGCCCACGGTGCAAATGCCGACGACGCCCGAGGAAGTGCCGGGACCGGCGCATCCGCTGGTCCGGGTGCATCCGGTCACCGGCAAGCGCGCGTTGTATCTCGGACGCCGCCGCGATTGGCCTTCGAACTATATTGTCGGTATGCCGAATGCTGAAAGCGAAACGCTTCTCGACAAACTGTGGGCTCATGCGACCCAGGAAAAATATGCGTGGAAGCATGAATGGCGGGTGGGTGACCTGGTGCTATGGGATAACCGCTGCGCCATGCATTACCGTTCCGAAGTCGATTCGAAGCAGCCGCGAGTCCTTCATCGTACGGTGATCAACGGCGAAGCCGTGATCGCCGGCTGAGATGCGTTGATGGCTCCGCGCAGTCGTTCGAAACGTCCGGCACGCAACGCGCCTGATGACGCTGCTCTGCAGCGCATCGCCTCCCGTCGTGTTCCTGCAGTTGGTGATGCGCGTTCGCTGGCTGAAGTGGCCTGCGACGAAATTCGCAGGGCCATCCGCGAGGGCAGGGTCGCGACCGGCGCACACCTGACCGAGGTGGATCTGGCCTCGTGGCTGGGCATGAGCCGCACGCCCATCCGTGAAGCCATGAGGCGCCTGCAGAGTGAGGGATTGCTGCTCAATCAACCGTTCCGCGGAGCGCTGGTAATGCGACTCGATGCGGATGACATGCGGCAGATGTTCGCCGTGCGTGAATTGCTGGAGCCGGCGGCTGCGGCGGCCTGTGCAGCAAACGCGGGACCGGCGGAAATTGCGGCGCTGAGGGTGGTCCTAGAGCAGGAGGCTGCGCTGCTGAATGATCCCGCTGCGCTGATTCCGCTGAACCGGCAGTTTCATGACATCATCCTTGAATGCGCGCGCAATCAGTTCCTCAGCAAAGCCATCGCTGGCGTGTATTCACTTATTCCCCTGCTGGGCGATTCCAACCTGCTGAACGGCCCACACGCCCGCGAAGCCCACGCCCAGCATCGGGCCATTGTTGACGCGATCGAGCGTCATGATGCCTCGCGCGCCGAAGCCGTGGCGCGTGAACATGTGCGGCATTCCCTGAAAACGAGACTGGCCCGGATTTCTGACGCTGAACCGAAAAGTTCAAAACCAAAAACCACAAAAAAGAGGAAACGATAAATGCGTCAACACTTCTGCTCGATAATGATTTTCGGCGGCTTTTGCCTGCCGCTGGCGGCGGCAGCGCAGACGCCGGTGAAGTTGCCGGGGGGATATCCCGAGAAGCCGGTGCGCATGCTGGTACCGTTTGTCGCCGGCGGCGGCACGGACCTCGTAGCGCGTGGGGTTGCGCAGAAACTGACGGAACGAATCGGGCAGCCGGTCGTCGTTGATAACCGCCCCGGTGCCGGCGGCCGGATTGCCATGGAAACCACAAAATCCGCAGCAGCCGACGGCTATACCATCACGATGATTTCCGGTACGACTACCGCGAGCAGCAATCTGCACAAGAACCTGCCTTACGATTTTGCCAAAGATTTTGCACCCATCACGCAGGTGACGGAACAGCCCTACGTGGTGCTGGTGCCCAGTGCGTTACCGGTCAAATCCATTCCGGAGCTGATTGCGTTGGCCAAATCCAAGCCGGGAGCGCTCAATTACGGTTCCTCGGGAACCGGCGGCATGCAGCATCTGTCGGGAACGCTGTTATCGCAGAAAGCCGGTATATCAATGGTGCATATCCCGTTCAAGGGCGGCGGACAGGTAATTGTTGACCTGGTTGCAGGTCAGATCCAGCTGGCTTTCCTGAATCCGCTGGGCGCCCGTCCGCACATCACCGCAGGCCGGGTGCGCGGCATCGCGGTGACCACACGCAAACGCGCACAGGCGTTTCCGAATCTTCCGGCCATTGCCGAAACCATTCCCGGATTCCATGTCAGCAACTGGTACGGCCTGGTGGCGCCGGTGCGCATCCCGCAGCCGGTAATTCAGTACCTTCACAAGAATGTCGTCAGCCTCCTGAACGATGCCGATTTGCGTGACCGCCTGGAAAAGGAAGGTTCTGAAGTGCTCGGCAGTTCCTCCAGGGATTTCGGTGCGCACATCGTCAACGAAGTGCAGATGTGGGGGAAGGTCATCCGTGAAGCCGGCATTCAGGCGAATTGAAGTCTTTCCTGAAAACAAGTATTTTCTGAATTGAATAACGGAAGAGGTCTGAAATGAATGCAACAATCAGCAAGGTCGAGGTATTCAGTATCGGCATGCCTCTGGTGGGCACGTTCACCAGTGGCGGGGTTTCCAAAAAGGTCACCAAATGCGTCGTGGTGCGGGTGACGGATTCTGACGGTGCGATCGGCATCAGCAGCATCGATCCGTCCTCCATGGCCAAATCGCCGCATACCGGTCCGGAGCTTGCACTGGCGATCCGGGACCGCATTGGGCCGGCCCTGATCGGAAAAAATCCGGGACACATCAATCAGATCTGTGAGATGGCCACCAAGCTGACGCCGTTGCAACCCGGCGCAGTCGTGGGTGTCGAACTCGCGTGCATCGAGCTCGTCTGCCGGCGCAGGGGCATTGCCCTGCATGATTATGTCGGCGGTGCACTGCTAGACCGGGTGCAGTTTAACGGCTGGGTCGGTGAACTGCCTCCGGAAGAGGCCGTAGCTGAAGCGCTGCGTTGGAAGACCGCAGGCTTCAAGTCGATGAAGATCAAGGTCGGCAATGATGTCGGCAAGGACAGCGCGCGGGTTAAGGCGGTGCGTGATGCCGTTGGCAAGGATATCCAGTTGCGCATGGATGCCAACATGCAATGCACCGTGGACCAGGCGCTGGCGCTGTGCAAGGCGGTCAAGTCCTGCGACATGCAGTTGTTTGAACAGCCGGTGCACAAGGATGATCTCGCAGGTCTGGCGCGGATTCGTCGGGAAGGCGGCATTCCGATCATGGCCGATGAATCGATCAGCGATCACCAGAGCCTGATCCGGGTCATCAAGGCGGATTGCGCCGACTTCGTGAAGTTCGGCATCAAGCAGGCCGGTGGCCTGTTACAGACCGCGCGCATGCTGGCCACCGCCGAGGCGGCGGGTCTGCCGGTGGTGCTGGGACACGGCTTCGGGTTGGATCTCAGCACGACGGCCGAGGTCATGCTTGCCGCGACCTCGCGCAATGTTGTGCCGGGTCTGGAATGCGTGGGGCCGCTGAAAGTGGTCGATACCGTGGCGAAGACCCGGCTGGACATCAGCAGCGGCAGTATTGCGCTGCCATCCGGGCCCGGCTTGGGTATTGAACTCGATGAAGAGAAGCTTGCGCGTTACGCCTTGCCGATGGATCACTGAGCGGCTGCGGTGAAACGTAAACGGCGCACTCGATGAGTGCGCCGTTTGTGTTTTTGCAAGGCCTGTTTACATGTGCCCGTAAAGCAGCTTGCCGGCCACAGGCATTTTCGCTGTCAGGATGTCGCCCGAAAGCGATTCGGTGATGTAGATCGTTTTGCGATCCGCGCCGCCGAAGGCGAGATTGGCGAGGTGATGGTGTTTGTGGTCGGTGGAATGCACCAGGTGCGTGGGCAGCATGTTCGAGTCGAAGCGCCAGATGCCGACACCCAGCTGGCAGACCAGCAGGCCGTTCTCCGAATCCATCTCAATGCCGTCCGGACCGCCAACGCCGCCCGAGAGTTGAATCGCGACACCGGTCTTCGACACCGAGCCGTCAGCCATCACCGGCAGGCGCCACACCGAGTTTGAACGCGTCACGCCGACATAGACATGTTTCTCGACGGTGGTCATGGTGATGCCGTTGGGGCTGGGCGCGTTGTTGACCAGTTTGCGCAGGTCGCCGTTGGCTTTCAGGCGGAACACCGCACCGGTCGGATCGGCGATGCCGGTCTGGCCCTGGTCGGTGAAGTAGAGGTCGCCGTCCTTGGTGAAGTGCAGGTCATTCAGGCCCTTGAAGCTTTCGCTGTAGGCCGTACGCAGCACGTTATCCAGCTTGCCGGTCTTCGGATCCAGGGTCAGCAGGCCTTCCTTGTAATCACAGATGAACAGGCGGCCGTCCTTGTGGAACTTCATGCCGTTGGGCCAGCCGTCGTATTGCAGCACCAGATCCCAGTCGCCTTTCGGCGTGATGCGGAAAATGCGGCCGAAGGGGATGTCGCAGACCCACAGATTGCCCTCGCGGTCGAAAGCCGGGCCTTCGAGAAAACATTCGACTTCGGCGTTCTGCCGGTTCGGATCGGACCATGCGCTGCGGCTTTTTTTGCGAAACTTGGCTGGCAGCGAGGTGAAGACTTCAGTGGTGATGTGTTCGAGGGGTTTGAAGGGGTTGTACATGGTGCGACGATCCTCTTATTTAACTATATGATTTTATTGGTAAATAATATGAAGCGACAGTGGGCGTCACGAGCGTTGCAACTGTGTCCGCGGCCACGACAGGCGCGGCGATGTTAGCACGCAAGACCTGTATTTCTACAGATGCGCAGTGTTCCGTTCGTTGACGCTGTCCATATCGCGGCCAGGTCGCCATACAAGTGTTGGCTGTGAGTTAGCATCGACGGGCAAAACATTTTCAGGAGCATCAACGTGTTCGAAGGATTCAAGCAAATCCAGGTTCAGACCAGCGACCCCGAAGTCAAAATCAATCTGCGTTACGGCGGCAATGGTCCGCCCATCCTGCTGATCCACGGCAATCCGCTGACCCATGTGCACTGGCATCTGGTCGCACCACGGTTGGCAAAGGATTTCACCGTCGTGTGCACGGACCTGCGGGGTTATGGCGACAGCGGCAAGCCGCGCGGTCTTGAAGACCACAGCAACTATTCATTCCGCCGCATGGGCCTTGATCAGGTCGAGGTGATGCAGCATCTCGGTTTCAAGGAATTCTGCGTCGCCGGCCACGATCGTGGCGGCCGCACGGCAATGCGCATGGCGCTGGATCATCCGGACAAGGTCACAAAACTCGCAACCTTCGATATCCTGCCGACGCACCACGTATTGACCCACAGCACCTGGCAGTGGGCTGTGAACTCGTATCACTGGTTTTTCATGGCCCAGCCGTACGACATTCCGGAAAAACTGATGGAAGGCAAGGAGGATTTCTACATCCTCAACAAGCTCACCAAGATGGGCATCGGCAAGGGCGGTTTCTCAAAAGAGACGCTGGCCGAATACGCGCGCTGCTGCACGCCGGACAATCTGCACGGCGTATGTGAAGACTATCGCGCCGCGGTCACCGTGGATATGGCGATGGACACCGCGGACTTCGAGGCCGGCCGCATGGTTGAGTGTCCGACGGCGATCTACTGGGGCGAAAAAAGCCACACCAACAAGTTCTTTGATCCATACAAGGCCTGGCCGCAGTACTGCGCAGCCATCGAGCGGATGATGCCGCTGCCCTGCGGACACTATCCGGCTGAGCAGGTGCCGGATCAGGTATACGAGGAGTTGAGGTCGTTTTTTGGCAGCTGATTCTACGGTGCTGAGTGAATAAAACGCGGGCACAGGTTTTCTGTCCATTTCATTGCGGGTTCACTGATCACCATCCGCGTTTCAAGCTTTAATGAGCGCCCATATTTCCGACGACGAATCGCAGCGCTACCCCCACTGGCGTCGCAACCGCTACGTGATGCCGCTGGCCAATCTGGTCTGCGGACTGGGGTTCAACCTGGTGTGGCCATTCGTGCCGCTGATGGTGCGCGGACTCGGCGTGCGCGAGAACCTCGAAACCTGGGTCGGCTACATGCTGATGGTGTTTTATCTGGTCAGCTTTGCCGTGAGCCCGGTCTGGGGCGGCATCGCCGATCATTACGGCCGCAAGCTGATGGTGTTGCGCGCAATGCTGGGCATCGGCGTTGCAATGCTGCTGATGCCTTTGGCAGAAACACCGCTGACCTTCGCCGCGCTGCTGATGCTGATCGCAGTGTTCAACGGATTCACGCCGGCCGGTGTTTCATTGCTGGTGGCCAACACACCGCCCCGGCGTATCGGCAGCGTGGTGGCCCTGGCGCAGACCGGCGGACTGGTGGGGCAGGCGCTGGGGCCTGTGCTGGGCGCGATGCTGATCGCGCTGTTTGAACCGCAGCACCGGGTGTTCTGGATCAGCGCGGCGCTGCTGTTCACCGGCGGCGTGCTGGTGGCTTTTTTTGTCGGCGAAGTCAAACAGCTGGCTGCCGGGCCCTGGCGTGTGCGCTGGATCGGCGGTTTGCGCGAGATGCTGGCTGCCCCGCGGGTTGGCCTTCTGTACCTGCTCAACTTCCTGTTCATGATCATGTGGTATGGCGGCGTGACGGTGATCACGATCTTCGTGCTGCAATTGCTCGAGGTGCGGGGTGCGGATGCTGTGGAGGAGGCTTACTGGGTCGGGGCTGCGGCAATGGCTATGGCAGCCGGTACCGTGATTGCGTTGCCATTGTGGGGGCGGGCCATTGACCGCATCGGGCCGGCCCGGGTGATGGTGTTTGCTTCAGTCGCGACGATCCTTACCCATCTGCCGCTGCTGGTGATCGAAACGCCGCTGCAACTGGTCATCGCGCGGGCAGCTTTCGGGCTTACCGCGGCGGCGATGCCCACGGCAATCGTGCAGCTGATTCGTATCCATGCGCCGGCCGGCACCGATGCGCGGGCGATTTCATATTCGACGGCATTCCAGTTTTTTGCAATGGGCGTCGCGCCCTTTTCCGCGGGTCTGATCGGCCCGGTGCTGGGCCTGCGCGTCTATTTCGCGTTGACGATACTGGCGATGGCCGGCGGACTCTGGCTGTGGATGCGGCGTGCAGGGCGCTGAGCGCTCAGTTCGCCTTCAGGTTCGCTGCACGAATGACCTTACTCCATTTCACGGTCTCCGTGCGGATATAGTTCGTGAATTCTTCCGGCGATGAAGGTGTCGATTCGATGCCTTGTGCGGCAAGCTGGTCACGGACGCTGCTGTTGTTCAGTACTGAAACAATATCCTTGTGCAGCCGCTCAAGCACCGACTTGGGGATGCCCGCCGGAGCCATCATGCCGTACCAGTTGCTGGCCTCGTAGCCTTTCAATACTGCGGTTTCAGCCACCGTCGGCACGTCGGGCAGGGCGGCAGAGCGTTTGGCGCCAGTGACTGCCAGCGCGACTGCGCGACCTGACTTCACGGGAGGCACTCCGGTTGAAATGACTGCGACAAATACCGGTAACTGGCCGCCGAGCAGATCGGCCAGTGCGGGACCACCGCCTTTATACGGGATGTGGGTCATTTCAACCTTGGCCATGGATTTGAACAGTTCGCCGGCGAGGTGGCCGGGACTGCCGAGCCCTGAGGATGCATAGTTCAGCGCACCGGGTTTTTGTTTGGCCAGTGCAATCAGTTCGGTGATGGATTTCGCAGCGAGGGTGGGGTGCACGAGGAACATGTTCTGCAACTGCACAGCCATCGAGAGGGTTGTGAAATCTTTCATGGGATCGTAAGGCACCTTGGTGATGGTCGGGCTGATCACCAGTGCACCGAGGGTGCCGAGGTGCAGGCTGTAACCATCCGGGGTGGCCGATGCAGCCAGTCCGGCGCCGATGGTGCCGTTGGCACCGGCGCGGTTGTCGACGATTACCTGCTGCTTCAGTGCTTCACCAAGTTTCGGCGCAACGATGCGTGCAACCAGATCAGTGGCGCCGCCCGGCGGAAAGCCAACGATAATACGCACCGGACGAGTTGGGAATTCCTCAGCGGCAGCAGTGCCGGCGGTCATGGCAAGCAGTGCGCCGCAGGCAGCTGCGCAGAGGATTCTTGGGATTGGTTGCTGAATCATGATGCTTTCCTCAGGTGGTATTGTTCTAATTTACCCCAGCTCGCTCGCGTGGCGGCTTTTTCGGGATTATACGAGCGCTCTGAGTCCCCTGCACGACACGGTGCAAAGTGGGGCAGGCGGGTTTGAAGGTGCATGCACAAGAACGGAGTGGTATGGCAAAACAAGACGCAAACCGGCTGCGCGTACGCGCCATGCTGGGTGACTATCCCAACACACTGGGTCTGAAGTCAGGTGCCGTCCCCTCCGGGCGACTGGATTTCGATTTTGACGACGTCAAGCTGCCCCAGACCGCGTTCAAGGCTGTTGTCCGCGGCGATTACGATATTGCCGAATTGGCCATCGTCACCTACCTGCAGGCGCTGGCCCACGGCAAACCGGTGCTGCTGCTGCCAACTGTAGTCATGGCGTTTCCGGCGCATCCCTGCCTGGCCTACAACAGTTCGCGTGGCGTGTTGCGGCCTTCCGATCTTGCTGGCAAACGCATCGGTATCCGCGCACATTCAGTGACCACGGTCGCCTGGGTGCGCGGCATTCTGCAAAATGACTACGGTGTTGATCTCGACCGCATTCATTGGGTGGCTTTCGAGGATCCGCATGTACCGGAATGTGTCGAACCTTCCAACGTCACGCGCGCGCCGGCCGGCAAGACGCTGACCGGCATGCTGCGCGCCGGCGAGTTGGATGCCGGCGTGGTGATGGTGTCGGATCAACAGGATGGTGTGCTCAAGCCGGTGATTCCCGAGCCATCAATGGCGCTGCATCGCTGGCGCGTCGAGACGCAGGCGCGGCCGCTGAACCATGTGGTGGTTGTGCATCGAGATCTCGCGCGATCAAAGCCGTGGGTTGGTGATGAAGTCGTGCACCTGCTGCAGCAGAGTGCTGCAGCAGCACCGGAAATGCCTGGTGCCGATT
>CAMAYE010000150.1 GCA_945862135.1 Bordetella parapertussis
GCGTGCTCGCCTGTCATCGCATCCGCAGCCGCCAGCGCCATCTCAATGATGATTTGTCAATCCTGTCCGTTCTCGCCAACCTCTGCGGCCAGATGCTGCAGCTGGATGAAATGGTGCGCGAGAAAACCGAAACACTGGAGGCGCAAAACGCGCTGCTCGCCCATGCCCTGGAATCGCAGACCACGCGATTCGGCATCGTCGGCCATTCCGCCACGCTGCTGCGCGCGCTGGGCGAACTTGAACGGGTGGCGCCTTCGAATGCGACGGTCTTGCTGCTGGGCGAATCCGGCACCGGCAAGGAACTTTTTGCACGCGCACTGCATCTGCTGAGTCCGCGCCTGGAGGCGCCATTCGTGCGCGTCAATTGCGCGGCGATTCCCGACACCCTGTTCGAATCAGAACTCTTCGGCCACGAGAAAGGCGCATTTACCGGCGCGCAGGCGGCACGACCCGGTCTGTTCGAACAGGCGCAGGGCGGCACGATCTTCCTCGACGAAATCGGTGAACTACCCCTGCCCCTGCAATCAAAACTGTTGCGCGCGCTGCAGGAAAACATGATCACCCGGCTCGGCGGCAAACGTGAAATCGCGCTCGACGTCCGTGTCGTCGCCGCCACCAACATCGAACTCGGCGTCGAGGCTGCAGCAGGCCGTTTCCGGCAGGATCTGTACTACCGGCTGAATGTCATCCCGATCCGCCTGCCGCCGCTGCGTGAACGGCCTGATGACATCCCGCCGCTGATCCTGCACCTGCTTAACCGTGCAAACCAGTCCCACCAGCGCAATGTCTTTCTCGATACCGCGGTAATGGAACGGCTCCAGCGTCATCCATGGCCGGGCAATATCCGCGAACTGGGCAACCTGATCGAAAGACTGGTGTTGCTTGCGCCGGAACCGCGGGTCGACCTGAAGAGCCTCTCCGCGCTTTGGCCCGATGCGGACGGCGCGCCGTCCGCCGGTAATGCGCGACCGGTGACCCCATCGACATCGGCCGGCATCGTTCGCAGCTACCACACCGACGACAGCATTGACGCCGGCGCGCTGACCGAAGCGCTCAAGCTGCATGGCAATCAATCACGTGCAGCCCAGAGTCTCGGCCTGACCCTGCGCCAGTTCAGTTACCGCCTCAAAAAACTGGGCATCCGCACCTCGCGTTGACATTGTCGACAAATTGTCAACATTGATGCCGCACCGACCTGCCCGGTTGCTGCCCCCTCCCCTGCACACACCTCTGGCACAGCCATTGCTAACCTGGAAAGCACACGCCGATGCATGTCGGGCTCTGTTTCCAATGTTCAATTCACCTCAAGAGGTCTTTCATGTCTGCTGTCCTGCAATCTGTCCCGAACACCACCGTGACCACCTGCCTCCGCCCCATCGACAGAGATGCATTACTGGGTTTCGCCGAAAAAGGCAAAGCCAATCCCAAGGCCCAGGGCACGAACAAGGTCCGCACGGTCATGGAAGGCCAGTATCGTTCACTCAGCCATGTCGGTGATCACAAGCCGGTGGTGGTTGACGAACCCTTGCACCTGATGGGCGAGAACACCGCACCTGCTCCCGGTGAAATCGTGCTTTCCGGCCTCGGCGGCTGCATCGCGGTTGGCATCACGGCAGTCGCGACCTGGAAACAGGTCAAGCTGTCGAAAATCGAAATCTTCATGGAAGCTGACATCGGCAACTCGGCAGCCTGGGGCGCGGGTGGTGCACTCGACAAGAAACCCGAAGACATGGGATTTCAGTCGATCCGCGTGAAAGTCAACATCGAAGGTGATGCCCCACGCGAAGTGCTTGAGGAAATCGTCAAACACGCCAACTACTACTCGCCGGTCGCCAATTCGATGCGCAATCCCATCCCGTTTGAAATTTCTCTTGCATAAACAAAGACAAAGACAAAGGCAAAGGGGAAAAAATTGAATCACGCTGACCTCCCGGCAGAAGCGTCTGGCAAGGCGCAACCCGTGCATCCCCTGATTACTGCTGTCCGGGACATCGCCAGCAACCAGCTCGCCGGCCAGGTACTGGCTATTGATCGCGGACTGTATCCCGCCGATGTGCTGCGCAAGCTGGCGGCGGCGGGTGCCATGAGCGCGCACCTGAAGGCTCCGCATGGCCAGGCCGATTACGGGCTGGCCATCCAGGCGATGGCGGAGGTTGCCAAGGTTTGCGGCGCGACCGGCTTCATGATGTGGTGCCAGGCAGTCTGCGGGCTTTACATGCAGGAGGCCTCAGCCGCGGAACTGGCCGGGCAACCGTTGGCGGATCATGTCGCCGGCAAACGGCTCGGCGGGACCGCATTGTCCAATCCGATGAAAACCTATGCGCAGATCGAATCCTTTCTGCTACAGGCAAAACCGGTGGATGGCGGTTACCGGATCAACGGCGCCCTGCCCTGGGTCAGCAACCTCGACCGTGATCATTACTGCGGCGCCATCGCCACGCTTGAAGGGAGTCCGGGCCGGGAGATGATGTTCCTTCTGCGATGCGATGCGCCGGGCATGACCCTGCGCCAGTGTCCGAGCTTTTCCGGCATGGAAGGCACCGGAACCTATGCACTGCATCTGTCGGACTACTTTGTCCCACAGCACGAAGTCATCGCGGATCCGGCAAAACCGCTGATCAAACGCATCCGCGCCGCATTTGTCATGCTCCAGTGCGGCATCGCCGCCGGAGTGATCCAGGGCGCGATCGACTCCATGTGGGCGGTCGAGCCCCAGCTTGGACACGTCAACCAGTATCTGGAGGACCGTCCCGATACCCTGCAGGCCGAACTGGATGAGCTGATCGCAAGGGTCATGAAACTGGCCGTTACGCCGTATAACGACAGCGACGAATTCTTTATCGAGGTTCTGGATGCGCGTGCCCATGGCGCTGAGCTGAGCCTGCGCGCCGCTCAATCCGCGTTGCTGCATCAGGGCGCCCGCGGTTACCTGATGGACTCCGAGGTACAGCGCAGGGTTCGCGAATCGCATTTCGTCGCCATCGTGACACCTGCGATCAAGCACCTGCGCAGTGAAATCGCCCGGCTCAGCCAGGAAGAGATGCCGGCATGAACACAACGCTGTCGTGGCGCGAATTCATCTGCCGGGCCTGCGGACACATCTATAACGAAAAGGACGGTGATCCGGACAGCGGCATTGCACCGGGCACCCGCTTTGAAGACATACCCGATGACTGGCTGTGCCCGTTATGCGGCGTCACCAAGGCTGACTTCGTGCCTTACGACCGGGAAGCCTCGGAGAAGGCCCGCCAATCCGCCTGCGCCTCGGCACCGCTTCTGGCGCGCAGCCGGGTGCTCGGTCGTGCACACGATCACGATGTTGTCATCGTCGGCGGCGGAACGGCCGCCTGGCGGGCTGCTGAAGCCATCCGTCAGGTCAGTGAGGACCTCAGCATCGCGATTGTTGCCGCCTGTGATGCCCATCGCTATGACAAGCCGATGCTCTCCGTTGCATTCGCACGCGGCCTGACGCCTTCAGCAATGATCAAGGAGGGTGGTGCAGAAGCTGCAGCAAGGCTGTGTGTCGATTTATTTCCGAAAACCTCAGCCATCAGCATTGCTCCGGCGCGCTCGGAATTACGCACGACACGCGGCAATTTTCATTATCAGCACCTCGTTCTTGCCCACGGCGCCCGTTCGATACTCCCGTCAGGGCTGACGGCGGGCCATTGCTGGCGGATCAACCACCTGGATCATTACGCCCGCTTTCGCGCCGCACTCGAAGGCGGTCGCAAGCATGTGCTGATGGTCGGCGCCGGTCTGATTGGCGCTGAACTGGCCAATGACCTCGCGCTGGGCAACCACCGGGTAACGCTGATCGACGTTGCGGACCGGCCGCTGGCGCGGCTGGTCAAGGATGGCGCTGTCACCGAATCCCTGTTCGCCGCATGGCAGTCACTGCCGATCCAGTTCATCGGCGGCATCACCATCGTTGCGAGTGAAAAACAAGCGGCCGGATACCGGGTCACATTGAGCAATGGCACCGTGCTGGATCCTGACATGATCGTGGTCGCCGCGGGATTGCAGACGCCTGACCGGCTTTCGCGCAGCGCGGGCCTGGAATGGGACAACGGCATCGCCGTCAATCCTGTTTCACTGCGCACAAGCGTACCGGGAATCTATGCAATCGGCGATTGCGCATCCATCGCCGGGAAGGTCAGCCGCTTCATCGAGCCGATCGCGCGGCAGGCATTGACCATCGCCAGCCAGATCCACGGCGACAAACTGTTGCCCTACGCGGATCTTCCTCTGCCGGTGCGCGTCAAGACCACCTCTTATCCGATCACCGTACGCTGACAGCAAACCTTTCGCTTCAAGATATCCGGAGGTGCATTCCGCACCTCCGGACGCTGTGATGCCGCTCAGGCCCTGCTGATCTTGAATGACTTGAGATATTGCTCCGGCTGGGCCGGATTGAATTCGCGACCCATGATGGTGTGCCGGCGGGCGTTGACATCCGGAACCTTGATGCCGAGTTCAGCCATGCGTTTGCGCGCTTCGGTCGCGAGGAAGACCTGCTCGGCGATGCGCGCATAGCTGACCTCCTCCTTGATATAGCCCCAACGTTTCATCTGCGTCAGCATCCAGACCGCCATCGATTGCCAGGGGAAGGGATCGAAGTTGATGCGGTTGGGCTCATTGCGCACCTGGCCCAGACCATCAGCAAACTTGCCCAACAGAACCTGCTCCAGAACCGTCAGCGGCTGATTGAGGTAATTGGGTCCCTGAATGGCCTGCGCAACTGCCGGACGGTTCGCCATCTGCGAGCAATGCACCGTGGAGGCCACGATGGCACGAAACAGTGCGGCAAAAGTATTCGGATGCGCCTTGACGAAGCGTTCCGGCACTGCAAACGCGCAGCACGGATGGTTGTCCCAGATTTCGCTGGTCAGCATATGGATGAAACCGACGCCGTCGAATACGGCGCGCTGGTTGAAAGGTTCCGCAACAATGAAACCGTCGATGTTTTCGGCACGCAGGTTGGCGACCATGTCCGGCGGCGCCATGACCCGCAGCTGCACATCCTTGTCAGGGTCAAGGCCGTTTTCGGCCAGGTAGTAGCGCAGCAGGAAGTTATGCATCGAGTAATCGAAGGGGATGCCGAAGCGCATGCCCTTCCAGGACTTGGGATCGCGCTTGTCCTTGTGTTTGATATGCAAGGTGATCGCATTGCCATTCACGTTCTCGATGGCCGGCATCACCATCGGTGTTGCTGTGGCGCCGAGGCCGAGTGTCATCGCCAACGGCATTGGCGACAGCATGTGCGAGGCGTCGAATTCTCCGGCAATGACCTTGTCGCGCACAACGGCCCAACCTGCCGTCCGGTTCAACTGCACGTTGAGCCCGTTTTTGGCGTAGAAACCCAGCGGATCGGCTGCGACAATCGGCGTCGCGCAGGTAATCGGCAGGAATCCGATCTGTAGGTCCTTCTTTTCCAGGGGCCTTTGCTCTTGTGCCAGCGCCTGCAGGGCGGTCATCGGCAGCATTGAACTGATCGCAGCCATCGCCGTGGTCTTGCCCACGGCCTTGAGAAAACTGCGGCGCAGATTGTCCTGGGGAAACAGGGCCTTTACCAGCACCGCTTCGACAAACTCGGAGGCTCTGCTCTCGATTTGCGTTTCAGCCGCAGCGCCGGATTCCTGCGCGGACTTTGGATGATCAGCAACTGAGTGATTCCCGCCGCAACTGCATCGCAGGTTCAGCGGTTGATTTTCATCGTACGGCGAGTAATAACGTCCCATATGGCCAGCCTCCGAGCGGATTAAAGGTAGCCATACATAAGCAATACGCATGCCTGCGCATTGCGGTGAAATCCTGGGCTCGGTAAAAAGCAGTTCGTGATAAAGAAAAGCCCGCGATTGCGGGCTTTTTCTTGATACTCGAAAGCAGCCGGCTAACGAGTTAGCGCTGGCCTCCAACCATAGGCTTTCGCACAGGCCTCGCCCATCAACATCGCCCGCTCACTGGCGCTGATCCGGTCGGTCAGGCGGAATGGCTCGACCGCCTGCTCGTAATTGACGACCGCAAAAGCGCGGGTCCAGTCCGTGCCCCACAGGCAGCGTTCGAAGCCCCAGGCATCGAACACCCGAGCAAGCGGATCCCAGATGTCCGGGAAGGGATAGGGTTTCTGTGACAAGGTGCAGGCGCCGCTGACTTTGATCACCAGGTTCGGGCGTTTCGCGAGTTCCAGCACCTTGGGCAGGTCGGCCCAGGGCTGCGCCGCCCGCTGCGACGCCGTATGCGGCTGCATGATGCCCAGATGATCAACGATGAAGCGCACGTCGGGATTCTTGTCGAACAGCACGGTGCCGGCATCGAGATTGCCCCAGCACAGGATGTTCACCGGGAAATCATGGCGCACCGCTGCTCGCAGGATGCGCTTGATGCCAGGATCGTCGGGACTGCGTCCGGAGTCCGGTTTAAGGATGACGCGAATGCCGACAGTGCCCGGCGTTTTTTTCCAGTCGGCGACAACGTCCTCCGCCGCAGGATCATCCGGGTTGATTGGCTTGACGATGCCGAACTTGCCCGGGTGGGCTTTCTGCACTTCAACGGCATAACTGGCGTCATAGCCGTACATCGAGAACGAGGAAATGAAAATCGCACCGTCGATGCCGAGTTTGTCCATCGCCGCAACCATCTCGTCGCCAGTCGCTGACGGCGGCCAGTTCGGCGTGCTCTGCCAGGGACGTTTCGGGGTGTTGGCTTCGTAGGCGTGGATTTGCGAGTCGATGATCATTTTTGTAGGCTCCAGAAATGCGGAATTAACGAACACCCAGCAGCGTCACTTCAAACACCAGTGTCGCATTCGGTGGAATCACGTTGCCGGCGCCGCGCGCCCCGTACGCAATCGACGACGGACAGGTCAGTTTGGCCGCGCCGCCGACTTTCATCAGCGCCACACCTTCAGTCCAGCACTTGATCACGCCGTTCAGCGGAAACTCAATGGGTTCGCCACGACCGTAGGAGCTGTCGAACTCGCGTCCGTCGGGAAACATGCCCTTGTAGTGCACGCGAACCGTGGATGACGCGGTCGGTTGGGTACCGTTGCCTTCCTTGACCATGCGAATCACCAGGCCGCTGGGAGTGACTTTGGCGCCCGGCTCTTTAGCCGCTGCGGCCAGTGCCTTGTCAGTTGTGGTCTGTGCGTTGGCCGGCGCCATGTGAACCGATAATCCGCCAACCATGGCGCAGGCAACAAAGGAATTCAGGAGTGATGTTTTCATTTTCAAAGATTAATAAGTAAAAGGACTGAAGATTGACAGGGAAATTCAGGGTAAGCAAAGAGCTACTGCATCCGGTAACTGCAACAGGCGACAACTTGTTAAACAATATTTATGAAGAGTCTTTCAAAAAACGTCGTATCGGACCTGACTGCGGCCATTTCGACTGGCGCTCACGGGCAAAGTTACTCTGCCTTGGCACCCGAATCGCGCACCAGTTTACCGAGCCTGGCGGTTTCCGTTTTCAGAAAATCGCCGAAATACTGCGGCGTGGTGCCCACCGGCTCCACACCCACGGCCTCCAGCCGCTCGCGCGTATCCTTCGCCTGCAGCGCCTTGTTGATTTCGCCATTGAGCCGTTCGATCAGTGGTGGCGCAGTACCTGCCCGCGCAAGAATGCCATACCAGGTGTTCACCTCGAGCCCCGGCAATCCCGCTTGCGCAGCCGTCGGTACGTCGGGTTGCGCGGGAATCCGCTTGTCACGCAGGACCGCAAGCGCGCGCAGTTTGCCTGACTGCAACAAGGGCAGCGCGGAGGGCGGACTGATCGCAACCATCTGGATTTCGCCAGTCACGACCGAACTGAGGGCCTGCCCGGTACCTTTGTATGCGATGTGCACAATGTCGATCCTTGCCAGGGATTTCATCAACTCCATCGTCAGGTGATTGGAGGTGCCGACGCCGCCGGAACCGTAGTTGAGCATGCCGGGGTTGGCCCGTGCATAAGCCAGCAGTTCCTTCAGCGTTTTGGCAGGCACGGCAGGATTGACGATCAGCAGCGTCGGAATCGTGGCGACCAGACTGATGGGCACAAGGTCGCGCTGCGGGTCGTAGTTGAGCTTGCGGTACAGGGTCGGACTGATGGCGCAGGCGGGCGAGCACATCAGCAGCGTATAACCGTCATTCGCCGATTTTGCGACAAGCTCGACACCGAGGTTTCCGCCGGCGCCGGGGCGATTGTCGATGACAACGGTCTGCCCGAAAGTTTCACCGAGTTTCTGGCCCAGCGTGCGGCCGATGGTGTCGGTCGCGCCACCCGCGGGGAATGGAAGCACAAAGCGGATCGGCCGGTTCGGATAGCTGTCGGCCGCAACTGCCGCCATGGCATGAAAGCCTGATCCAGCCAGCAGCAATGCGGTGAAACACCCGAGGATTCCAAGCATGCGCGCTTTCATTCCGATCCTTTCGATTTCTTTTGACTGGTGCACCACGACGTCGGCAAACCGCATCGCACCGGACGCGCCCTGTATGACCTTACGGTCCGTCTAGGTTTTCCGCGGAATCACGATCTGCGTCTGCGTGACGATCGCCACCCGCGTGCCATCAAGGTTGCTGACCGTGGTCTGCCACACCATGGTGGTACGGCCGATGTGCAGCGGCACGGTGTGCGCCAGGAG
>CAMAYE010000151.1 GCA_945862135.1 Bordetella parapertussis
ACATCGGCTCGCGTTGCTGACCGCGCCGAATTATCACGTTGATGGGCAGCAGCGCGACGAGGTGTTCACCTGGGGCTCGTTCCTGCAGAGCCGGATGTACCAGAGAGGCGTGACCTGCATGGATTGCCATGAACCGCATGCGCTGAAACTGCGCGCGGAAGGCAATGCCCTGTGTTCGCGCTGCCACAATGCCGCGGTATTCGATACGGAAAAACATTCCTTCCACAAATCCGGTAGCAAGGGCGCGCAGTGTGTTGAATGCCACATGCCGGCGCAGCACTACATGGTGGTGGACCCGCGGCGCGATCACAGCCTGCGCATTCCGCGGCCGGATTTGTCAACCAAGTTGGGCAGCCCGAACGCCTGTACGCAGTGCCATGCCGACCGTAAACCGGAATGGGCTGCTGCAGCGATGGACGGCTGGTACGGCAAGGCGTGGCGCGACCGGTCGCAGTATGGCGCGACGCTCCATGCGGCGGCCACGCAAGGCGCCAAGGCCCTGCCATCTCTGCTGGCGCTGGCTGATGATCCGGCGACACCATTGATCGTGAAAGCCACTGCGGCGACCCTGGCCCAGTCCGGTATCCGTCCGAATCATCTGCCGGCTGTGCGCAAACTGGCGGGAAATTTTGATCCGGACATGCGTATCGCAGCGCTGGGCATGGCGGAACGTTTTGATCCGGCGGTGCGCGTCCAGATTGCTGCACCGCTGCTGGTGGATCCGGTGCGCGGAGTGCGCGTCGAGGCCGCGCGGGTTCTTGCCGATGTCCCTGACGAGCAACTGTCGTCCGATCAGCGCCATCAGCGTGGGCAGGCGACAAACGATTATGTAGCCTCTTTGCAGCAGGATGCCGATTGGCCTGCGGCCAACGTCAACCTCGGCAATCTTCGGTCACGCCAGGGGCGTTCGGATGAAGCTATTGCGCTGTATGAACGTGCTTTGGCGCTGGATCCGCTGTTCGCCGGCGCATACGTCAATCTGGCAGATACCTATCGCCAGTCAAATCGCGAGAACGATGCCGAGAAAGTCCTGCGCCGCGGATTGCTGCGGGTGCCGCGCTCGGCAGAACTGCATCACGCCCTCGGTTTGCTGCTGGTGCGTAAAGGCTCGTCGCAGCCCGCGCTGACGGAGCTGGCGGCTGCCGTAAAACTGGCTCCGGAAAGCGCACGTTACGCCTTTGTTTACGCGATCGGACTTCATTCAGCGGGCAAACGGGATGAGGCGCTCAAGGTTCTCAATGTCGCGGATGCACGGCAGCCCTTTGACCCCGACATCCTCGGTGCGCTGGTCTCGATCAACCGGGAGTCGGGTAACGCGCGGGCGGCATTACCGTACGCGCACAAACTGGCCGAGGCCTTGCCGGGCGATGCAAGTGTGATTAAGCTTGTGGCCGAGCTTGAGGCATCAGGCAAGTGATGCCTGTAATTTTTCAGTAACATTGATCATGTTAGGAACAACCTTGCCTGACCACCGTTCGCCAACTATTCTGAAAATGTTTTTTATCTAGGCAGCCAGCGCATTGACTGCCATTAAATAACGCTGCAAATCTTGCAATAGGGGAAACCGCCAATGAATAGATCTCTTAGATGCTTGGGCGTGCTGCTCGCTGCACTGATTCTCGGTTTTTCATTTTCGGCTGTTGCCCAACAACAGAAGAAACCCAATATTCTGGTCATCTGGGGTGATGACATCGGTACTTGGAACATCAGTCACAACAATCGCGGCATGATGGGTTACAAGACCCCGAACATCGACCGTATCGCGAAGGAGGGCGTTTCTTTTACCGATTACTACGCCCAGCAAAGCTGCACTGCGGGGCGCGCTGCGTTTATCAGCGGTTCTGTGCCGGTGCGCTCGGGCATGACCAAGGTTGGCCTTCCAGGCGCCAAGGAAGGTTGGCAGAAAACCGATGTCACGATGGCGACGGTGCTCAAGGCACAGGGTTACGCCACCGGCCAGTTCGGCAAGAATCATCAGGGTGATCTTGACGCGCACCTGCCAACAGTGCACGGCTTTGACGAATTCATGGGGAGCCTTTACCACCTCAATGCAGAGGAAGAGCCCGAGAATTTCGACTACCCCAAGAATCCGGAATTCCGCAAGAAATTCGGTCCGCGCGGCATTCTCAAGACCAAGGCCGACGGCAAGGGCGGGCAGACGATCGAGAATCTGGGGCCGCTGACCAAGAAGCGGATGGAGACCATCGATGACGAGACCGTTGAGGCCGCGAAGGAATTCATCCAGCGTCAAGCCAAAGCCGGGAAACCGTTTTTTGTCTGGTGGAATGGCACGCGCATGCACTTCCGCACGCATGTGAAGGCGGAGAACCGTGGCAAGTCGGGGCAGGACGAGTACGGCGACGGCATGGTCGAGCACGACATGCATGTGGGCGAACTGCTCAAGGCGATCGACGACCTGGGTCTCACCAAGGACACGGTGGTCATGTATTCCACCGATAACGGCCCGCACTACAACACATGGCCCGATGCCGGCACGACGCCATTCCGCGGCGAGAAAAACTCGAACTGGGAGGGCGCTTACCGCGTGCCGACCTTTGTGCGCTGGCCAGAAAAATTCCCGGCTGGCACGACCCTGAATGGCATCGTATCGCACGAGGACTGGTTGCCGACATTTGCCGCCATTGCCGGTGACACAACCGTCAAGGACCGCCTGCTGAAGGGAACGACCATCAATGGCCGTAAGTACAAGAATCACATCGATGGTTACAACCAGCTGGACTACCTGACCGGCAAGGCGAAGGAGTCGCCGCGCAATGAGTTCTGGTATGTCAATGACGACGCCCAGATCGTTGCTGCCCGTTATCAGGACTGGAAAGTGGTTTTCCTGGAAAACCGCGGTCAGGCCTTCGGCGTATGGCGCGAGCCGTTTACCGAGCTCCGCATACCACTGCTGTTCAATCTGCGCCGCGACCCTTTCGAAAAGGCGCAGCATAACTCGAACACCTATAACGACTGGTTCCTTGACCGTCCATTCGTCATCGTGCCGATCCAGGCGTTGGCGGCCAGATTTCTTATGACCATGAAGGAATTCCCACCCAGCCAGTCGGCAGGTTCCTTCAATCTGAGCAAAATCGAGGAGCAGCTGAAGAGCGCGGCCGGGAGCCGTTAGAGGCGTTGGAAATGACTTTAATTTGGGGCTGAAGGGTCTTGCAATACAACGGGCCGCACACGAATCGTGTGCGGCCCGTTGTATTTTTAGTGCGAGCACTGAAGTCTCAGCAATGAACGAGCCGCTGTTACTCACGCTTCTGTATTGTGCGGGCTGCTCGGATTGAATAAGTAAAGTGTTGTCTCGGGGTAAGTTGCTCTGCAGTAACGCTGTTTTAATTGATTAATATAACTATGTAGTGGTACTAAATTTGACGTAATCCCAAGGGGACTTCATGCTTTTTCTATCCAGATCCATGGCATTTTTACTGCTGGTCACGCTGACAGCACTGCCTTGCGCACAGGCGCAGACCGCTGACGCGTTGCCGTCATGGAACGCCGGCATGACCAGGCAGGCCATCACCGACTTCGTGCAACGGGTGACGGCAAAAGGCGGCAAGGACTTTGTGCCTCCCGCCGAGAGAATTGCCGTATTCGACAACGACGGCACGCTGTGGGCGGAGCAGCCGATGTATTTCCAGGCATTCTTCATTTTTGACCGCATCAAGGTACTTGCATCCCAGCATCCGGAGTGGAAGGACAAAGAGCCGTTCGCCTCGGTGCTCAAAGGTGATGTCAAATCCGCGCTGGCCGGCGGCGAGCACGCGCTCCTTGAAATGGCCATGGCTACGCACGCGGGTATGACGACCGAGGAGTTCGAAAAGATTGTTGCCGACTGGATCAGGACCGCGAAACATCCCGGGACCGGCAGGCTCTACACCGAGATGGTGTATCAGCCGATGCTGGAGTTGCTCGCCTACCTGCGCGCGAACGGATTCAGGACGTTCATCGTGTCCGGCGGCGGCATCGAGTTCATGCGCCCGTGGACGGATCGGGTCTATGGCATTCCACCTGAGCAGGTCATCGGCAGCAGCATCAAGACGAAATTCGAGATGCGCGAAGGCAAACCGGTGATCGTGCGGTTGCCGGAGTTGAACTTCATCGATGATAAGGCCGGCAAACCGGCGGCCATCCAGCATCACATCGGACGGCGGCCGATTTTCGCGTTTGGCAACTCCGACGGTGATCTCGAAATGCTCCAGTGGACCGCTGCGGGCAGCGGCGCACGTTTCATGGGGTTGGTGCACCACACCGATGCTGAGCGGGAATGGGCCTACGATCGCAAATCCCACATCGGCCGACTCGACAAGGCGCTTGATGAGGCCATTGCGAAGGGATGGGCCGTGGTGGATGTCCGGCGCGATTGGAATATCGTTTTCCCGCCCGTGGAAAAATGAGGTCAGGCGGTGTGAAGCGAACTTAGTAGCCGCTGATGACTTACGGTGGCAGAATCGAATTCGCATGATGTACTGGCATCGTAAAATTAATAAATAAAATCAATTACTTGCAGATCGTTTGACGAAATTCCAAGGGGAAGCAATGCACTTTCTATCCAGATTTATGTCGATTTTTCTGGTGGTCACGCTGACACTCCTGCCTTGCGTACAGGCACAGGAAGGCAGTGCAACCCAGTTCAAGAAGGAAGAGATTGAACAGCTGGTTGCGCCGATTGCGCTGTATCCCGATGCACTGGTGGCGCAGATCCTGATGGCCTCGACCTATCCGCTGGAAATCGTTTCGGCGGCGCGCTGGTCGAAAGCGAATCCAGACGTCAAGGACAAGGCGCTCGAGGATGCAATGCAGAAGCAGACCTGGGATCCCAGCGTGAAATCGCTGACGGCGTTCCCGAGCGTGTTGGCCATGCTTAACGACAAACTCGACATGACGCAGAAACTGGGTGATGCCTTCCTCGGTCAGCAGAAAGACGTGATGGCGGCGATTCAGACATTACGCGCCAAGGCCGACAAGGCCGGCAACCTGAAATCGGGCAAGGAGCAGAAAGTCACGACCACGCAGGAAAACGGCCAGACGGTCATTGTCATCGAGCCGACGAACCCGCAGGTGGTCTATGTGCCGACCTACAACCCGACCGTGGTTTACGGTCCGTGGCCGTACGCGGCTTACCCGCCTTATTACTATTACCCGCCGGGTTACAGCGCCGGCAGCGTGTTTTTTGCCTTCACGGTCGGCGTGGCTGTCGGCAACGCGATGTGGGGCGGTTGCCACTGGGGAGGCAGCGGAAACGTCTACATCAATAACACCACCTACAACAATTTCAACAAGACCAACATCAACACCGGCGACTGGAATCACAAGCCCGAGCATCGCAAGGGTGTGCAGTACCGTGACCAGGCGACGCAGCAGAAATTCGGCAAGGGTCCATCACAAGGGGCCGATACACGCGAAGCCTTCCGCGGCCGGGCTGAACAGGGTCGTCAGGAGATTGCGCGCGGTGGCGCCGACAATCTGAAAGGTCGTCCCGCTGGTGGAGATGCACGGCCCAATGCCGGATCGCTGGATCTCAGCAGCAAAGGTGCCGGTGATCGCAGTGCGCAGCGGCCAGGCGGCAGGGACTCCGGTGCCTTCGATGGCATTGGTCAGGGCGGACACACGCGTGATGTCAGCAACCGTGGTGCGGCAAGTCGTGCGTCAGCGGCCGGCCATTCACGTCCTTCCGGCGGCGGTGCAGCGCGCGCAGGCGGTGGTGGCGGTCATCGTCGTTGAGTCGACAGGAGACGATGATGACACTCCAAAAACTGCTTAAGGATTTCACCATGTTCGGAAAAACCACGATATATGTTCTGTTCGGGGCGCTGATCAGTGCAGTGCCACTGGCCTTGCCGGTGCAGGCTGCCGACGCCGCGCCGAAGGCGGGTAATGCAAAACAGAAGCCGGCAGCAGCGAAACAACAGGTATTTGCGTCGCCGGACGAAGCGGTGAAGGCGCTGATCGCCGCTGCGCGCGGCACCGAAACCAAGGGCTTGCTGTCTGTACTCGGTT
This sequence comes from Bordetella parapertussis, assembly GCA_945862135.1. Lineage (GTDB taxonomy): Bacteria > Pseudomonadota > Gammaproteobacteria > Burkholderiales > SG8-41. Next base: position 6,010 of record CAMAYE010000151.1, read on the forward strand.
CCGGCGCCAAGTCGTTGATTGATTCGGGTGATGCTGTTGCCGACAAGGAGCGCCGCGCTCGGTTTGTCGTGTCGTACGACGAAGCCAACAAACTGGAGCGGGCTGGCGATGCGAAGGCGATCCTGATCACCGGCAAGGACGGCTGGCCGTTCCCGATTCCGTTGGTCAAGACAGCGGATGGGTGGCGTTTTGATACCGCAGCCGGCAAAGACGAAATCCTCAACCGCCGGATCGGCAGCAACGAACTGTCGACAATCCAGTCGATGCTGGCCTATGTCGATGCACAGCGCGATTACTACCGGCTGAATCCGCAAAAGGACAAGTTGCAGGGTTATGCGCAAAAGCTGGTCAGCAGCAAGGGCAAACGCGATGGTCTTTATTTCCCGACCAAAGCCGGTGAACCTTTAAGCCCGCTGGGTCCGCTGTTTGACGCGGCAAAGGCAGAGGGGTACGGCGGCACTGGCGCAAAAGCGACTGCCTATCACGGCTACCACTTCCGCATTCTCAAGGGCCAGGGCGCGGATGCGCCGGGCGGCGCTTATGACTATGTGGCCAAGGGTAAGATGATCGGCGGGTTTGCGCTGATTGCCTGGCCTGCGACGTACCGCAACTCCGGGGTGATGACGTTCATCGTCAATCATGACGGCACGGTGTTCGAGAAGGATCTCGGACCGGACACTGCGGCCATCGTGGGCAAGATCACCCGCTTCAATCCTGACGGAAACTGGAAGAAGCAGTAACGATGCGCGCTGGAGTGCCTGTGGAGTAGCACCCGGTATCGACAAGGACGGAGGGCCGCTGATGATTGGCCATAAGTATTTGTTTTTACTGATTTTTATGTGTTTCTCAGGCTTGCGGATCGGCTCCCAGCTGCGCCTTCGCCGTCTGCTGCCAAATCGCGCGAGCTGAAGCAGGGGGGGGCGAAATCATGTCGGCGCAATCGGCGTGACGTAGATCATGCCAGCTACAACGCCGGCTCCGGCTGCGGCGCGCAAAGGCGTCAAATAAGGTGCGCTTGACTGCGCAATTTCAGTATTCAATGGTTTAACGAGGCTGCAAAAATGATCCAGTTGATCCGCAACGCGATGCTCCGGTGTTTTGTGGCCGGTCTGTTCCTGATGCTGGCAGCCGTCGCTGGTGCCCAGCAGCCGTCAGCAGCGGCCCATCCGCCCGAGGACCTTCCGGTTGATGCTGCGCCGGTCGTGGTCAACGGCGAGGTGCTGTTCAGGGTGCGCGGCATCACTGCGTTCCCGGCGCAGAAGCGCTCGGCAAATATCGCTGCACGTATCGAAGCCCTGGCCAGGGACAAGGCTTTCGACCCGGCAGGACTTGCCGTTACGGACATGGGGGGGCACTCGCTGATCAAGGCCGGAGAAACTGTTGTTCTGGCGGTCTATGAGGAGGATGCGCGCCTTGAAAGCATCAGCCGGCAAATTCTGGTGACGGCCTATGTCGAGAAAATTCGCCGCGTCATCCAGGAGTATCGCAACGACCGCAGGCCCGATGCGATCCTGCATGCGGTTCTGTATGCGGTTGCGGCAACCGTGGGTTTCCTCGGACTGTCTTACGGCATTATCGTTTTGTTCCGGCGCATAAGCGGCCTGCTTGAGCAGCGTTTCAGGAATCGCATCGAGGAGCTGGAAGTAAAGTCGCTGCGCATCGTCCGCGCGCAGCAGTTGTGGACGGCGACGATAGCCATGATCAGGCTTTTCAGGACGCTGTTGATCCTGACCCTGCTTTACGTTTACCTGAACCTGGTGCTCGGGCTGTTTCCCTGGACGCGGGCGCTGGCGCGCGATTTGCTGGACTTCGTTGCCAACCCGCTGCTGGCCATGGGCGGCGCTTTCATGGCATATCTGCCCAAATTGTTCTTCCTGGTCATGCTGGTGATCGTTGCCCGCTTCATACTGAAGCTGATCCGCGTGTTCTTCGATGCGATCGCCGAAGGCCGTGTGCATTTTGCCAGCTTTGACCAGGAATGGGCCCGGCCGACCTATCGTATCGTGCGCTTCGTGTTCCTGGCCTTCATGCTGGTTGTTGCATATCCGTACATCCCGGGATCAGGTTCCGACGCGTTCAAGGGCGTGTCGCTGTTTCTGGGTGTGCTGTTTTCCCTCGGTTCATCGTCTGTACTGGCGAACATCATTGCCGGCTACAGCATGACCTATCGACGCGCTTTCAAGGTGGGCGACCGGGTTCGTATCGGTAACACTTTCGGCGACGTTGTGGAGATCAGCGTGGTAGTGACCCATATCCTGACCCCGAAAAACGAAAGGGTGGTCATACCCAATTCGAAGATCATCAACGACGCAGTCATTAACTACAGCGCGATGGCGCGCGACCAGGGATTGATTCTGCACACCAATGTCGGCATCGGTTACGAGACGCCGTGGCGCCAGGTCGAGGCCATGTTGCTGATGGCGGCCCAGCGCACGGCCGGGTTGCGGCCCGGCAGCCAGCCTTTCGTGCAGCAGAAGTCGCTGGGTGATTTTGCGGTGACCTACGAACTGAACGTCTATTGCGACGATGCCGGTCGCATGAACAGGTTGTATACCGAGCTGCATCGAAATATCCTGGATGT
>CAMAYE010000152.1 GCA_945862135.1 Bordetella parapertussis
AGCGGTCGGTTTCGGATCGGTAAAACCGAAGCTACTTCCTTGAATCAGTTGGAGAAAATTGCAAATAATCAGGCACTGGAACCTAAAAAGTTCGGCATAGGGTCGGTTCTCAAAGCCAAGACCGGGGTAAAGCCGAAAACCCGTTACACTTCTTCGACTTTTACGCCATAAAACTTGCTGTGATCTGTACTGTTAATCCGCAGGTCCCTGGTTCGAGCCCAGGTCGGGGAGCCAGAATTCAAATAGCTTTAATTGCACGCAGCCCTGCCATTTTGGCGGGGCTTTTGTGTTTATGGCACTGGACAATGGACTGTTCCGAATTGATTCAGCAAACACATCGGAAACAGACTGGAATTGCAGAGCGGCCTCGTTTTAAACTCGAAACTTCCCATCCACTCACTTCCCACTCAAACCGGTATGTCCACCCAACCTGCCCGTAAGCGCGTCAAATTCCGTGATGTCACCATTGGCACGCGGTTCTACGATCCGATCAGCGAAGAGTATTTTGTGAAACAAAGCGCAACCCTGGCTGCGATGGTCACCGGCATCGGAGACGGCACTGTACCCGATGAGTTTGAAGACGACGATACTGTCGGGATTGATGAATAAAAAAACGGGGCCCAAGGCCCCGTTTCTTTTTTTGGCGGAGAGAGAGGGATTGTGCCGGTATCGCCTTGTGGCGAACCGTCATCCCTCGCTGCCGCTCGGGACCGCCACGCCACCGGCGTGGCGTCCTGCGCGACACGCACTGCGTGTCGCTGGTCGAACCGGAGGCTTCTTTCTACTCCCTCCCCTTCATAAAAAAATACAGGGCACAAGGCCCCGTATTTTTTTCTGGCGGAGAGAGAGGGATTCGAACCCTCGATGGAGGTTTTGCCCCCATACGCCCTTAGCAGGGGCGCGCCTTCGACCACTCGGCCATCTCTCCTGAACCCGGTTTTATAGCGGTTTGTTCAGTCCCGCTTGCAACAATTCGTCAGGCGAAGAATAACATACCGACCCTCAGGCCGGCTGATCCAGTCCAAAAGCTTTGTGCAGCACGCGCACGGCCAGCTCGGTGTATTTCTCGTCAATCACCACCGAAACCTTGATCTCGGACGTGGAGATCATTTCGATGTTGATGCCTTCTTCAGCCAGCGTGCGGAACATGGTGCTAGCGATTCCGGCGTGCGAACGCATGCCGACGCCGACCACCGAAACCTTGGCGATCTTGTCACCGCTCTGCAGGCCGCGGGCCTTGGTGTGTTCGACCACCGGCTTCAGTACTTTCAGTGCCTTCTGGTAATCGTTGCGGTGCACGGTGAACGAAAAATCAGTCAGTCCGTCGTGGCCGACGTTCTGCACGATCATGTCGACGTCAATGTTCGCCTCACCCACCGGTCCGAGGATCTGATACGCGATGCCGGGACGATCGGGCACGCCCAGCACGGTGATCTTGGCTTCATCACGATTGAACGCGATGCCTGAAATGACGGCCTTTTCCATATCCTTGTCTTCCTCAAATGTGATCAGCGTGCCTTCGCCTTCATCTTCAAAGCTGGAGAGCACGCGCAAACGCACCTTGTATTTGCCGGCAAATTCAACCGAACGGATCTGCAGCACCTTGGAGCCCAGGCTCGCCATCTCGAGCATTTCCTCGAAAGTGACGGTCTTGAGGCGGCGGGCTTCGGGAACAATCCGCGGGTCGGTGGTATAGACCCCGTCTACGTCGGTGTAAATCTGGCACTCATCCGCCTTCAGCGCTGCGGCCAGCGCAACCCCGGTCGTATCCGAGCCACCACGGCCAAGAGTGGTGATGTTGCCTGCCTCATCAACGCCCTGGAATCCGGCCACCACGACAACACGACCGGCCTTGAGGTCAGCGCGCATGTTTTCCTCATCAATGCTGAGAATGCGTGCCTTGGTGTAGGCATTGTCGGTGAGGATGCGCACCTGCGCGCCGGTATAGCTGCGCGCCTGCAGACCGGCCTCGATCAGGGCCATCGACAGCAGCGCAATGGTGACCTGCTCGCCGGTGGAGACCATGACATCAAGTTCACGGGGATCGGGCTGGGACTGAATTTCCTTGGCCAGCGCGATCAGCCGGTTGGTTTCACCAGACATAGCCGAAACGACGACAACGATGTCATGCCCCTGCGCTTTCCAGCGCGCGACGCGTTTGGCAACGTTCTTGATGCGTTCGGGGCTGCCGACCGAGGTGCCGCCGTATTTTTGGACTATCAGAGCCATGATGGCTGGGTTTCTGTTCGATGCGAAAAAGGGGCGTATTTTATTGGATTTTCAGGGGAAAAACGAGGATTACCCTGCCTGGTAGCCCGCCAACACCCGCTCCAGCATAGCCCTGAGGGTATAATCGCGCCCCCATGCGCATCACCCGCAGACTGGAATTTGACGCCGGCCACCGTATCCCCAACCACGGTAGCCAGTGCCGGCATCTGCACGGCCATCGCTACGCCATTGAAATCACCCTCACGGGGCCACTGATTGCCACCAGCGGCGCGGCCGACGAAGGCATGGTCATGGATTTTTCCGAGCTCAAGGCCATCGCGCAGCAACACGTCGTCGAGCCCTGGGACCACGCATTCCTGGCCTGGCGGCAAGATCATGCGGTGGTGGATTTTCTGGGAGCGATTCCCGGCCACAAAACCGTGCTGTTTGATGCACCGCCGACGGCCGAACATCTGGCGCAGACCGCGTTCCGGATCCTCGATCCGCTCTATCGCAGCCGTTACGGTGCCAAACTGGAATTGCAGCAGGTCCGCTTGTATGAAACGCCGAATTGCTGGGCTGATGCGGTGCGCGGCGACGCCTGACTGGCGGAGGGTGTGAGATTCGAACTCACGAGGACCGTGAGGCCCTGCCGGTTTTCAAGACCGGTGCATTCAACCGCTCTGCCAACCCTCCGTACTTTCTCGACTACCCAGCTGCCGGTTTTAGCTCCGGCCGCGCCTTTGGCGCTTAACTTGCCTGATGGCAAGTTAGCCCCGCAAGCGCACATACTGCGTGCGCCAAGACCGGTGCATTCAACCGCTCTGCCAACCCTCCGTACTTTCTGGACTACCCAACTGCCGGTTTTAGCTCCGGCCGCGCCTTTAGCGCTTTACTGGCCTCAGGTTTCCTGATCTACATCGCCATAAGGGGCCGCATTGTAACCGCAAGTAATGCCGCTGCGGCAAAATGGCCTGTCATTGCCAAGGATAATATCATCCATTATCAATCACTTGCCCTTCAAAATCAGAGCCTTATCACACGAATATAATTGCAACTTTTACACGCTTTCAGTAGTCTTACTGCCGACTGATTCAGTCAACTTTTTGGAGAATGAAAAGCTATGCAACCTGACCTGCAAACCGTCTACTCTGCCGGCTCCCAGGACGTTGCCGCACAGCAGAACAAGGTGCTGCGGAACACGTACCTGCTGCTCGCCGTCTCCCTGATCCCTACCGTGATCGGCGCGGCTGTCGGCACGAACTTCATCAATTTCAGTTTCATGCGTTCCAGCCCGCTCATGAGCGTGATCATCATGATGGCGGTGTTCTACGGCTGGATTTTCATGATCGAGAAAAACCGCAACAGCGTGCTCGGCGTCGGCCTGCTGCTGGGCTTCACCGCTTTCATGGGCCTGCTGCTGGCCCCCTTGCTGCAAACCATCCTGTCGATGCGCAACGGCGGTCAACTGGTAATGATGGCTGCAGGCGGAACTGCAGCGGTGTTTTTCGTGCTCTCAGGCATCGCCTCAACGACCAAACGGGATTTCAGCTTCCTCAATAAATTCCTGCTGGTCGGTTTTGTGGTGATCATGCTGGCGGTGGTCGCGCAGATTTTCCTGCAAAGCCCGCTGATGCAACTAGTCCTGTGCGGCGCATTCATCATCTTCTCCTCAGCGGTAATCCTCTGGCAGATCAACGCCATTGTCCGCGGCGGTGAGACGAATTACGTGTCAGCCACGCTGTCGCTGTATGTTTCGCTTTACAACATTTTCAGCAGCCTGCTGCAGATCCTCGGACTGACCAGCGGCGATCGCGACTGAACGCGATTCACCGCAACAAAAAAGCGGCCTGCGGGCCGCTTTTTTGTTGCCGTCAGGACAGCCCTACTCCCGTTCGAACCAGGCGATCGACTCCACGTGCGCCGTGTGCGGGACCATGTTGACGAGGCCGGCCGCCTTCAGGGTATAGCCGTGCACTGCCACCAGCACTTCGGCGTCACGCGCCAGTGTTGACGGACTGCACGACACATAGACGATGCGGCGCGGGCCATCGGCGCCGATCAACTTGACCAGCTCCATTGCGCCGTCGCGCGGTGGATCAATCAGCAGCTTGTCGAATTGGCCCAGCGCAGCCCATTGCGCGGCATCGATTTTGAACAGATCCATGGTCATGAACTGGGTATTGCCGGTGAGGCCGTTGCGCTTTGCGTTCTCCTGCGCCCGTTTGATCAGTCCGGCGCTGCCTTCGATGCCGGTGACGCTGGCGCCGCTGCGGGCGATCGGCAGCGTGAAGTTGCCCAGTCCGCAAAACAGATCTGCAATGCGCTCCCCCGGTTGCGGCGCCAGCAGATTGAGGGCACGGCGCACCAGCACCTGGTTGATCGAGTGGTTGACCTGGGTGAAGTCGGTGGGACGAAAATGGATCTGCACATCGAATTCGGGCAGCGTATAAAACAGCGCTTCTGCGCTCGGCGGATAGAACAACTGTGCAGATTCCGGGCCCGCCGGCTGCAGGTAGAACACCACTTGATGCGCATCAGCAAAGGCGCGCAACTTGTCTTCGTCTTCAGGGTTCAGCGGATCCAGATTGCGCAGTACTAGCACGTCTGCGGTAACGGTGATTGCCAGTTCGATCTGCGGCATGCGCGCGTGGATGCTCAGACTGCTGACGAGCGCACGCAGCGGCAGCAACAGCGCGGAAATCCGCTTGGGCAATACCTCGCAGCTCCGCATGTCGGCAACATAACTACTGCGCTTTTCATGGAAACCGACCAGGGCCCCGCCCTTCTTGAACACGTATCTGGAAGTCAGGCGCGCTCGATGGCGATAGCCCCAGGTCGGGCCGTGGATCGCCGGCAGGATCTGTTCGGGCGTGACCTTGCCAATATGCCGCAGGTTGTCTTCGAGCACGCGCTGCTTGGCCGCTACCTGAGTGCGCGAATCCATATGCTGCAGACTGCAGCCGCCGCACAGACCGAAAAATTCGCAACCCGGTGTCGTACGCGACGCGCTTTCGTCGCGAATCGTGGTCGCCACCGCAATTTCAAAAGCCGCCTTCTTGCGATAAGTCTCGATCTCGACGCTTTCGCCGGGCAGCGCGCCTTCGATGAAAATGACTTTGCCGTCGCGGCGGGCAATGCCGCGGCCTTCCTGGTCCAGGGATTCAATTTTCAGAAACGTCATTGTATTTTTTTCTTGGCGCCTGCCGCAGCAGGCATTACGGCATCAGGCCGCCCAGCGGGCGAGAAACTCCTGCCAATGCGGTTGATCAAGCTTGCCCAGCGCTGCACGCGCGGCCGCAATCTGCTGATCATGCTGCGCCGGCGTCAGCGCGCCGCGCATCAGCTGGAAGCGCAGATAAACCAGATAGGTATTGACGACGTCAGTCTCGCAGTAACGCCAAATGTCTTCGAGCTTGCCGTCCTGAAACGCGCCCCACACCGCCGAGCCATCCATACCCAGCTTGCCCGGGAATCCCATCAGCTGCGCCAGTGCATCCAGCGGCGCATTGGCGCGGCCCTGGTACATCGCCAGCAGATCCATCAGGTCAAGATGACGCTGGTGGTAACGGCTGATGTAGTTGTTCCACTTGAACTCGCGATCATCCTCGCCCATGTCCCAGTAGCGCGAGGCTTTCACACCGTGCATCAGGCCGCGGTAGTGCAGCACCGGCAGATCGAAGCCACCGCCGTTCCACGACACGAGTTGCGGCGTGTATTTTTCGATGCCATCAAAAAAGCGCTGGATGATCTCGCCTTCGGATTCGCCGGATGCGCCGAGTGACCACACTTTGAAGCTGTCACGATCCTGCAATGCGCAGGAAATCACCAAAACGCGCTGCAGGTAATGCGGCAGGAAATCATTGCCATGCGACTGCCGCCGCAACTGGAATGCGGCTTCGGCAACATCATGGTCGGACAGACTGCTGTCCATGTCATGCAAGCGCCGCAGCCCGGCAATATCGGGTACGGTTTCAATATCGAACACCAGCACGGGATTCAAAATAATTCCTTTAAAAACAGTTACTTATATTATTTACCGGGGAAGACCCCGGTCGACAGGTAACGATCGCCGCGATCGCAGGTGATGAACACGATCACCGCATTGCGCACCTTGGCCGAAATCTGCAACGCTGCCCACAATGCGCCGCCGGACGATACACCTGCAAAGATGCCCTCTTCGCGCGCCAGACGCCGCGTCATTTCTTCGGCTTCGTTCTGCGCGATTTCGATGATCTGATCCACTCGATTCCAGTCGCAGATCTTCGGCAGGTATTCCGGCTGCCATTTGCGGATGCCGGCAATCTGCGAGCCGTCGGAAGGCTGGCAACCGACAATCTGCACCTGGGGATTTTTTTCCTTCAGGAAACGCGACACGCCCATGATAGTACCGGTGGTACCCATGCTTGATACAAAGTGCGTGATTTTTCCACCGGTGTCGCGCCAGATTTCCGGGCCTGTGGTTTCGTAATGTGCCAGCGGATTATCGGGATTGGCGAACTGGTCAAGCATCACGCCTTTGCCTTCGCGTACCATGCGTTCGGCAACATCACGCGCGCCTTCCATGCTGACTTCCTTGGGCGTCAGGATCAGTTCGGCGCCATAAGCACGCATGGTCTGCTGGCGTTCCAGCGACTGATTCTCCGGCATGATCAACACCATGCGGTAGCCCATGATCGCTGCTGCCATCGCCAAGGCAATTCCGGTGTTGCCGCTGGTCGGTTCAATCAGCGTGTCGCCCGGCTTGATGGTGCCGCGCTCCTGTGCGCGGCGAATCATCGACAGTGCCGGCCGGTCCTTGACCGAACCGGCAGGGTTATTGCCTTCCAGCTTGGCGAGAATGACGTTGTCTGTTGCCCCCGGTATTCGCTGCAGACGCGCCAGCGGTGTATTACCGACAAATCCTTCCAGACTCGGATACACGCTCAGCTCCCGCTGCGCGCCAGCAATTGATGGCAGTAGTGCGAAACGCCCTGCTCAACGGTCTGGAATGCCGCGTCATAACCTGCGCCACGCAACGCGCTCAGATCGGCCTGGGTATAACTCTGGTATTTACCCTTGAGATCACCGGGAAACGGGATGTAACGGATCAATCCCTGTTTCTGCAGGTCATGCAACGCCAGCAACGGACGTCCCTCAGCACCGCGACAACTGTTGAGCATGGTCACAGCCACATCGTTGAACGATTGTGCCGCCCCGGTGCCGCAATTGTAGATGCCGGATTTTTCCGGATTCTGCAGGAAATACAGGTTGACCTTGATGACATCCTCGACCGACACAAAGTCGCGCCGCTGTTCACCCTCTCCATAACCGCCACTGCCTTCGAACAGGCGCACGTGGCCCTCGGCACGGTACTGATTGAAAAAATGGTACGCCACCGATGCCATCCGACCCTTGTGCTGCTCACGGTCGCCATAAACATTGAAATAACGCAGCCCTACAATTTGAGACCCCCCCGGCGGCAAACGACGCACACGCTGGTCAAACAACAGTTTGGAATAGCCGTATACATTCAGCGGCCCTTCGCACACGGGGTCTTCGCGGAATTCCGTATGCGCGCCATAAGTCGCGGCCGACGAGGCATAGATGAATGGGACCTGCTCGGAAAGACAGAACTCCAGCAGCGTGCACGAGTAGGCGTAATTCACATCCATCACGTAACGGCCATCGCTGGCTGTGGTATCGGAACAGGCGCCTTGATGAAAAATGGCCTTGATGCCGCGACGGAAACTTCCGGCGCGCACCCGCGCCAGGAATTCATCCTTGTCGAGGTAATCGGTAATCGCGCAGTCCACCAGATTGCGGAACTTGTCGCCCTGAGTCAGATCATCAACGGCCAGAACGTTGGTAATGCCCTGGGCGTTGAGCGCCTTGACCAGATTGGAGCCGATAAACCCGGCCGCGCCGGTGACTACGTAAATCATTTGGACTCCTTGGCCTGCTCGGGAAAGAGTTCGTGCGGATAGGCCACAGCCGTACCGAACTTCCCGACGACAATACTTGCCGCGCGATTGGCAATCCGCACCGCATCTTCCATGCTCTGGCCTGCAGCAAGCATGACTGCAACGGTCGCAATCACCGTGTCGCCTGCGCCGCTGACGTCATAAACCTCTCGCGCCTGCGCGGGCACATGCAACTTGCTGCCGCGCCGGTACAGCGTCATGCCCTCTTCGCTACGTGTCACCAGCAGACCGTCCAGCCCCAAGCGCTGGCGCAAGGCCTGCGCCTTGCTGTTGAGCATGGCCTCGCTGGTCCAGCTTCCGGTGACAGCACGCAGTTCAGCCCGGTTCGGGGTGACCAGTGTGGCGCCACGATATCGGGAATAGTCTTCCCCCTTCGGGTCAACCA
>CAMAYE010000153.1 GCA_945862135.1 Bordetella parapertussis
GGATCTCGCGCCCATCGTACTCACCGTGGTCAATCCACAGGTGCTAGTCGTCCATCCCTCGCTCCCGGTGCGTTCGGTGCAGGACCTGCTCAAACTTGCGAAGAGCAAGCCCGGCCAGATCAACTACGGTTCGGTTGGCCCGGGCAGTCCCCAGCACATGGGCATGGAGTTATTGAAATCGATGACAGGCACCAATCTGCTGCATGTGCCCTACAAAGGCACCGCCCCTGCAATGACCGACCTGATGTCAGGCCAGATCAGCGTGATGTTCAACAGCATCCCCACGGTGCTGGCGCAGATGCAGGCCGGACGCATGCGCGGCATCGCTGTCGGCAGCGCCAAACGTTCACCTGCCATCCCGGATATTCCGACCGTTGCCGAATCCGGCGTGAAAGGTTTCCAGTACGCCACCTGGTACGCTCTGATGGGACAGGCGGCCATGCCCAAGGACATCATCGCCAAGATCAATGCCGAATCGGTGAAAGCGCTGTCGGAACCTGAAATGGCCAAGCGGCTGTCGAGTCAGGGTGCGGAGCCCTCGCCCGGCACTCCGGAAGCGATGGGCAAATTCATGCGCGATGAATATGACAACTGGGTCAAGGTGATCAAGACAGCGAACATCAAGCTCGACTGACGAATTCGACTGAAGTCGGGCCGGAGGCTGCTGCCACCGTGCGGCGCCTCTAACCCGCTCCTGATGCCCGAATGTGCTCCAGCAAGCCACGCGACGCGTCCTCAACCAGATCCAGTACCTCCTCGAAGCCCTTGGCACCGCCGTAATACGGATCGGGCACTTCGCGTCGCCCTGCTTCCGGCGCGAACTCCATGAACAATTTCACGCGCTCACGGTATTGCGTGGGACAGAGCTTGCGCAAAGCGACACAGTTCGCTTCGTCCATCCCCAGCACATAATCAAAGTCAGCAAAATCCTCGATCCTGACCTGCCTTGCGCGTAGCGGGCTCAGATCAAAGCCTCTTTGCGCTGCAGCGGCCTGCGACCGTGAATCCGGAGAAGCCCCGATGTGATAGTCGTGGGTACCGGCAGAATCCGATTCGATCCGCGCGGTAAGCCCTTCAGCCGCAACCAGATGCTTGAATACCCCCTCCGCCGTCGGCGATCGGCAAATATTCCCCATCCAAACGAATAAAACACGAACCACGAGGCCCTCCCTGCCGCCGCCAAAAATTCGCAGCGAACTTCCGTTGTCAATTTAAGTATCATTAGCCCTCCGACGGTCACTGGACCGGTCATGGCGCCAAAACACGACAGATACCCTGCTATTTTACTAGCGCCACACGAAACGTATTGATTGAACATTCCGCATGGAACCAAAAAACAAATTTGAATTGCTGGAAAAAATTGCCGTGTCTTTCAGACCGAGCGCGCCGATCGACAGCAGAGCCTTTTCCGGACGCGAATCACAAGTCACCGCGATATTGAATGCCTGCGTACAACGCGGTCAGCATGTTGTGATTTATGGCGAGCGTGGGGCCGGGAAAACCTCGCTGGTCAATACCATATGCGAGATGCTGCGCACCAAATTCGTGATGCCGGAATGCGGAACCATCAACTGTGATCAAACCACAACTTTTTCTTCATTGTGGAGATCGATCCTTTCGGAAATCCCGCTCTCCAGAAACTCCCCGGTCAACAGAAGTGCCAGCAGCAGCACAGATCGCACGCAAGGTACTTATGCACAACTCCTGCCGGAGGAAATAACCCCCCATTCGGTCAGGACAGTCCTGCAAAACCGCGGACGATTCCTGTTCATCATTGATGAGGTCGACCGCATCAGGGATCCAAGCACCACCACCCTCCTGGCCGACACCATAAAAACCCTCTCAGACCATGCCACGGATGCAACGCTGATACTGGTGGGTGTTGCCGAATCCGTCGATGCATTGCTCGCTGAACACGAATCGATACAGCGCGCCCTCATTCAAGTGCATATGCCGAGAATGACGCCGATTGAAATCGACCGGCTGATTGAAAGTGGGCTCGCGAATGTCGGCATGACGATTGACCCCGACGCCAAAATCCTGATCCAGAAACTGTCTCAAGGCCTTCCACACTACGCACATCTTCTCGGGATGCATTCAGCAATGTCGGCCGCAGCAAAAGACAGCCTGCACATTACCCAGGACAACACGCATCACGCCTTCCGGAAAGCGCTCCGGTATGCCCAGCAAAGCATCGCGGATGAGTATGAGCGCGCCACAACCAGCTCGGAGGAGACGCTTTATCGCTGGGTCTTGCTGGCCTGCGCACTGACCGAAACCGACAAGTACGGCTATTTCACCGCAAGCGATGTCGTGGCGCCGATGAGCAAGATCATGAAAAAAGAGTTCCCGGTCTCCCTTTTTTCCAAACACCTGAATGCCTTTTGCGAACCCAAGCACGGCATGGCATTGCAACGAACGGAAACCGCACGCGGCTACAAATACAAGTTCAGGAATGCCATTATGCAGCCCTATGTCCTCATGAAAGGCATAGAAGCCAGAATCATCTGATCGCAGTAGCCTGATTCACCAGAATCGATGTTAAAGCCTGCGTAACCCTACGTAACCCTGTCACGCTGCGTCGATGAACAAACGTTGTTTCAACACATGCAGTTCATCGCGCAATTGCGCCGCCTTCTCAAACTCGAGGTTGCGCGCGGCATCCAGCATTTCCTTCTCGACCCGCTTGATTTCCCGGGTCATGTCCTTGGTGCCCATCGCATCGTAACGGGCCTGATTCTGCGCCGCCTTCAGTTCAAGACGCGCCCCTTCCTGGTTGTAAACCCCGTCGATGATGTCCTTGATGCGTTTGACGACGCCCACCGGCGTGATGCCGTGCGCCAGGTTATGCGCGACCTGCTTGGTGCGGCGGCGATCGGTTTCGTCCATGGCTTTACGCATTGAATCGGTAATGCGATCCGCATAAAGAATGGCCTTGCCATTGAGATGGCGCGCCGCACGGCCGATGGTCTGGATCAACGAACGCTCCGAACGCAGGAAACCTTCCTTGTCGGCATCAAGAATCGCCACCAAAGACACTTCCGGCAAGTCCAGGCCCTCCCGCAGCAGGTTGATTCCCACCAGCACATCGAACTCCCCCAGCCGCAGGTCGCGGATGATTTCGACCCGCTCCACAGTATCGATGTCGGAATGCAGATAACGCACCTTGATGCCATGCTCGGCAAGATAATCGGTCAAGTCCTCGGACATGCGCTTGGTCAGCGTCGTCACCAGCACGCGTTCACCGGCAGCAACCCGCAGATTGATCTCCGATAGCAGGTCATCGACCTGCGTTGTCGCCGGCCGCACCTCCAGTTGCGGATCGACCAGCCCTGTTGGCCGTACCACCTGCTCCACCACCTGCCCCTGGTGCGTGCGTTCGTATTCCGACGGTGTTGCCGACACGAATACCACGCGACGCATGAACTTCTCGAACTCGTCAAATCGCAGCGGCCGGTTGTCAAGCGCCGACGGCAGACGAAAGCCGTAGCCGACCAGATTCTCCTTGCGCGCGCGGTCGCCCTTGTACATGCCCCCCACCTGCGGAATGGTCACATGGCTCTCGTCGATAAACATCAGCGCATCCGGCGGCAGGTAATCAATCAATGTCGGCGGCGGCTCACCCGGCAGCCGGCCGGACAGATGCCGTGAATAGTTCTCGATGCCCTTGCAGAATCCCATCTCGTTGAGCATCTCCAGGTCAAAACGCGTGCGCTGCTCAATGCGCTGCGCCTCGACCAGCTTGTGTTCCTTGGTGAAGGTATCGATGCGTTCGCGCAATTCAATCTTGATCGCCTCGATCGCGCGCAGCGTGGTCGCGCGCGGCGTCACGTAATGACTCGACGGATAAACCGTAAACCGCGACACTCGCTGCAGGATATGGCCGGTCAGCGGATCAAAAATCTGGATGCTCTCCACCTCATCATCGAACAACGACACCCGCACCGCGGTTTCGGAGTTCTCCGCCGGAAAAATATCCAGCACGTCGCCGCGCACGCGGAACACGCCGCGCTTGAACTCGAATTCATTACGGTCGTATTGCATCTCGGTCAGGCGCTTGATCGCATCACGCTGCGGCAGTTTTTCGTTCTCGCGCAGGTGCAGGATCATGCCGTGGTAATCCGACGGATCACCGATACCGTAAATCGCCGACACCGTGGCCACGATGATCGTATCCGGCCGCTCCAGCAGCGCCTTGGTTGCCGACAGGCGCATCTGTTCGATGTGCTCGTTGATGTTCGAATCTTTTTCGATGAACAGGTCTTTCGACGGCACATAGGCTTCGGGCTGGTAGTAATCGTAATAAGACACGAAATACTCCACCGCATTCTCGGGATAAAACTCGCGCATCTCCGCATACAACTGCGCCGCCAGCGTCTTGTTCGGCGCCATGATCAGGGCCGGACGCCCCATGCGCCCGATGACATGAGCCATCGTGTAGGTCTTGCCTGAACCGGTAACCCCGAGCAGTGTCTGGTGCACCAGACCATCACGCAGGCCCTCAGTCAGCTTGTTGATGGCTTCAGGCTGATCCCCGGCCGGCGCAAATGTCTGGTGCAGGCGGTACGGACTGTTGGGGAAGGTGACGATTTCCATGGGGGGCAGGCGAAAAGAGTCGATGTTACCGGTTTACGCTGACCGGGGCGACGCCTGCCTTTGGGTGCCCCTTTCAAATTGCACACTCTGACGCTCGGATAGTTTTTTTACGAATCGAACTGACTTGTAACAAATTCGATATCAGCCGTTGCAAATAACTACCGGGAAAACGGATGTTTAATCTACTTTTCATCACCTCAAGTATCCTGTCGCCCGTCCTTGCAGCCTTCAATTTTATAAATATCATTATTAATCAGATAGTTATATTAAATTTAGCAGCATATATACATATAGGAGGCCTAAGCATGCGCATTACTACTCTGACAGGCCGTGAATTCAATCAAGGCTGCAGCCACGCACAAAAAGCGGCGCTGGAAGGCCCCGTGTTCATCACTGATCGCGGGCAACTTTCGCATGTGCTGCTATGCTTTGATGAATACCAGCGGCTGACCGGCGCTTCCGCAAACATCATTGATCTGCTGGCAGGCGTGGAAGACATTAAGTTCAATCCGCTCCTCGCAACCGTGTTCACAAAGGCCCCGGATTTACCCTGATGTTTCTTCTGGATAGGTTCACGGTATGACCCTCGTGACCTGGATAAACATTTGGAAACCGAGCGGCAAATTGGGCCAACTCAGTGAATAATATCGCCCCGTATTTGCTTCAGCCAATGCAGGTAGCAGTGGGAATCCCTGTCACCAAAGAAACTCGCCGCATGGTTATGCCCACGCTGCACGACGTGCTGCGGGTAGCCGATCAGATTGACGCGCGGGCGGCGGGGCATGGAGGATTGATCAGTTCAGGTCAATACAGGCATGTTTCTGAGAAAAGAAATCGACTCCGGTACCTTTCGCGTTCTCAGCGCCGTCGTTCGGAACACTGGAAGATGAATAACCGTTGTATTCATAGACGTCACGGCCAGCGCCGCCCTCCAGATAATCAGCATCCTTCTTGCCAGCCAGATAATCGATGCCACCACCACCGTACAGGCGGTCGGATTTATTGCCGCCAGTCAGAGTTTCCACATAATCACCGCCGAAGATGAAACGACGGATAAGCACCGCTACCGGCGTACCTGCTCCGGTCGGGACTGCCGTGATATTGATGTTCTGTGGCAAATCCATGAAACGCAGGTGTTCGCTAATCGGCCCGTTCAGCGCAGTGACGTTGTTCGTATAGGCGAGATTTTTCCAATAGAGAAACTCTGCACGGTCGGCGATCCATTCCTGAGTCAATGTGCCAGTACGGGTGCTGGGATTGTGAAGCGCATAGGCTGGCGCATCGTAATGCGGCAACATCACCGTATCGTCAACCGGTTCGGCCACAAAAGAGTTCAGATGGACCAGTGCATAGCGCCAGGCAGCGCCCTTGTTGCTATCAGCTTCAGCTTGAGTTTTGATGGCCTGTGCATCGGTAAATTGCACACTACCCTCATCGACTGCCAAACTTAGAGGCTTGAGCACGAATTTTCCGTCGATGCCCTCCCCCACTTCACCGAATATCGCATCCTCCAGCGCCGCAAGCCGCACATGGAAGGCGTTTCGCAGCTTGGTGTCATACCAAGTGTTACCTTCGCGGCTTACAGTCAAGGGGGTTTCTTGCGGATTGACAAACAACCGATAGAGCCCATCGAGCACACGCTCCAGTGTGTCGCCCTCGGACTTGCCATTGCTACCCGGGGTGGTGACTGCCGCAGCGTCTGATGCAGCATTGAATATCTCCCGCGCGACTTCCGGTGTGAGCGTGGGATCCAGCCCTTCCATCGTCGCCATCAACGACAGCGAATCGACCAGCAGCACAAGACTGTGGGTATTAGCGAAGTCGTTTTCGTCAGGATCAGCCACCAACAAGTCCAATCCATCCCGGGATGAAGTGAGCCAATCCCCGCGAAACAGTGGCTGCGCTTCGATTGCGATTGTCTGTCTTGCACCGTAATGAATACCGCTATTGGAGGTGAAAGAGGTGGCGAGCCCCCCATTTTCCATGCCGACGACTTCGGTCATATTAGAAATGCGCGCCGCATCCTCAGCAAAAACCGGCATCGTCGATGTAAAATTGACCCCGCCCGGAAACGGAAATGTACTCATCGGCTCCGTATGCTGTGCTACCAGCAAAGCCGCGACCTGATAACCAAGCAACAACTGAATACCAGATGGCCCTCCATTAGTTCCGAACAGGGTGCTGGTAACAACGGAAAGTCCGGCAACACGCGATCGCTCAGCCGCGATCTTGTCGATACGAACCTGCGCAAGCCCAAGAATCGTGTTGCGTTCAATCAGCGTACGCGCCAGCCATTCCGGGCTGGAGGCGTAGTCCACCCGGATGCGGTTGAAATCCGCGATCAGGTCCGTCAAAGAGCGATTGTTTAAAATCCCCCCCGTGCCTGCTCCATTGAAGGTGTAGGTATGAATGATCGGATTCGAAATGCCCGTACTTACCGCTTCCTCCCGACGCAGAATATTGAAAGCTGTTGCCAGATGACCGCCTAACGAGTAACCCGTTACATAAAACGGCTTCACACCGACACTGCCATCACCCAGAAACGCACTGTTGCCACTTAATTCGCTGTACCACGCCTCCATCTCTGCAATTTGACCGAACCCCCAGCCCAGAGCTTTCAGCTCCAGTTCGTTCGTTGCCTTGCTGTCGCGAGCGGCGTCATCAATGAATTCGGTCGAACGGAAAGAAAGTGTCAGTTCACCGGTTGCCCGATTCTTGAAAAGCGTTCCTGAAAATCCTGTTCCGCCAGCCAAAAGAGGGTCGTTGCGGTATTGAGTAACGACTTCATATTGAGAATTGAATTGCTCTGCTTGTACCGGAGTGAAGTGACTCGCGTGAGTGTTGCCTTCCTCTAGTCGCGCTCGAATTTCTGTATTGCCGGGGGGTGCGCCATTGTCGGAATCGCGAATTAAAAAAGCCTCAGCCGCCATTTGCAAGTTGGCGAACTCAAGCAACTTACTGATTTGATTATTTGCCATTTTCGACGCTCTCGTTCATCTTGAAAACCTTCAAAAGGAACAAGCGATCTGCATAATCATGAATCTGAGGACAGGTTCTACCATTTGGGCCTATGCCCCTAGACGCAAGCCATGGCCGTCGTTGCCCAGTCGTCGATCCAAAGCCCGCCTCAATCAGATACCCGATTCTCTCTGCAACAACTGAATTACTCTCAAGATCAACCACCTGTAAGCGACTGCCTGCCACCCAATACTTGCGGTCTTCTGGTGTCGAAATGTCTTCCCAAGCGATACTAAAGCGGCTAACTGATCGATCAACAACTTGCTTAACATGGTCACGAGTGCCTTTCGGGTATGAATAGCGCAAAATGGTTTTCGCTCCAGGAACTACTGATTCAACAAACTCAAACCCTGGACCACGACCTTCAGGGGAAACTGGCCCATCGGCCCACGCAAGCCTCGATATTACTTGCTCAGTTCTTACGCTTGTCGCCGAAGCACTATATGGATCCCCATGCCAAAACTGATCGAAATGATCTTTATCAGTAGCCGATGGCAGCGGCTTCACCACCAGCACGCTCTTCACGGCAGTGAAAGTCTTGTAAATCTTCTCCCCCGCCTCGGTGTCGCACTTGTGCTTGAAGTATGACCACGCTTCCTTGGCAAACGCGTTTTTCTGATACTGCTCGACCATCTGCTTCGCCGGCAGAAAGCCGAACACCAGTACGGCGACGGTGGCCCAGATCGCGCGTGCCCGCGGTGTCTTGTTCTTGTAGAGCGCGAGCACAATCGCACCGATGGCCAGCAGCCAACACAGCACGCCAATACCTCGCAGAATGCTCACTACTCCCGTCAACTCCAGCATTTGCACCCCCCGTTGTTCTTCTTGAACGCAGCCCTATGGGCAGTGACGAAATATCGGTTACC
>CAMAYE010000154.1 GCA_945862135.1 Bordetella parapertussis
CAGAAAGCGATGATCAATAAATTCGGCGGTGAAGACGCCATCCTCAAGCGCGGCACCTTCCGTTATTCCCCGCCCCCGGGCTCCAAGGCCGCGTACTTCGAAGCCAATCAGAACAAAAAATAACAGGATTCAACCGGAGGAGTAGACGATGCGCAGAACACTGATGGTGGCGGCGCTGTTCGCCGCCGGACTTGCACAGGCCCAGGGTTATCCGAACAAACCCATTCGCATGATCGTGGCTTCGGCACCGGGCGGCGCGCCCGATATCCTTGGCCGTGCGATCGCGCAGAAAATGTCCGACAGCCTGGGCCAGCAGGTGGTCGTCGATAACCGCGCTGGCGCCAGCGGCCTGATCGGCGCCGAGATGGCGGCCAAGGCAACACCCGATGGCTACACGCTGTTCCTCGGCACCACAACGCTGTATGCCATCTTGCCCAATCTGAAAAAGAATCTGCCTTACGACATCCAGCGCGATTTCATTTCGGTCACGCAGATTGCCGGCGCCTCCAATGTGCTGGTGGTCAACGCCTCGGTAGCGGCGAAATCAGTTGCTGAACTGCTGCAACTTGCGAAGACCAGACCCGGCGCATTGAACTACGCTTCCGCAGGCCGCGGCACGCCGGCCCATCTTGCCGGAGAGATGGTTAACGTGCTCGCCAACGTCAGCATGACCCATGTGCCTTACAAGGGTGCGGGTCCCGCACTGCTTGATGTGATCGCCGGCCAGGTACAACTGATCATCACTTCACCGATTGCCGCGGGCCCGCATATCAACAGCGGCAAGGTACGCGCGCTGGCCACGACAGGCGCCAAGCGCAACCCTGCGCTGCCGGACTTGCCGACGGTGGCGGACACCCTGCCCGGTTATGAAATCACCCAGTGGTGGGGGCTGTCGCTGCCCGCAAAGACGCCGCGTGCGATTAGCGGACGTTTGCAGTCAGAGGCAGTAAAAGCGGTAAATCTGCCCGAAGTCCGCGAGCGCATCACCCGCACGGGCGCAGAACCCGTCGGCGGCACGCCACAGGCTTTTGACGCCCTGATCACTGCCGAGCAACGGCGGTTGGGGGATGTCATCCGCAAGGCAAAAATCAGCCTCGAGGACTGATGCGAAGGGTCGCGGCCAAAAAAATGGGCACCCGAAGGTGCCCGAAGGGGATACATGCGTTCGCTCACAAACTGCAGGCTGTTGATTTATCGCATCTTTTGCGACCAGCCAACAACGGGCAGAATGCTTACACTAT
This sequence comes from Bordetella parapertussis, assembly GCA_945862135.1. Lineage (GTDB taxonomy): Bacteria > Pseudomonadota > Gammaproteobacteria > Burkholderiales > SG8-41. Next base: position 1,242 of record CAMAYE010000154.1, read on the forward strand.
AAAGACTGCGGGTTTCCGCTAAAGTTCCGCCGCCATGACACTCACCGAATTGCGCTACATCGTCGCCGTTGCCCGCGAGCGGCATTTCGGCAGAGCTGCCGAAACCTGCTTCGTCAGCCAACCCACGCTGTCGGTTGCCGTCAAAAAACTGGAAGACGAACTTGGCGTGCAGATTTTCGAGCGTGGCCCCGGCGAACTGACCATCACGCCGGCCGGCAACCGCGTGATCGAGCAGGCGCAACGCGCGCTCGAAGAGGCCGAGAAAGTCAAAACCATCGCAAAATCAACGGCCGATCCTCTCGATGGCGCACTGAAGCTCGGCGTCATCTTTACCATCGGCCCCTATCTGCTGCCGCAATTGATTCCGATTCTCAGGCGGCGCGCGCCGAAGATGCCTTTGATTCTTGAGGAAAATTACACTGCGGTATTGTCGGAACGGTTGAAACGCGGTGACATCGATGCCGCCATCGTCGCGCTGCCCTTCGATGAACCGGGCATCACGATCACACCGCTTTACGACGAGGACTTCGTGGTCGCCCTGGCAAAAACCCATGACTGGGCCAAGCGCAAAACCATCTCATCGGATGCATTGGCCGGTGAAAGCCTGCTCCTGCTCGGCACCGGCCACTGCTTCCGTGACCAGATCCTCAACGCCTGCCCGTCACTGAACCGTTCCAGCGCGACCCCTGGCTCGCTGCAGAAAACCGTTGAAGGTTCCTCTCTGGAAACCATACGCCTGATGGTCGCCTCGGGACTCGGCATGACCGTATTGCCGGCATCGGCGATACCGGCAAAACGCGCTGGCAACGATCTGCTCACCTATATTCCGTTCAGCCGCCCCGTCCCCGACCGCCGCGTCGTACTCGCCTCCCGCTCCAGCTTCCCCCGCGCCGCCGCACTCGACGTCATTCGTGACGCCATTGCTGCCTGCGCCCTCAACGGCACCGCCGTCGCCAAATAAAACCCTGCAATAACAACGGGTTATCAGCATGCCCAAGGGATAGTAATTTACTATCTATCAATTAATAACAATCAATTGGATTAATCATCTTCGGATCTCCAGAATGCATCCCATGCGTTGAGAGACGCACAACTTTTCAACCCTCAGGAGATACACAGATGAAAGCCGAATCCGTCACCGTCAAGAACATCGAAGCCGCCTTCGCCGGCGAATCCATGGCGCACATCAAGTACATGTACTTCGCCAAGATCTGCCGCGAACAGGGCGATGTTGAAACCGCGAAAGTGTTCGAAGAAACCGCCGCACAGGAAGTGCAGCACGCTTTCGGCCACCTCGACCTGCTTTTCCCGAAAACCGAACTGACTCCGGCCAAGGCGCTCGACATGGCGATCGCCGGTGAGACCTACGAGTACACCGACATGTATCCGCAGTTCCGCCACCTCGCCGAACAGGAAGGCAATCACGCCGCAGTCAAGGAAATGGACGAGCAGATCGAAGAATCGAAGGAACACGCCGCCCGCTTCCAGCAGACGCTGGCCAAGGCCGCCAAGCGCTTCGCCGCGCTGGCCAAGGTCGAAGAGCGCCACGCCAACCACTACCGTTCAGTGCGCGCAAAAGTCGCAGCCTGATCAACCAACATCACATCAAGGAGAAATGAATATGGCAACCGAATTTCGTAAATGGGAATGCATCGTCTGTGGTTACGTTTATGACGAAGCCGCTGGCGATCCGGAACACGGCATCCAGGCCGGCACACGCTGGGAAGACATCCCGGAAAACTGGGAATGCCCGGAGTGCGGCGTCGCCAAAGCCGACTTTGAAATGGTGTTGAAGGCCGCGTAACAAGCCGCAACAAGCACCCGCCGCCAACGGCGGGTGCTTTGAATACAAGCCGTCATTGTTCAGTAGTTCATTGATGGCATCAGGAGACCGCAATGGCTGAAATGATTATGAATGCACGCCGCATTGCCGCCGAGCCCACCTGGCAGCGACTGGTTGCGTTCATCATTTTCGCCGTTGCCGTCGCCGCTGCCGGCATCGCATTGCTGGATGCCGCATCCGCCAACGAAACCTTGCGCGCCGCACTCGCTGCGACGCTGTTCACCGCATTTGCCACCGGCGCGGGCGCGCTGCCTGTGGTGTTTGTGCGCCATATATCCGATGCGGCCCGCGACAGCCTGCTCGGCTTCGGCGCCGGCGTCATGCTCGCCGCCAGTTACTTCTCATTGCTCTCCCCTGCACTCGAATCCGCGACAACGGTCGCCGGCAGCGCGGGCGGCGGCGCATTGATGGTCGCCATGGGATTAAGTCTTGGCGCCGCTGTTCTGATGGCGGCCGACCGCTGGTTACCGCATGAACACTTTGTCAAAGGCCGCGAAGGCGGCTCGTCGCATCATGATGCCAGCCTCTGGCTGTTCGTCATCGCCATCACATTGCACAACGTGCCGGAAGGCCTCGCTGTTGGTGTCGCACAGGGCGGCGGCAATGGCACGGCACTCACCGCCGGCATCGCCATCCAGAACATGCCGGAAGGTCTGATCGTCGCCATCGCATTGGTCTCGCTCGGCATTTCGCGCATGAAAGCAGCCGCACTTGCGCTCGCCACCGGCATGGCCGAACCGCTGGGCGGCCTCATCGGCGCAAGCGCAATCAGTCACGCCGCCGCGATGTTGCCCTGGGGACTGGCCTTCGCCGCTGGTGCCATGCTTTTCGTGATCAGCCATGAGATCATCCCCGAGACCCACCGCAACGGCAATGAACGCGTCGCGACCATCGGCCTCATTGGCGGCTTTGTGCTGATGATGCTGTTTGATACCATGCTGCGCTGATTTTTCGCATATTCCACGCATACCCCAGGAAAGAAACCCATGCACCCCATCATCATCGTCGGCAGTGGTCTTGCCGGTTACAACACCGCCAAGGAACTGCGAAAACTCGATACCACGACACCGCTTGTCGTGATTGCCTCCGACAGCAGCTCGTTTTATTCAAAGCCGATGCTTTCCAACGCCATCGCCTCGAAAAAAACACCGGTCGCCCTTGCACTGAACACACCGGATCAGATGTCGGAACAATTGAAAGGCACCGTGCGCGCAGGAACGCGTGTAGACGCGATCGACACGGCTGCGCACACGCTGAAGATCGGCAATGAAACCCTGCATTATTCAAAACTGGTGCTGGCGCTGGGTGCCGACCAGATCCGCCTGCCGATTTCCGGCAGCGGCGCTGCAGATATCCAGACCGTCAACGACCTCGATGACTACGCCCGCTTCCGCAGCGCAATCGACGGCAAGAAACGTGTCGCCATCATCGGCGCCGGCCTGATCGGCTGCGAATTCGCCAACGACCTCGCCGCCGGCGGTTACGCTGTTGACATCATCGACATCGCGCAACAGGCGCTGGGCCGCCTGCTGCCGGCCGAAGGCGGCGCGATGCTCAAGGACAAACTGTCGGCGCTCGGCGTGCAATGGCACCTCGGTACCAGTGTGCAGTCCGTAGACTCCGTCGATGGCGCTTACACGCTGACGCTGGCCAACGGTGCATCACTGCAAGCCGACATCGTGCTGTCGGCCGTCGGCCTCAAGCCGCGCACCGCGCTCGCCGCTGCCGCAGGCATCAAGGTTAATCGCGGCGTCGTTGCCGACCGCAATCTTGCCACCAGCGCACCTGACGTCTACACGCTGGGCGATTGTGCGGAAATCGAAGGCATGGTGATGCCTTACGTGATGCCGATCATGCATGCCTCGCGCGCACTGGCACAGACGCTGGCGGGCAAACCAACCGCTGTCTCCTTCCCCGCGATGCCAGTGATGGTCAAGACGCCGGCCTGCCCGACCATCGTCGCACCGCCAGCGATCGGTGCGGCCGGCACATGGCAGGTCGAAGCCACCGCCGATGGCGTGAAATCACTGTTCACCGCCGCCGACGGCAAACTGCTGGGCTTCGCGCTCAACGGCGCCGCCACGGCTGAACGCGCCAAACTCGCGCCGCAGTTGCCGGCCGTGCTCGCCTGAGTCCCTGAGTCCTGGAATCGATTGCCCCCCTTTGGCCATCGCAATACCGGTAACGGCGGCAGTGTAGTATTCGGTCAATGCTGCCGCCCGTCACCAAAACACTGCTGTTCGCGAACATCGCGGTTTTCCTGCTGCAGGAACTTCTCGGCGACATCCTGATCGTCTGGTTCGGCCTGTGGCCCCTGCACACACCCGCAGCCTACGGCACCGGCTTCATGCCGTGGCAGGTCATCACCTACGGTTTCCTGCATGGCGGGCTGATGCACATCGGCTTCAACATGCTGGCGCTATACATGTTCGGTGGTCAGCTGGAAATGGTATTCGGGCGGCGGCGTTTCTTGGTGTATTACCTCGGTTGCATCTTTTCAGCGGCACTGACGCAACTGGCCGTGCTGTCATTCGTCGGCGGAGACGCTTATCCGACAGTCGGCGCTTCAGGCGGCGTATTCGGCCTGCTGCTCGCCTACGGCCTGCTTTTTCCGCACAACAAAGTCATGCTGTTGTTCCCGCCGATTCCGATGCCGGCCTGGCTTTTTGTTTCGCTCTACGGCCTGCTGGAAATTTATCTCGGCGTCACCGGCACTCAATCCGGCGTGGCGCATTTTGCGCACCTCGGCGGCATGATCGGCGGCTGGCTGCTGATTCGCCAGTGGCGCAGACGGCCGCCGGACCGCTATTGATGAAGCTGTGGCGCGTTCAGGCCCAGCAACGCTGCAGCACGACACGAATCCACTCGTCCCCGGTATCCAGCGTCGAATACACCAACGGTTGGTGCATGTCAGCATCTCCCCGTATCCGCTGCAGGCGCGCAACACGGACATTGGCATCCCGCACGGTATAACCGTAACGCCCGTAACGGTCGCGTTCGATCGCCGTTTCTGCCGCTGGCGCATCGCGCAACCAGATCCATTCAGCGACAAAGTCCTGCGCCAGCCGCTCCAGTTCCTGATACAGATCGCGGTCCAATGACTGCGGCGGTACACAGCGTTGCGCCTTTACCACGCCTTCAACCCCGCACAATGCGCAGATGGCGGCCCACTCCGCAGCGCCTTCGGTCACCTTTAATTCAATTGCTTCGCTGTCACGCTTGATCTGAAACAGCGCATCACGTTCATGGTTCAGCACATAACCCGACCATAACGAGCGGCTGCGCCGCACCACCGCAAAGGCCAGTTGCAGAGTCGCGTCCGCTGCGACCTCGAAATAACGATTCGCGGTGTCCGCACCGCCCGTGACAATGGGATCTTCGGTGTGATCCACGATCTTGCCGCCAGCCATCCGCGCACGCCCGCGACGACCGGCAGCCAGATTGACCCACTCGGCCACCACTTCCAGCTGCGGAAACTCCTGCGAAGCCAGTGCAAATGCAGGAAACGGTACGCCGCCCCGCACCTTGAAATCATACGAAAGCGCGTCATCACCGTGATGCTCCTCGAATCCGCCCTCGAAGATTTCTTCGACCAGCAAGGCCTTGATTCTCGCGTCAGCAGCCGTCAGCAGCGCACTGTCACCGCTGACCGTCAGAGTGGCGTGTATCAGCAGGTCAGCGCTCATTCACCGAGCTTTTTCGGACGGATGTAAATCACGTAATACACCAGGGCCACCAATACGCTGCCGCCAACGATGTTGCCGATGATGACCGGTATCAGGTTACGGAACATGGCATACACTGAAATGAACTCGGCCCCGGCCGGCAACGCGACACCCGATGCCTTCAGCAGCAGAGCCAGCGGAAAAAAATACATGTTTGCAACGGAGTGCTCGAATCCGGCCGCCACAAATGCCGATATCGGCAGCACGATGGCAAAAAACTTGTCGACCACGGTACGTCCGGCAAGCACCATCCAGACCGCCATGCACACCAGCACGTTGCACAACACGCCGCGGAAAAAAAGTTCCGAAACCGGCATGGCGCTTTTTGCCGCAGCGATCTTCAGATAAGTCTGCGCGACGGCGCCGGCGTTCATGCTGGTGTGACCCGACAGGAACACCAGCAAGGCGAGGCCGGCAGCACCGACAAAATTGGCGACGCACACCACCACCCAGTTGCGCATCACTTCTGCCGTGCTGACTTTGCCGTCGGCCCAGGCCATGGCCAGCAGGTTATTGCCGGTAAAGAGTTCTGCGCCCGCCACCACGACCAGCAACAAACCCAGCGAGAAACAAATACCCCCGAGAACACGGCCAACGCCAAACGAAAGGCCGGCATCACTGATCACCAGCGTGAAATACAGCGCACCGAGACCGATAAAAGCCCCGGCCAGCATCCCGAGCATCGCCATCGACAGCAGCGGCAGGCGCGCCTTGGTGACACCGATGTTATCGACCCGCTCCGCGATCTGCTGCGGCGAATAGGCATCCATGCTGAAGCTGTCGGCCATCTCGATTCCCCCGTGATTTTTCTGTCCGCTTCCGTGCGGATAGTGTAAGCGCAGCGCGCGGAATCGGGTAATCTTGCGGCCCATGAAAACCCGCAAGCGCATACCGGCCCTGAAGCTCGCTGACTATTACATGGGACGTGACCGCGAGTACCACGCCGAACTGACGCCGGAACTGCGCGCCAATGCGCGCGAAACCGTGCGCCGCGTGAACCGCCTGCTCAAACGCGCCGGCCTCCACCGCCAGGTCACTTCGGGTTGGCGGCCGGCGGCGATCAACGCGACCGTGCCGGGCGCCGCAAAAGGCAGCAAACACATCAGCTGCATTGCCATTGATCTCGAAGACCGTGATGGCGCGCTGGATGCCTGGTGCATGGCTCATCTCGACGTGCTTGAAGAGCTTGGTCTGTGGCTGGAACACCCGGATGCAACGCCGGACTGGTGTCATCTGCAAACATTGCCGCCCCGCTCCGGCAATCGGGTTTTCGAACCGTGATAATTATAAATACTTGTTTTTATTGATATTTTATGAAAATGCCAGCCACTCCGGCTTGAACAACAACAGCGCCCCGATCAGCAGCAGCAACAGCCCGCCAATCAGGTGCGACCAGCGCGCATAGTTTCCGCTGAGTCCCGACACCTGCAAGGTCTTCATCGCAATGACGAAAATCAGCAAATCGTCCAGCATGAATATCAGAATGTAGAGCAGCAGATAGGCGTGGTACTGCCAGGTCGGCAATTGACTCATGGTGAGGATCTGCACATAAACCGCAGGGATGCCCGCTGAACAAACAAACTCGACGAGGTTCACCGCGATCGCGAGCAAAACAATGCCGAGCAGCGCCAACCAGAATCGCTGCTCCAGGGCGACCACACGCA
>CAMAYE010000155.1 GCA_945862135.1 Bordetella parapertussis
GACAACGCCTCGCCCCAAACTCAGGTTTTCCGCGGAATCACGATCTGCGTCTGCGTGACAATGGCCACCCGTCTGCGGTCCATGTTGCTGATCGTCGTCTGCCACACCATGGTGGTGCGTCCGATGTGCAGCGGCAACACCGTTGCCGCCAGGGCATCGCCCTCGCCTGCGGCAAAAAAATAGGTTTTCGATTCCAGTGTCGTCGTGCGGTAACCCTCGGGCAGGTTGGCCACCGTGCCGATCGCACCCAGCACATCGGCAAACGACATCAGGATGCCGCCATTGATGCGGCCGCTGCGGTTGATATGGTCTTCACTGACCGTCATTTCGGCCGTAAGACCTTTACGGGTCAGCCGCTTCAGATGGATGTGCAGCGCGCGCCCCATGCCCACTGAAAGCGACTGTTCGATTGCTGCGCGGTTGGCCGGCGGCAATGCCACTTTGGCCGGCATGCGCGCGGCGGCACTTTTGTCCGGTGACTTTTTACTTTTTTGCTGTTTGACTGTTGCAGCCCTGGTTTTTTTGACGATACTCACAGCAACTGTCCCTGTAATGGAATCGAAGCGAGTATAGCCGAGGCCGGTGCCTCGCCCATCAATGCGATATCGTCGTTGCGCACGCTATTGACGCGGGAGCTGACCGGATGGGCGCGCATCGCATCGGCCGGATACGGTTTCAGCAAAGGCTCGAGGCCATGCGCGCTCGTGTTGCGAGGATCAAGCCATTCTTGATAAGCGGCGGGGGGCACGATCACCGGCATGCGGTCGTGGATGGGCGCCATCAGCGCGTTCGCTGCCGTGGTCAGCACGGTGAATGTCGTTATTGGCTGCGCATCCGCATTGCCGGACCAGCACTCATACAGACCGGCAACCGCGAAGAGTTCTGAATCGCGCATCTGCACGTAATAAGGCAGTTTCTGTGCACCGCTGCGGTTCCATTCATAAAAACCGTTCATCGGCACCAGACAACGTCTTTGCCGGTAAGCCGCACGGAAAGCCGGCTTCACTGCAACGGTTTCGGCGCGTGCATTGTTCAACGGCGCGCCCTTGCCGGGTTCGCGCGCCCAGGCGGGGACAAAGCCCCAACGCATCAGCGTCAGACGCGCCCCTTGTTGCGCATCAACGCAATACACCGGCAGATCCTGCATCGGCGGAATATTGAAATGCGGCTCGAAATCGACCGTCTTGTCGTAAAACGCCAGCGGGTCGCCAGGCTTTCGAGTTTTGGGCCCATGGAGGGCATAACGTCCGCACATGCCGTTATTTTAATTCACCAACACTCCCAGGAAGACCTTTATAAATAATTGTATTTATTGATTTATTTTTTACTTGCTGCAAGCGGAAATTCTTGGCGTAATAGCGGCCACCATGAGAACCAAAATTAACGGCGCAAGCCTCAGTTACGACATCATCGGCAGCAGCGGCCCCTGGGTTGCGCTGTCTCCCGGCGGCCGCCGCCCGATGGCGGCAGTGCGTTCGCTGGCACAACGCATCGCCGCCGGCGGCTACCGCGTGCTGATCCATGACCGGCGCAACTGCGGCGCTTCCGACGTGCTGCTGAAAGGCGATGCCGCCGAGCATGAAGTCTGGGCCGACGACCTGCATGGATTGCTCACCCACATCGGCGCATTGCCTTCAGTAACCGGCGTTTTCATTGGCGGCGGTTCATCTGGCTGCCGCATGTCGCTGGCATTTGCATTGCGTTATCCGCAGGCCGTGCGCGGACTGCTGCTGTGGCGGATTACCGGCGGCGCATTTGCTGCACAACGGCTCGCCCGCGAGTATTACGCGCAATACATCGCCGCCGCACAAAGTGGCGGCATGATTGCGGTATGCGCGATGCCGCATTTCCGCGACATGATTGTGGCGCACCCGGTGAATCGGGAAAAACTGATCGCCGCCGACCCGCAGTCAGTGATCGACACGATGACGCACTGGAGCCAGGGTTTCCTGAAGGAAGCTGATTATCCGGTCATCGGCGCCACCGAAGCGCAATTGCGCTCGATCAAGGCGCCGGCCTGCATCATTCCCGGCAACGACAACACCCATCCGAAGGCCGTTGGAGAAAAACTGGCGCGCCTGCTGCCCGACACCACGCTGAACATCCTTTTTGCCGAGCACCAGGATGTCGATGTCGTACCCCCGGAAACATGGGCGACACGCGAAGAAGAAATGGCAGCCATGCTCCTGGCGTTCCTGTCCACCAACACTCAATGCTGACCGACAACATGGCAAACTTACCCGCCGGCATTTGCAAAGCACCCGGTTTCAGGGAATAATTTTGCCCGAAATGTCCACCAGCTGTTTGCGTTGACATTGCTGTGTGGTGACACTGGACCGGATCAATACGAACTACAAACTGCTCAATGCACAGTCCCGAAAAGAACCCGGCGAATCAGCCCATCGATTGGGGCCTACCCTCGGATCGCGGTCCTGCGCCCAGCATGATGGCCTTGCACACCCTGATCGAGCAGACCATCCCTGACGCCCTGTTTGTCCACGATCACAATGGCAGGGTCATTGAAGTAAACGCTCGGGCCTGCGAAATCCTCGGCTATACGCGCAACGAATTGCTGTCGATGTATGTCTCCGACATCGATCAGGACTTTGACCTGCGAAAAGCACAGGCCCTGTGGATCCAGTTGAAAGACAGTGAGCGCCGTGCCGTTGACAGCCGGCACCGTCACAAGGACGGCAGCGTTTTCCCGGTCCGGGTCAATTTCGGTCTGCTTCACTACTATGGAGAACGGCTTTACATCGTTGTCGTTCAGGATCTCCGCTAGGATCAACACAAGCCCGCCACCTGAAGCGGCCAAACGCACTCACCGTGCATCTGCGGTATCGCTTGATTGAGCAGATGCGGCATTGCAGTTCCGGAAATCAGCCAGGTCCAATCAGCTAAGTCTTGTAATCCGGATATCGCCTTTCAACCAGCGCCAGGCTCGCGACCCAGTCGCGGCTTTCCGAGTCGTATACGCCCATGCGGCCAAACTTCGCGGCGCGCGCGATACACACCTCATGATCCGGGATGATCAACTTGCCGCCGCCGGCCAGTGCGCCGATCTGCGCACGGCAGGCCAGTTCGAAAAAGTGGTGGTAGATATAGGCCTCGGGCAGCGTGGCGCCGCACACCAGCGCGCCATGGTTCTCCAGCAGCATGAACCACTGATCACCGAGCGCTGCGGCCAGCTGGTCCGCGCCCTCACGCGTGGTGTCATCAGTCAGATTGGGGTAACGCGCAACGCGGTTGTAGAAACGCATCGCCTGCTGCGTCAGCGGCAACAGGCCATGCTGCTGCGCCGACACCGCAAGATTCGCCGGCGAGTGCGTGTGCACGGCGGCATTGATATCGCGTCGGGTGCGCAACACGGCAGCGTGCAGGTTATAGGCCGCAGGACTCGCCTTTAACGGCGATACGCCGACCTGACGACCTTCGAGGTCGTACTTCACCAGATTGGAAGCCGTCACCTGCTCCATCAGCACGTTGTCGGCCTTCACCAGAAAATGCCCGGGCTCGCCGGGCACGCGCACTGAAATATGGTTGTAGGTCAGGTCAACAAACACGAAATGCGCGACCAACCGGTGTGCCGCCGCCAGTTCGCAGCGCGCCTGCCATTCCGCCGCAGAAATCCGTGCCCGCGACACCCGCGGTCGTGCAGTGCGCGTTACAGCGTGTTTCTTTTTGGCACGCGTACCCATTACGGATCAGTCGACCTTGGCGCCGGAAATACGCACGACCTTCTCGTATTTCTCCATGTCACGCTTCACAAATGCGGTGAATTCCTCGACGCTGCTGCCGACCGGATCGGCGCCGAGCGCGATGAACTGCGCCTGCAGTGCCGGCGACTTCACGGTTTTGACCAATGCAGCGTTCACGCGATTGATGATCGCGCGCGGCGTTTTAGCCGGTGCAAACAAGCCGAACCAGTTCACCGCTTCAAAACCGGGAACGCCGGACTCACTGATGGTTGGCAGTTCAGGCAACTGCGGTGAACGCTGCAGGCTGGCGATACCCAGCACCCGCACCCTGCCCGACTTGATGTGCGGCACGATGGGAGCAATTGAATTGAACATCAGCTGCATATGGCCTGCGAGCACATCGGTCACGGCCTGCGGTGCGCCCTTGTACGGCACGTGAACAATATCGACGCCGGCCATCTGCTTGAACAGTTCACCTGCCAGATGATTGGCCACGCCGTTGCCGGCCGACGCGTAGTTGAGCTTGCCCGGCTGCGCCTTCGCCAGCGCAATCAGTTCCCCGATGTTTTTGGCTGGCACCGACGGATGCGCCATCAGCACAAACGGTCCAACCGAAATCAGGCTAACCGGGGCGAAGTCGCGCAAGGTGTCATAGGGTAGGCCCTTGCGCAGGTGCGGCAGGATGGTCAGCGCGCCCGGGCTGCTGATGAAGAGCGTGTAACCATCAGGCGTAGATTTTGCGGCGATCTCCGCACCGATGACGCCGCCGCCTCCGGCGCGATTGTCAGCGACCAGTGACACACCGAGTTGCTGCGACAGCCCCGGGAATACCAGCCTTGCGGTGACATCCGGCGTGGCACCGGCAGGCACTGAAAGGATGACGCGGATCGGCTTGTCCGGCCATTCAGCCGCCTGCGCGAACGGCGCAGTGATGACCATCATGGCCAGCAACCCTGAATTGAACATTGTTTTCATTGAAAATCCTCCTCACTGATCGAGGCATGGTAACGGTAAGTTGCCTGCCGGTAAAATCCATCGGCAAATCGCTCAAACCGACATCCATTACCAGCCACTCATCGGGGGAATAATCATGGCAGCAGGCAAGGAACTCGCAGGCAAGGTCGCACTCGTCACCGGCGCATCGCGCAACATCGGCCGCGCCATCGCTATCGCACTGGCCGAGGCCGGCGCCACCGTCGCCGTTAACGCACGCACGGCAAAAGCAGATGCCGATGCCGTGGTCGGGGAAATCCGTGCGGCTGGCGGCACTGCAGATACCTTCATTGCCGACATTGCCGATGTCAAAGCCGTCAATGCCATGGTGGCCGACATCACCAAACGTTACGGCAAAGTCGACATCCTGATTCTCAATGCATCGATCCGCAAGGAAACCGCGTTCATCGACATGTCATACGAAGAATGGCGCAGCCTGCTGTCGATCACGCTTGATGGCTCGTTTTTCTGCACCAAGGCCTGTCTACCCTCAATGATCGCAGCTGGCGGCGGCAGCATCGTCACGCTCGGCGGCATGACCGCGCTCTCCGGCGCCAAAAAACGAGTGCATGGCTCCGTCGGCAAACACGGCCTGTGGGGCATGACACGTGCGCTGGCCAAGGAACTCGGCGAACACCAGATCAACGTCAACTGCGTGGCACCGGGACAAATGGATACCGCCCGCGCCGCCGACCGTTCGGAACGCGCGCCGGTCACCAATGTACCGATGGGCCGCCGCTCCACGCCGGAAGAAGTCGCGGGCATCGTGCGCTACCTGTGCACGCCGTCGGGCTCAATGATCAGCGGGCAGTTGATCTACGTTGACGGCGGACAACAGCAGTTTTAAAAACTGCTCTTTACCGCCAAGATTCTTTTTAATACACGCTTGGCGGTTATCGGATTCCAGCTTTAAGCCGTCCCCTCGTTCATGAACTGCAAACGCGCCAGATGGGCATACAAACCGTCAGCGCGCAGCAGTTCGTCGTGGGTGCCGGTGGAGTGCAACTGACCGCGATCGAGCACAAGTATCCGGTCGGCATTGCGCACGGTCGCGAGGCGATGCGCGATCACCAGCGTGGTGCGGCCGCGCGAAAGGCTTTCCAACGCGGCGGCCACCTGGCGTTCGCTTTCGGCATCGAGTGAACTGGTTGCTTCATCAAGCAGCAGAATGGGCCTGTCGGCGAGCAGCGCACGCGCAATCGACAAGCGCTGGCGCTGGCCACCGGACAATCGCACACCGCGCTCGCCCAGATCGGTATCAAAGCCTTGCGGCAAGTTTTCAATGAATTCAATGGCATGTGCAGCCTCACAGGCGGCACGCACTTCATCCATCGTCGCTTCGGGGCGTCCGAAGCGCACGTTCTCGCTGACGCTGGCGGCAAAGATCACCGGGTCCTGCGACACCAGCGCCACCGCACCACGCAGCGCCAGCGGATCACAATGACGCAGGTCGGCGCCATCGATCAGCACGCGACCCGACTGCGGATCATAAAAACGCAGCAGCAGTGCAAATATCGTTGTCTTGCCTGCGCCGGAAGGGCCCACCAGCGCAACGCGCTCGCCGGGACTGACCGAAAACGAAAGACCAGACAACGCCTGCACATCAGAACGTGTCGGATACGAAAACGCCACCTGCTCAAAACGGATGTCGCCGCGGGCGCGCGCGGGCAGCACGCTGCGCGGCTCGGCAATCGTCAGCGCCGATTGCGCATCCAGCAATTCCATCACGCGCTCGGTCGCACCCGCCGCGCGCTGGATCTCACCCCACACTTCGGAAACCGTTCCCGCACCACTGGCGACAATGCCCGCGTAAAACACGAAGGCCGACAACTGTCCTGCGGTGAGCCTGCCGTCGAGCACATCATGACCGCCGATCCACAGAATCACGCCGACTGCGCAGAACGCAATCAGCATCACCGATGAAATCAGCCAGGCCTTGATGCGTACTCGCTCAACACCGGATGCACAGGCCGCATCGGTTGCCGCATCAAAGGAGGCCTGCGTGCGCGGCTCATGGCCGTAAGCCTGCACCGTGCGGATTTCATGCATCGCCTCGTCCACCTGCGATGACACTTCAGCCACGCGATCCTGGTTGCTGCGCGACAGCCGCCGCACGTAACGGCCGAGCAGCAGGATCGGAATCAGCGTCGCCGGCACGCCGAGCACGATCAGGAAGGCCAGCCGCGGACTGGTGGCAAACAGCAGCACCAGCGCGCCGATCATCATCAGTCCGTTACGCAGGAACATCGACAGGCCGAAACCGATCACCTGACGCAACTGCTCGCTGTCGTTGGTAACCCGCGACACGATGTCACCGGTACGCGAAATATCAAAAAACGCCGGCGACAGCGTCAGCACATGAGCAAAGACGGTGCGCCGCAGGTCGGCAATGACGCGTTCCCCTGTGCTCATCATCAGATAGAAGCGCACATAGGTCGCAGCGGCCAGCACGACTGCAATCGCAATGATGCCCGCCAACGCCATGTTGAGCATCGCCGGATTGCCGCTGCCGAATCCGGAATCAATGACAAAACGCAGCCCCTGGCCCAGTGCCAGCACGCAGCCCGAAGCGATCAGCAGCGCCACCATCGCAATGACAACGCGGGTACGGTACGGCACAAGGAAACGCAGCAGGCGGCGCAACTGCGCTACATCGCCCTTGGGAGCGGGGTCAGGCGTGATCAATGAAAATTCCTGTCAGGACTGTGGTGAACGCGGCACTTTCATGCGCACGCCGAGATGTGGTGACTCCAGCGTCACCGCGGCAGGCTTTTTGGCGGAAATGGCGATTTCATATTCGCCATCGGCGGGAATGTCCACCAGCAGCAGCGGATGCACCAGCGCATTGGGCGCCGGCGATGATGACGCTTCGGGTTTTTCCGGACTGTTCACCTGAACGTCGCGCGTTGCGATGACCTTGTCACCGCTGCGCAGTTGAACCTGGTAATCATTCCAGAGGCTTGCCTCTTCACGACGGCCCCAGGCGAAATCCGCCAGCAGCGTCAACGCTACGGGGTTCATTTCAGTGCGCAGAAGAATACGTACCGGATCGTAACCGCCATCCGCAGTGCGATTTAACGGGATGCGCGCAACCTCCTCACCGCCGATCATGCCTTCACAGCCAGCAAGACAAAGCGCCAGCACGGCGGTTGCGAACACCCGCGCCAGCATCAGCGCGATACCTTGGCGAGGAACAGCAGCAGCGCGGTATTGAAGGCCTCCGGCTGCTCGACGTTGGACAGATGCGCCGCCGACGGGATGATCAGCAGTTCGGAACCGCGCAGGTTGGCGTGGATCTGCCGCGCCATTTCCGGCGGCGTACCGTGGTCCTGATCGCCGACAATGACCAGCGACGGGCAGTTGATTTCCTTCAACTGATCCAGTACATCGATTTTGGCGATGGCATCGCAGCAACCGGCAAAACCGGCGACCGGTGTATTGCGGATATCGTTGCCAATCTTCGCCATCACTGACGGTTGCGCCTTGCGATAGGGTTCGGTGAACCAGCGCGCCAGCGTGCCTTCGACCAGCGCATCCATGCCTTTGGCACGTGCCATGCTCACCCGTTCACCCCACATCTGCTCGGCATTGGGTGGCCGTTTGCTGGTGGTATCGGCGAGCACCATGCTTTGGAACACGCCCGGATATTTCAGCGCAAAAGTCTCACCGATCATGCCGCCCATCGACAATCCGACCCAGTGCGACTGGCGGATGCCCAGCGCGACATAAAGGCCATGCAGGTCATCGGCCATCTGCTCCAGCGTGTAGGCGCCCTCAGGGG
>CAMAYE010000156.1 GCA_945862135.1 Bordetella parapertussis
TCCAGCGCACTGTCGGCGGGCGCGAGCCCGCGCAAACACGGGTCCAGGAAAAATCCCAGGCTGGTGAGGCCCTCAACAACGGTCTCAAGATCGTTTTCGGTCCAGGTCGGGTCCGATTGCGCGCAACGCGCAATGAGCTTGTTGCACTGTGACTGGATTTCAGCGGCACGGTCGAACCCGAGTATCGACAGCGCACCGTGGATCTGCTTGAGCAGCGGTGACAATGCGGCAAGGGTGGAAACACGGCTGTGATCGCGTGCGTAGCTGTCGAGAACCTGCTCGACCTGTTGCAGGTTGCTGGAAATTTCACGCGCAACCTGGGTTTGCAGTTTCAGCCGGCTGACTTCCTGGCTGAGGTCTTCGCGAAGCCCTTCCGGAATCGCACCACCCGATTTGCCCTTGACCGCGTCGAGCAGCCACCCGCCCATGATTTCGACCTGTGTGCCGAGGTCTGGCGGCGTATCGGTGAAGTTCTCGATGATGTTTTCGATCAGCAGAAAAGCCGATGCCATTTCCGTGATCATCAACTGACTTTGCCGCGGATACGGATTGGGCAGGCGCGCCGATACCATGGCCACGACATCGACCATGCGGATCATCTGCATGTTGCCCAGATCGTGAATCTTGGTCTTCAGCGCCGCGACCGAGTCGCGCAAACGGGGCAGCGCAGCGGCATCCCCCGAAACGTAAGCGACCCACAGATCCTTGACGGCCTGTACGCGTGCGCGCACATCGCCGAGCGCCGGTCCGAGCCAGTCCATGTCGAATTCCATCAGACCCGGAAGATCGGGTTCCGGAAACAGGCAGTCGAGCTGGTAAAGCTGGCGGATATCGCGGATGCGCGGAGTGGCAGCCTTGCTCTTGCCGATGGCGTAGAGGACATCACGAAGAATCTGATCCTGTTCCGGTACGCCGCCTTTGGCGAGGTCACGCATGCGCAAATCGAGCTTGGCGCACAAGGCCTTCGCGCCAGCGCTCCACGGGTCTTTTGGTGCGGCATGCAGCAGACCATCGAGCAATCCCGTGGCGGCCCACCACAGTGAACGCGGCGGAGGCAGTTGCGCCGCAAGCATGTCAAGGGCTTCGAGCGCATGGCGCATGTCTTTGAGCCCATCGCGGTTTTCCGGATCGCGCAGCACCGCGAGCAGACCGCGCTGGAAGCGTGAGCGCTGGGTCGTCAGGATTGATGGCAGTTTCGGCGCGGCTACGGCGGTGGCTGCCGGATGTGCCGGCGCCATGGGTGTGAGATCGGGGAAAAACAGGTCTTTTTCCGACACATCCTTTCTGCCGTGCAGGGTCGAGATCTCGCGATACACCGGAAACAGTTTGATCGGGGCATTCGCTTCGCCCTTGGCCAGTCCATCAATGAATTCTTTCAGCGCCAATACCGCGCGGTCGAGCGTACCCACCGCTGATGTGCGCGGTTCTGCGGTAACGTCAGAGAAGGCGTGTTCCATTGATTCACAGAAACCAACCACGCCGTTCAGGCCGAGGATGTTCATCGCGCCGGTAACCTGATGAAGTTGCCGGGGGCACTGCTCAAGCAGCGTGATCTCATCGGGACGCGACATGAATTGCGCGATGTTTTCCCTCACGGATTTGAGGGCGAAATCCACTTCCGGTTTGACCCAGGACAGCGGCGGAGCGAGCGGGGTAGGCATGGCGGCAGGCCTTTTGTGCGAGTTCAGGACTTGCGATGTCTTTGGTCAGGCAAGTTTGAAACCGGAAACCGAGTGTTTGAGTTCGGTCGCCAGCGTGATCAACTCTCTCGCCGAGTGCGCGGTCTTCTGCGTGCCCGCCGTGGTGAGCTGCGTGATATTGAGAATGCCCTTCATGCTGGCGGCCACCTGCGCGGCAGATTTGGCCTGTTCCTGCGTGGCATTCGAGATCGCACCGATCAGTTCGGCGAGCCGGGTCGAAACTGCTTCAATCTCGTGCAGCGCCTGTCCGGCTTCGTCGGCCACTTTTGCGCCTTCCACCACACCCTGGGTGCTGCGCTCCATGGCCTCCACGGTGTTCTGGGTGTCCTGCTGAATGCTTTTGACGATTTCGGTGATGTGTTTGGTCGCCTCGGCAGAACGTTCGGCCAGGCGCTGCACCTCCTCCGCAACTACCGCAAAGCCGCGACCGGCTTCGCCCGCCGAGGCCGCCTGAATCGCAGCATTCAGCGCAAGCACGTTGGTTTGTTCGGTGATGCCGGTAATCAACTGCACGATTTCGCCGATTTCCTGCGAACTTTCGCCAAGGCGTTTGATGCGCTTGGAAGTTTCCTGGATCTGTTCGCGGATTTCGTCCATGCCGCGAATTGCATTCTGCACCGCCTGCGAGCCTTTTTCTGCAGCGCTGAGCGAGTTCTGCGCGACCTTTGCCGATTGTGTGGCGTTGTCCGAGACCGGGTTGATGGACGGTGCGATCAACAGCACCGACTGTCCGGTCGACTGGATTTCCGCGGACTGTTTCTGATTGGCTGTGAGCAGCTGGTTGGCGATTTTCTGCGCGTTGCCGGTGGCGTGGGTCACCTGATCTGCCGCCCGCGTGATGCCGCTGACAAGGCCGCGAACCTGTTCGATCGTGAAATTGATCGAGTCGGCAATGGCGCCTGTCACATCCTCTGTAACCTTCGCCTGCACAGTCAGGTCGCCATCGGCCACCTTGCCCATTTCATCAAGCAGACGCAGGATGGCTTCCTGATTACGCCGGTTTTCCTCTTCACTCTGCAACGCGCGACGGCGTGCGTCGTCCAGAAAGACCCGGCCGAGAAGAAACAGGCAACACAACGCGAGCAGTGCAAACACCAGGGCGCCAACAAAATAGAGATTCTGCAGCGTCGAATGCATCTGGTAGAGCGCGGTCAGTTGCACCGGCTGGCGGAGCAGGCTTTCGCTGGCGGCATACACTTCACGACTGCCCTGTTTTGCGCGGGCAAGGTCCGCCATCGAAGCAATGATGGTCTGAACGCCATTGGCAAATGGCGAGAATACCTTGTTCAGTTCTTCAGCTTTACTCCGTGCCACGGGATTGCTGATCGCGCGTACACCGCTGTTATCGCCCGAAATGCCGAGGAGTGCATTCAACGTACGCTGGTACTGCCGGGTGTTGCTGCCGAGATTCAGCGCGACTTGCGGGTTCGGGTTTTCAGTCGACAACTGGCGCAGCGCATTGATGAAATCGAAGTTTGTCACGTCCGCATGCAACTGGCGGGCAAAGGTGACGGTGCTGTAGGGTTCCCGGCCGTCAATCGCGGCCACTGCTAGTTGCTGCGCAAGCAGCGATAGCTCGGGCGCGGCCTTCTGGATGGTGGCCTCGAGTTTCTTCAGTTCAGTCAGTCCGCGCTGCTGGCCGAGGATCAGGCTGATGTTTTTCTCAACCGGCGCCCATTCTTTTGCAAGTTGCGCCAATGCGCTCTGGGCCGAATCCGGCGAGGAGGCAACCGAGACCCCGCTACGCTCACCGCCGTCCTGCAGTAGACGCAGATCGGCGGTGAATTGATCACGGCTTTCCCGTAACTGTGGAAATGCGGATGGCACGCCCTGCGCCGCCTGCTGCGCGCTGTTGGCCATGCGCTGCGACAGCATCTGCATTTCGGTCGCGGTCGATACATAAACGGCTTTTTGCGCAGCCTCGCGGTTGTGCAGCGCGACCAGCAATGCGGCCGTGAGCAGCAGTCCGGCGAGCAAGGCCAGCAGCATCTGGAACTGGCGCGCGACCGGCCATTGTCCGATGACCGGAAGGCTTCGGGCGATGGATTGCGTGACGGGTCGTGATCCCGTTGCGGCAGACCCGGCTTCGCTGAAGAATTTGCGGAATGACAGCGCTTGCAGAATTTTCATGTTGAACCCCGGTTTTGCATGTAATGGTTATGACGGTTAATTAATGGTTATCGAGCCGTGGCGTTCACGCGCCGACCTGCAGAAAGTCGGGATGCGCAATGAGCCGGCGTACACCGAGATGCAGCCAAGGCTGTGAACGTTCATCGATGACCCGCGCATCGGCCCACGGCGATGCATCATCACCACCGACAGACTGCAATTGATCGTCGCGGTACAGGCCGAGAATGCGATCGACCAGCAGCCCGCTGAAAATGCGGTATTTGTCGGCGAGCAGCAGCAGGCGCGATTGCTCGCCGGGCACCGTGGCAATACCTTCGGTGAATCCGCGAAAATCGACCACGCTGTAGAGGTTGCCGCGGACGCTGGTGACGCCGAGAAACCAGTTTATTGTCAGAGGCACCTGCGCCAGTGCGGGAGCTGGAATGACTTCGGCGGTGTCGGCAAGATCGATCAGCCAGCGGGTCGAGCCCACTTGGACGCCGAGTTTGGAAGCCGACTGGGCGGCATCCGGATTGACCAGACGCGCCGAAAGCGTGCGTTGGTAGTCGCGCAGCGAGGACGAGGTTGTCATGTCAGCCCAGCGACGAAATCTTGGACAGCAGATCAGACTGCGTGATCGGCTTGACGACGTAATCCCGCGCACCCTGCCTCAGTCCCCAGACCTTGTCTGTTTCCTGGCCCTTCGATGAACAGATGATGACCGGGATGTGACGTGTGCCGTCATCCCGTGTCAGCGCACGTGTGGCCTGGAAGCCATTTTGGCCAGGCATCACGATGTCCATCAGCACGAGGTCGGGCTGCAGTTGTCTGGCCTTGTTCAGTCCGTCAACAGCACTGTCGGCGCCGTAGACCTGGTAACCGTTTTTGACCAGCATGTCGGTGAGGTGCTGGCGGTCGGTTGCGGAATCGTCTACGACGAGGATGTTCTTGATGGGCATGTTGATTTCTCCTGCGGGGATTAGTGGTCAGGCGGGGACAGCGTTCCGGGTGTAATCCATGACTGCGCTGATCAGGCCGTCCTTGTTGAAGGGTTTGGTCAGATAGCGGTCTGAGCCGGCGAGGCGGCCGCGCGCACGATCAAAAAGGCCGTCCTTGCTCGACAGCATGATGACGGGTGTGCTGCGGTAAACAGGGTTCTGCTTGATCAGTGCGCAGGTCTGGTAACCATCAAGCCGGGGCATCATGACATCGACAAAAATGATGCTGGGCTGGTGATCGCTGATTTTCGAAAGGGCATCAAAACCATCCTCGGCGAGAATGACTTCATAGCCCGCCTGACGCAGGAAAAGCTCTGCGCTGCGCCGGATGGTGTTGCTGTCGTCAATGATCAGTACCTTGACGCCGTCGTGTTCTGCTGTTGCGCTCATACCCCGATCTCCCTGTGCAAATCGTAAAGACAAGCGGGCTTGCGCATGTGCCCGCCGCAATGCGGTATCCGGCTGCTTTTTGTTGTTCAGTGCCGAGCCAGGGGTGACTCACGCGTGCCGCCGATTGATGTCGCCGGGTTTCGTTGAACCCGTTCGGATCGACTCGTGGTTTGCATACGCGCCGCGTTTTGAAGCGGCGCATGTGAAGGACCCCTGTTTCAGATACGCGGCCTAAGTTACTGATGGCCGTTAAGCTGCACAAACCTAACAAACTGATAAGTTCGTGCGGATTCCGAAGTCAGGAGGGATATAAAAAGTACAATTAATACAACCGGTTGTGATGATATTGCAGACAACACATTTTGTTTGCGTGGTCATTCTGCAGATCCAAATCTATTTCACAAAATAGATTATGTTGACCACCAGTGCCGGACGATATGAAAGTAAACCGGTGCCGCAAAACACACTGAAGCGACACGATCCAGCATGCCGCCGCCTTCAATGTTGCCGCCCCAGTCTTTGACGCCGCGATCACGCTTCATCGCCGACAACACAAGGCCGCCGAAAAATCCCATCAGCGTGGTGGCCAGTGATACCAGAGCGGCTTCGCCGGGCGAGAACGGTGTCATCCATGAAAGCAGCGCGCCCAAAACGACAGCCGTGGCGATGCCGCCGACAAAACCCTCGACGGTCTTGCTTGGCGATACCTGCGGCGCAATCTGGTGTTTGCCAAAGAGCCTGCTGCAGATGTGGTGAAGAATGTCGCCGCCCTGAACGATCAGCACCAGGAACACGATCAGGAATGCATTGCGATGCTCATGACCGGGGATTTGGAGATTGAGCAACGCTGGTATGTGTGAAATGCAGAACACCGTGACCATCAGGCCCCACTGGATGGTGCCGGTGCGTTCCATGAAGTTGCGTGTGTCCGACTTCACTGCAGACAGGATCGGAAGGAACAGAAAGGCGTAGACAGGAATGAACACCTCATAAAAATCGTGCCATTCCACGCCGATCAGGAAATACTGGAAGGGCAGCGCCACAAAAAACGCCATCACCAGCGACTGGTGATCGCCGCGCCGTGTCGGCGCGATGGTCAGGAATTCACGTAGCGCGGTAAATGAAACGAAAGCAAACAGCACCACGACCCCGATGCGCCCTGCGAGCAATGCCAGCCCGATGGTGATGGTCATTGCCCACCAGGCCTGGATGCGCAGGTTCATGTTGTCGATCAGTGCGTGTGGCCGTCCTTCCGCGCGCACAAGCTTGAGCCATGCGCCCAGCGCGGATACCGCGATCAACAGCGTGAATACGCCGGCGGCAATCAGCAGGGTGCCCTGGAAATGAGTCATGTCTCGGGCGGCCGCGCCGCATTCATTGTGGCGAGCAGGGCATCACGGATGCGCGCGAGGAATGCATCCTTGCCCTCGCCTTCCTGGATTCGCAGGGGAGCGCCGAAACTGATCGAGCACAGCAAGGGCACCGGTACGATTTCGCCCTTGGGCAGCAGGCGGCCCAGATTGTCCATCCACACCGGCACCAGGTCGATGTGCGGACACTTTTGCGCAAGGTGGTAGATGCCGCTCTTCATCGGCAGCAACCGTTCTTCGGTGGTGTTGCGGGTGCCTTCAGGGAACAGAATGAGCGAATCGCCGCTTTCCAGTGCAGCCGCCATCACATCCACTGGTTCTACCGTGCTGCCTTCACGGCCGCGTTCAATGACCACGCCGTGCAGCACTTCATGAATGATGTAACGGCGCAGTGGACTGGCGTTCCAGTAGTCCGCGCCGGCAACCGGGCGTGTTATCCGCCGCAGCGGCGTGGGCAGAGAGGCCCAGATCAATGCGAAATCGGCGTGACTGTTGTGGTTGCCGAAATAGATGCGCTGCACCGGCACCGGCGCGCAACCAAGCCAGCGCGCCTGGGCGCCGGTGATCAGCCGGGTAAAGCGCGTCAGCGCCCAGGATGCGGCCTCGGGCACGGGGCGCTGCATGAAATGGTTCGGGTACATCCTCTCCGGGTGGTCGGTCCGCGGGTTGTTGTGATTGTCAGTGGCTGTTACGCGGTTCGCGCATTGTAGACGAGCAGTGGACCCTGCGTGGAGGGCCTGCACCGCGTTGACACTGGCGCGGCGGCATTTGGTATAGTGCCCAGCGCCATTCCGCCCCGGCATTATTGCTGCGGTCGCGGTCATCCCGGTTACCCATCATTAATACTCGGAGGAATCATGTCGAAAATCACCCTGCAGCAGGCCAACACCCTTATTGAAAAAGCCTTCGCCAAGGCGAAGGAAATGAAAGTGAACCCGCTGGCCGTTGTGGTGCTCGATCCTTCCGGTCATATCGTTGCCGCGCAGCGTCAGGACAATGCGTCGATGTTCCGTTTTGATGTGGCACTGGGCAAAGCCTGGGGCGCAGTCGCGATGGGTGCTTCAAGCCGCGCGCTGGCCGGCCGTGCCAAGGAAAACCCCAATTTCATGATCACGCTGGCGGCAACGGCCCAGGGCAAGTTTCTGCCGCAGACCGGCGCCGTGCTGATCAAGGATGCCGCGGGCAATATTGTGGGTTCTGCCGGCGCCAGTGGCGGTACCGGTGATGAAGATGAAGCCTGCTGCGCTTATGGCGCCGAACAGGCCGGTCTCAAGGCCGTGATCTGAATCACTGAAATACACAATCCGTTCGCCCTTAGCTTGTCGAAGGGCGGGCTTCGACAGGCTCAGCCCGAACGGTGGCTTGTTTCGGGCGTCCGCCTAGACGTAGAACAGGAGCCGTTCATGGCAGCAGAAGCAGAAACCAAGACCAAGGGCGCCATCAAGGGCGGCAACGGCAAGTTCATTTTCCAGATGATGGAGATGGACAAGATTGAAGCCGGTACCGGCTATTCCACCGCGATGGGCCCGGTGATTGAGGGCGAACGCATGCAATGTACGCTGGTGACCAAGGAAAAAGGCACCGGTTCGCGCCCGCATCTGCATCCGAATGAACAGTGGAATTACATCGTCAAGGGCCAGATGCGGGTCAAGGTCGGCGACGGCCCCGAGCAGATCTGCGGTCCCGGCACGCTGCTGTATTTTCCGGCGAACATCGTGCATTACACGATCGCGATGCCGGAAGAGGATGCAATGTTTTTTGCAGTGAAGGATCTGTCGCACGGCATCATCGGCAAGGCCGCCGACGGCACCATGGCTGGCGGGTACTACGACCCCGGCCTCGGTCCGAAGACGGCGTAATTCATGGCGCATATTCCACCCGC
>CAMAYE010000157.1 GCA_945862135.1 Bordetella parapertussis
CAGCCGCCAGTGCAAGGCCGCTGCGTGCACCCTGCGCCGCCCGCTGCATCAGCCGGGTATTGGTGGAGTCCAGCGTGTCGCAGATTTCAACAGCGAGAGGCGCGTCGGCAAGCAACTGCTGCACAACAACTGCATTGAGCAGAGATACCGGCTGCGCAAGCCGGTAACCGCGTCCGCGCACCTTTTCAATCGTGAATCCGGCACCGCTGATATCACGGATGCCATACCAGACTGCACTGCGCGTCACGCCAAGTGTGCGCGCAATGTCCTCGCCGGAATGGAAAGCGCCATCGGCCAGAGCACGAAGGGTTTGAAATGCCATGGTATTCATCGCGGCCCGTAGCATAGCCGATTGCGTGCCCGAGCCGCGACGCAGCCTTCAATTCCAGCCTGTCAGCTAGAATCGGCATATGGTGCAACCCGACTTTGATCCCATTGAACGCGCCCTGCAGCTGTTTCCGCCACTGCGGGACGTACCACCCGATTGCATTGAACGCCTGCGGCGGGAAACAAAGGTCCTGCAGGTACCTGCAGGCACCCGGATGTTTGACGAGCATGCGCAATGCTCGGCTTTCCCGCTGGTACTCGATGGCTCCATACGCGTCTCCAAAATCAGCGCGCAGGGGCGCGAGATCCTGCTATATCGCGTCACCCCCGGCGAGAGTTGCGTGCTCACCAGCGGCTGCCTGCTCGGCCATATCGACTATGCCGCCACCGGCATCGCCGAAACCGCAGTCATGCTGGTCGCCGTACCCCTGCCGCTGTTTGAGCAACTGCTCGCACGACATGAACCATTCCGTCGCCATATCTTTGAATTATTTGGAGCACGCCTCTCCGAACTGATGCTGCTGGTTGAAGAAGTCGCCTTTCACCGCCTGGACCAGCGCCTTGCAGCGCTGTTGCTGGAGCGTGCGCCAACCTTACGCACAACTCACCAAGCCATCGCCGATGAACTCGGCAGCGTGCGCGAAATCGTCAGCCGCCTGCTCGGCAGTTTTGCTGATCGCGGTCTGGTCAGGCTGGCTCGCGAGCAGATCGACATCACCGACACCGATGGCCTGCGACGGTTGGTCGATGACAACAAATAATCCATAAAAACAATAAGTTACATATGTGACCTGGGTTACATACAAGACCCGCCGATAAGTTCACGATGACGCTCATGGCAAGTGCCATGTGCAATCAAAAGGATCCCATCATGAAAACAAACGTAGGCGGCATCGACAAGGTTTTACGCATCGTCGCAGGACTCGCCCTGCTCTCACTGATTTTCATTCTTGAAGGTCCGGCTCGCTGGTGGGGTCTGATCGGCATCGTGCCCTTGCTGACCGGTACTCTGGGCTGGTGCCCGGCATACATGCTGGTTGGCCTCAACACCTGCCCGGTCAAAAAATAATCAGCGGCACGCCGCATCGGACAAAGCCCGGCACCCGCCGGGCTTTTTTCTGACTCTCTCATCCGCAACGAAACGGGGCTGCACCGCCGCCGCTTGGAACCGGTAAGCTTCCCGGTATCGGCCGCCGTATTGCTGACCTACCGCGGCCATAGATAACCCCGACCCTAGAATCCATGAAAACCCAGATCATTGCCATCGGTGGCGCCGCGCTGCCGCTCGAACTCGACAACCTGCTGCTGGTCGACTACTTCCTCAAACAGACCGGCAAACGCAAACCCAAGGTCTGTTTCATCGGCACTGCGCATGGCGACGCCGATGCCGGGCGGCTGCGCTTTTATGCCGGCTTCGGCCAGTTCAATTGCAAGCCGGTGCATCTGCCGCTGTTTGCGCGCACGTCGCGTGACCTCGAATCCTTTGTGATGGAACAGGATGCGATCTTTGTCGGCGGCGGCAACACGCGCAGCATGCTCGCGGTATGGCGCGACTGGGGTTTGGATATCCACCTGCGCAACGCCTGGCAGCAAGGCATTGTGCTCGGCGGCTGGAGCGCGGGTTCGATCTGCTGGTTCGAACAGGGCATCACCGATTCGATTGCCGGGCCACTGACCGCGCTGGACTGTCTGGGCTTTCTTCCGGGCAGCAACTGCCCGCATTACAACAGCGAACCGCTGCGTCGGCCGACCTATCGCAAGATGGTCGCCCGTGGCGCGATTGCAGAAGGTTATGCCGCGGACGATGGTGTCGCGCTGCATTTCATCGACAGCAAACTGGCGAAAGTGGTGTCCAATCACAAACCCGGACGCGGCTGGCGGCTGACCCGCAAGGACCGCAATTTCAGCGAGCGCGTGTTGCCGACCCGATATCTGGCAAATCGCTGAAGCCCGCACGGTCGGCACGGGTTAAAATGCCGCTTTAATCAGCTGCTTTAATCAGCAATACCTCCTCCCCAAGCATGGCGAAAAACGCGAAACCCGGCGCGGAAGCTGTTGCGTCGACATCGAACTTCATCCGCAGTCATATCGACGCCGATCTGGCCGCCGGCAAATACGCCACCCGTACCTGGGGCGGCAAACCAGGTCCGGCGCGCGTGCATGCCGGCGCACCCATTGATGGCGCGAAGATTCGTACGCGTTTCCCACCCGAGCCCAACGGTTACCTGCATCTGGGGCACGCCAAATCGATCTGCCTGAACTTCGGCCTCGCGCTGCATTACGGCGGTTTCTGCCATCTGCGTTTTGATGACACCAATCCGGAAAAAGAAGAGCAGGAATACGTCGACTCCATCCGCGATGCGGTGCAATGGCTGGGATTCGACTGGGGCCCGAACGGTTATTTCGCCAGCGATTATTTCGATGACATGTACGAGGCGGCGCAATACCTGATCAGCGCCGGCCACGCCTATGTCGATGAACAAAGCGCCGAGGAAATGCGCGCCAACCGCGGTACGCTGACCGAGCCGGGTAAACCCGGACCGTGGCGTGAACGCCCGCCCGCCGAGTCGCTGGCCCGCTTCGCTGAAATGCGCGACGGCAAACATGCAGACGGCGCAATGGTGCTGCGCGCGAAAATCGATATCGCTTCACCCAATATCAATATGCGCGATCCGGTGATCTACCGCATCCGCAAGGCCACGCATCACCGCACCGGCGATGCCTGGTGCATTTATCCGCTGTACACCTTCGCCCATCCGATCGAGGATGCGCTGGAGCAGATCACCCATTCGATCTGCACGCTGGAATTCGAAGACCAGCGGCCGTTTTACGACTGGCTGCTCGGCAAACTCGCCGACGGCGGTCTGCTCGCGCGTCCTCTGCCGCAGCAGATCGAGTTCGCGCGGCTGAACCTGACCTATGTCGTGCTCTCCAAACGCAAACTGATCCAGCTGGTCGACGAAAAACACGTCAGCGGCTGGAACGACCCACGCCTGCCGACTCTGGCCGGCGCGCGCCGCCGCGGCTACACCCCCGAAGGTTTTCGTCTGTTTGCCGACCGCATCGGCGTATCGAAAGCCGATTCATGGATTGAATACTCGGTGCTCGAAGACTGCATGCGCGATCACCTGAATGAAATCGCCGAGCGGCGCATCGCCGTGCTCGACCCGGTCAAACTGATCATCGACAACTATCCCGAAGGCCAGCAGGAAGACTGCTTCGCCCCCAATCACCCGCAGAAACCCGATCTGGGCAAACGCGTGGTACCGCTGTCGCGCGAGCTGTGGATCGAGCGCGAGGACTTTGCCGAAGAACCGCCGAAAGGTTTTTTCCGTCTGTTCCCCGGCAACAGCGTGCGCCTGCGTTACGGCTATGTCGTCAAATGCACGGGTTGCACAAAGGACGATGCAGGACGCGTGACCCAGGTGCATTGCGAATACATCCCGGAAACCAAGTCCGGCACGCCCGGTGCCGACTCGGTCAAGGTCAAAGGCAACATCCACTGGCTCAGCGCCGCACACGCGCAGTCCACCGAGGTGCGACTTTATGACCGGCTGTTCAAGGATGCGCATCCCGGTGCGGGGGGTCGCGATTTCCTGCTGGATCTCAATCCGGATTCCGTCAAGAACATTACGGCCCAGCTCGAGCCTGCGCTGGCTGCTGCAAAACCCGGTGAGCGTTTTCAATTTGAACGTCACGGCTATTTCGTCGTCGATACCGGCGACTCGGCTCCGGGCAAGCCGGTATTCAATCGTGCGGTGACCCTGCGCGATTCGTGGGTCAAATAAAACAATCTGTGAATTAGTACAGGATGAGCCAAAAGCAAGTGGTTCAAACCCTATGCCGTCTTGCGGCAGCTCTGGCGTTTTTGCTCATCACCGGAGGTGCTGCCGCAAGCCACGATGGACTTCGACTGCTTGCAGGCACCGAGCGCCAACAGGCAGCCCACGCACTGCTGGCGCTGGAAGATCCCACACACAAGCTTCAGATCGAGGATGTCGTAAACCCGGTCAATTCCGCACGTTTTCATCCGGCATTACCCGACAAGGCGCTTGGCGAAGTGAACTACAGCTTCTCCAAATCAGCCTGGTGGTTTGCGCTGCCCCTTTCCGTCGATCCCGCAGCCGCAGGCCGCTGGCTGCTCGAAATCGGTTACTCATCGATTGACTGCGTGGAAGTGTTCACCCGGCGCACCGACGGCACATACGAGAGACAGATGGCGGGAGACATCAAGGCGTTCTCTGAACGCCCCTACCCTCACCGCAATCTGGTATTTCCGGTAACACTCGCTGCGGGCGACACCCAAACCATTTACCTGCGCGTCACCACCGAAGGCACGGTCACACTGCCCGTAACACTGTGGCAGCCTGAAGCCCTTGCCCGTGAAGACCGCATCACCTACACCCTGCTGAGCCTTTATTACGGCATGCTGCTCGCGCTCGGCCTCTACAACCTGCTCCTGTTCCTCAGCACCCGGGAACCAACCTTCATCGCCTACGTTGCTTTCACCGTTTCAATGGCGATAGGACAGTTGTCGATGAACGGCTTCGGCAACCAGTTCCTGTGGGGCGATTATCCGAAGTGGGGCGACATTGCCCTGCCTGTCGGCATGGCGCTCACCGGACTCACCGGCGCGATATTCATGCGCCTGTTCCTGAGCACACGAAAAAGATCCCCCCTGCATGACCGACTGATCCTGCTTTGTCTGGCCTGCTTCCTGTTCGCCATCTCGCTGCCCTTGTTCCTGAGCTACCGTCCGGTTGCCATCATCGTGTCGGTCTTCGGCGTGGCGTTCTCGGCTATCGCGGTGATCACCGGAGTGCACAGCGTGCGCCAGGGGCACCCCGGTGGACGCTATTTCCTGTTGTCATGGTTCGCGCTGCTGCTGGGCGTCGCCGTGCAGGGATTGCGCGTATTCGGACTGATGCCGACAACCACGTTCACGCTTTATTCGATGCAAATCGGTTCAGCCATTGAACTTCTGTTGCTCTCCTTCGCCATGGCTGACCGCATCAACACGATGCGCCGTGAAAAAACACAATCCGATGCTGCCGCGCTGCATGCCAACACGCAGCTTCTTGAAAACCTGCGACGGTCGGAGCAGGAACTCGAGCACCGCGTCGCCGAACGCACCAATGAACTTGAAACCGCAAACAATCTGCTGCTGGAAAAAGAGCGCGAACTGCGGCGGCTGGCGATGCAGGACCCGCTGACCGGCCTGTCCAACCGCATGTTCCTCAACGACCGCATCGAACGCGCCATCGCCCGCGCCCGCCGCACCGGCGACAGCATTGCGCTGATGCTGATCGACCTCGACAATTTCAAACCGATCAATGATAACCACGGACACGCGGTCGGCGACGATCTGCTCGTGACCATTGCCAAACGTATCAGCGACATTGTCCGCGAATCCGACACGGTCTCTCGACTCGGCGGCGACGAATTTGTCATCCTGCTGGAAGACCTGCGCGAAACGGGCAGCATGGAATTCGTTCTGGGCAAGCTGATGGCTGCCATTACCGAACCGATGAATGTCGGCGAAGACCAGCGCGTCGCCGTCAGCGCCAGCATCGGGGTCGCGTTTGCGCCGCTGCATGCCGATCACGCCACACAACTCCTGGCGCGGGCGGACATGGAGATGTACAAAGCCAAAGCCGGCGGTCGCAACCGTTTCAGCATCGCCTCGGATCACTGAGACGTCATGACAACCCAAGGAGTATGAAAATGAGCAGTCCTTCCAAAGTTGCCGTCATCACCGGCGCCGGCAGCGGCATCGGCAAAGCCACGGCACACGCCTTGCTGAAAGACGGCTGGAGCGTCGCTTTCGCCGGCCGCCGTCAGGACGCACTGGACGCCGCACTCGCCGAAGCCGGCAGTGATGCATCACGCGGTCTTGCTGTGGCCACCGATGTCGGCGATCCGCAGGCGGTCACTGCATTGTTCGAGAAAGTACAGAAACGTTTCGGTCGTCTCGACATGCTGTTCAACAACGCCGGACAGAACGCACCAGGCGTGCCCTTCGAAGACCTGCCTTACGACAAATGGAAATCCGTGGTTGATGCCAACCTCAACGGCTCCTTCCTCTGCGCACAGGCTGCCTTCCGCATGATGAAGGCGCAGGACCCGCAAGGCGGCCGCATCATCAACAACGGTTCGATCTCGGCGCATGCACCGCGACCGGACTCGGCACCCTATACCGCGACCAAACACGCGATCTCGGGACTGACGCGCACCATCTCGCTCGACGGCCGCAAATACAACATCGCCTGCTGCCAGGTCGATGTCGGCAATGCGATGACCGGACTCGCCTCACGCATGGCCAAGGGTGTTAAACAAGCCGACGGCACGATCAAGCCGGAATCGATGATCGACGTCACCGACGTTGCGAAGTCGGTGCTGTTCATGGCCAACCAGCCGCTCAACGTCAACATCTATCACCTGATGGTGATGGCCACTGACATGCCGTACGCCGGACGCGGCTGAAACCGCAAATCAACAGCAGCAAATAAATATGGCGCCCGAGGGCGCCATATTTACTAATAAAAACAAATACTTATGAAATCACAGCTTCAGCGGCTTATAACGCAACCGCTTCGGCTTGGCGCCTTCTTCACCCAGGCGCTTGCGCTTGTCGGCTTCGTATTCCTGATAGTTGCCGGCAAAGAAGGTCCACTGCGAATCACCTTCCGCCGCGAGGATGTGCGTGGCGATACGGTCGAGGAACCAGCGATCATGCGAGATCACCAACACGCAGCCGGCGAATTCGAGCAGCGCATCTTCCAGCGCGCGCAGCGTTTCGACGTCGAGGTCATTGGACGGTTCGTCAAGCAGCAATACATTGGCGCCGGTGAGCAGGGTCTGCGCCAGATGCAGGCGGCCGCGCTCACCGCCGGACAGCGTGCCGACTTTTTTCTGCTGGTCCTGGCCCTTGAAATTGAAACGACCGAGATAGGCGCGTGACGGCATCTCAAATTTGCCGACGTTGATGATGTCGAGCCCGCCGGAAATCGCTTCCCATGCAGTCTTGTCATCGGGCAGCGCGTCGCGCGACTGGTCAACCACCGCCAGCTTCACCGTGGAACCGATCACCACCTCGCCGGAATCCGGCTTGTCCTTGCCGGTAATCATCTTGAACAGTGTCGATTTGCCGGCGCCGTTGGGGCCGATCATGCCGACGATGGCGCCCGGCGGAATCGAGAACGTCAGCTTGTCGATCAACAGACGGTCGCCGAAACCCTTGGACACATCCTTGAATTCGATGACCTGCTCGCCGAGGCGATCAGCCACCGGAATAAAAATTTCCTGGGTCTCGTTGCGCTGCTGGTAATCGTACGATGACAGTTCCTCGAAACGCGCAATCCGCGCCTTCGATTTCGCCTGACGGCCCTTGGCGTTCTGGCGCACCCACTCCAGTTCCTTTTTCAGCGCCTTCTGCCGTGCAGACTCGGTCGCCTCTTCCTTCTGCAGACGGTCTTCCTTCTGTTCCAGCCAGGAACTGTAATTACCTTTCCACGGGATACCCGAGCCACGATCCAGTTCCAGAATCCATTCCGCGGCGTTGTCGAGGAAGTAACGATCGTGGGTTACCGCAACGACCGTGCCGGGGAAACGATGCAGGAACTGCTCCAGCCAGTCGACGCTTTCCGCATCCAGATGGTTGGTCGGTTCATCAAGCAGCAGCATGTCGGGTTTGGACAGCAGCAGACGGCACAGCGCGACGCGGCGCTTCTCACCGCCCGACAGCTTGTCGATCTTCGCATCCCACGGCGGCAGGCGCAGTGCGTCGGCAGCGATCTCCAGCTGGTGCTCAGTATCGGAGCCGGCATTCGACAGCAGCGCTTCGTACTTGGCCTGCTCGGCGGCGAGTTTGTCGAAATCCGCATCAGGCTCGGCGTAAGCGGCATAAATCTCATCAAGCTTTTTCTGCGCGTTGAACACTTCGCCGAGGCCTTCTTCCACCGCTTCGCGGACAGTCTGTTCGGGGTTCAACTGCGGCTCCTGCTGCAGAAAGCCGATGTTCAGATTCGGCATCGGCGTCGCTTCGCCGTCGTATTCCTTGTCGACACCGGCCATGATCTTGAGCAGGCTGGATTTGCCCGAGCCGTTGAC
>CAMAYE010000158.1 GCA_945862135.1 Bordetella parapertussis
GTACTTCGAACCTTCACGGCCGATGCCCGACTCCTTGATGCCGCCGAAAGGCGCAATCTCATTGGAGATGATGCCGACGTTGATGCCGACGATCCCCGACTCAAGACCTTCGGCAATGCGCCAGATGCGGCCGATGTCACGGCTGTAGAAGTACGAGGCCAGACCGTATTCGGTGTTGTTCGCCAGCTTCAGCAGTTCTTCTTCGGTCTTGAAGCGGTACAGCGGCGCCACCGGGCCGAAGGTTTCTTCGTGGGTGACTTTCATGTCGGTGGTGACGTTGGCGAGCACGGTGGGCTGGAAGAACTGGCCGCCCTTTTCATGACGCTTGCCGCCGGTGAGCACTTTCGCGCCTTTGGCCAGAGCGTCTTCAATATGCTCTTCGACTTTTTCCACGGCTTTCATGTCGATCAGCGGGCCCTGCAGATTGCCGTCTTCAAGACCGTTGCCGACTTTCATCTGGCTGACGCGCTCGGAGAGCATTTTCGAGAATTTGTCGTACACGCCGTCCTGCACAAAGATGCGGTTGGCACAAACGCAGGTCTGGCCGGTGTTGCGGAATTTCGAGGCCATCGCGCCTTCAACCGCCGACGCCAGATCGGCATCGTCAAACACGATGAACGGCGCATTGCCACCGAGCTCCAACGAAACTTTTTTCACCGTGGTCGCGCACTGCTGCATCAGCAGCTTGCCGATTTCCGTAGAGCCAGTGAAGGTGAACTTGCGCACCAGCGAGTTGGTGGTCAGTTCCTTGCCGATCGGGCCGGCGGAACCGGTGACCACCGACAACACGCCTTTGGGAATACCGGCGCGCTCGGCGAGTTCACACAGCGCCAGCGCCGAATACGGCGTCTGTGAGGCGGGCTTGATCACCATCGTGCAACCGGCGGCCAGCGCCGGACCGGCTTTGCGGGTGATCATTGCGTTGGGGAAATTCCACGGCGTAATCGCCGCGCACACGCCGATCGGTTGCTTGATCACGACGATGCGCTTGTCCGGCGCATGGGTCGGAATGGTATCGCCATAAATACGCTTGCCTTCTTCGGCAAACCATTCAATAAAGGAGGCGCCATAAGCGATCTCGCCGCGTGATTCCGCGACCGGTTTCCCCTGCTCCACGGTCATCAACTTGGCCAGGTCTTCCTGGTTGGCCATCATCAGTTCGAACCACTTGCGCAGGATGATCGAACGTTCCTTGGCCGTTTTCGCGCGCCAAGCCGGCCACGCAGCATTCGCCGCCTCGATCGCCCGGCGGGTTTCCGCGACGCCCATTTTCGGCACAGTACCTACCGGAACACCAGTCGCCGGATTGACCACGGTGATCGTCGACTTGTCGTCGGCTTCCACCCAGGCACCGTCGATATAACACTGCTGATGGAAAAGGCTTTTGTCTTTCAGATCGAATCCGGGATCGGCTTTCTGCAACATCACTCAACTCCTTGCGCAAGCTGGATAAAAGCGGGGGCGCCAGTGGCAGCCCCGCAAGACGAATCGAGTATAACAAAGGCATTACGACCAATCCGGAACCATTGTTGCGAAGAACACCACAACCATCCCGCAGCAGGCAAATGGTTGTATATAATGACGAATCACGAATTTCCGCAACATCTTCCGCAGCACTACATTCTTCGCAAAAGGATCGCTTCATGTTTCGCCTTGCCCGCCCGCGCTTCTTCGCCATATGCGCAATCGCCAGTATGGTCATGCTGGGCGGCTGCGCCACAACCGGCACGGGTGACCCGCGCGATCCGCTTGAACCGATGAACCGCGCCATCTACAAATTCAATGATGGTGTCGATACCGTCGTCATGAAACCGCTGGCCGAGGTATATCAGGCCGTGTTGCCGCCGTTCGTCCGCACCGGCATCAGCAACGTATTCAGCAACATCAATGACATCGTCGTTGCACTGAACAATCTGCTGCAGGGCAAGATCGGCCCCGCTTTCTCCGACATCAGCCGCGTGATGGTGAACACCACGGTCGGCGTCCTCGGCGTCATGGATGTCGCGACTGAATTGGGCATCGAAAAAAACGATGAAGACTTCGGACAGACCCTGGGCTATTGGGGTGTCGGCGACGGCCCCTACCTCGTACTGCCATTCCTCGGCCCCAATACCGTGCGCGACTTTGCAGGCCGTATTGTCGATTGGGAAACCGACCCCACCAGTTATATCGACCCGAATCGCGACCGCAATGCCATTCAGGGCTTTCGCCTCGTGACACGCCGCGCGGAACTTCTGAACGCGAGCAAAGTGCTCGAAGTTGCCGCAATCGACGAATATGAATTTCTCCGCGATGCCTACCTGCAGCGGCGCCGCAATCTGATTTATGACGGCAACCCGCCACGCGAGAAAGATGACGGCGCTGACGCCGGCAAACCTGCGGCTCGTGGCGTCAACCTGCGCCTGGCCACTGACACCGCGGTCGAATCAGAACTGGTCAGCGGCCAGCCAACTCCGGCTGAAGAAGAAACACTCAGGTTGCGGCCAGAATTCAACATCCCCGACAGCCGTGCAATGACGCCGACTGTCCGGGTCTGGCTGTCTACTCCGCAGCAGTAACGCTGCCGGCGGCGCCTGCGGGTGTCGCCTTTTTCACGTTATCCATCACAGCCATGGCCGAGCTGACCAGTGTTGCCACGTCGGCAACATTGGCCGGAACAATCAGCGTGTTGTTGGTGCGTGCCAGATGGGCAAACGCATTCACATATTGTTTTGCCACTTCAAGATTGGCCGCCTGATTGCCGCCGGGGCTGTTCAAAGCCCGGGCCACAGTACTGATCGCACCGGCTGTCGCTTCGGCAATCAGCTGGATGCGCGCCGCCTCACCCTGCGCCCGGTTGATCGCAGCAGTCTTGTCGCCTTCCGACTTGAGCACGGCCGCCTGTTTTTCACCATCGGCGAGGTTGATTTCCTCCTGACGCTGGCCTTCTGATTTGGCGATCAGCGCACGTTTTTCACGTTCAGCAGTAATCTGCGCCTGCATCGAACGCAGAATTGCGTCAGGCGGCGTCAGATTCTTGATCTCGTAACGCAACACCTTGACGCCCCAGGTGCGGCCGGCCTCATCCAGCACCGACACCACTTGCCGGTTGATGACATCACGGCTTTCGAAGGTCTTGTCGAGTTCCATCTTGCCGATTTCCGAACGCAGCGTGGTCTGCGCCAGCTGCGTCACCGCGGAAATGTAATCGGACGACCCGTATGAGGCCAGTTCCGGATCAGTGACCTGGTAATAAATGATCCCGTCCACACCAAGCTGCGTGTTGTCGCGCGTGATGCACACCTGCTCCGGCACATCCAGCGGGGTTTCCTTCAGCGAATGGCGGTACGCCACGCGGTCGAGGAAGGGCACGATGACGTTGAGACCGGGCTGCAGCACCGAATGGAATTTTCCCAGGCGCTCGACCACCCAGGCCATCTGCTGTGGCACCTGGCGAATCGATTCAATGGCAATCACCACGCCAAGCGCTATCACAAAAAAAGGTACTGCGAGCGAACTCTGATCAAAACTGACCAGCAGGCCGGTGATGAAAATGACGACTATCAGTTTTGGAAACAAGGGGGTCTCCTTTCGCTGCTCAAGAATATGCAGTGTTTTGGTTTTGAATTTGATCACTGGGGTTTTGCCGGTGAAACCAGCAGGGTACTGCCCTCGACGGCGTGGATGTAGAACACCTTGCCACCAGGGACGCGATCGCCGGTGACACGCGCCTCCCATTGCGCGTTGCGGTAATTGACACGCGCCAGTCCGTCGGCTTCACTGATCCAGGATTCGATGGTCACGCTCTGTCCGACATCAAGCGAGCGTTGCGGCGCAGTTGTTCCCTTGCCGCGATAACGGTTGACGAGGATCACGCCGGCGATTGCCACTGCCGCAGTCACCACAGCCTGCACCCAGAAAGACTGGCCCAGCCAAGCCGCTGCTGCCGCCACCAGCGCCGCGATGCCCAGGACCAGCAGATAAAACGTGCCGGTGAGCATCTCGACGATGATCAGCACGATTCCGGCTATGGCCCACAACAGATATGCGTCCATCCTGCCTCCTTGCGCTTTGCGGTCACCCGCAACATTTCGATATTCAACACTGCGCAGCTTAGCCGGGCCGCAGTGAAGCGTCCATGATGCATCAGCGTACCGCCTGCTCCAGCCAGGAGGACAGGCGCTGCGCGGCCTGCTCCCAGTTCACATCCAGCATGACGGCATGCGCCATGCCCGGAACGATCTCGGCTTTGACGCCATGCAGGCTGGCGGTCTCCTCCACCAGCGAAGGCGGGAAAAACAGATCATCTGCACCCCCGATGACCTGCACGGGTATTGCCGTCCGCTCGATCCAGAAGTGCTGCGGCCAGGATAAATCGAACAAGGCCCGCTGCGATTCATGACGCATGCGTGCCAAGTAACGTTTTACATCTGCGGCAGGCAGTTGTTGCGAAAAAATGGCCCGCCGCAGCATGTCGGGTGATCCGGCGATGCCGTCAAACAACTGCATCTTATTGATTTCATTGAATATTTCAGGATTTTTTGCGGCAAGCATGAAACTGCTGCCGAGCAGCCCGTGCGGCGGCACAGGTGCCAGCAGGGAAACCGCACGCGCCT
Organism: Bordetella parapertussis; assembly: GCA_945862135.1. Taxonomy (GTDB): domain Bacteria; phylum Pseudomonadota; class Gammaproteobacteria; order Burkholderiales; family SG8-41. Next base: position 4,596 of record CAMAYE010000158.1, read on the forward strand.
GCGCACGGCGCAGGGCGCGCTGCACGACGATCGCGCCCATCGAATGGCCGATCAAAACCGGCGATCCCGCGATTTGCTCCACGGCCAGCAGCATGTCCGCCACGTAATCATCAATGGAAGCAAGATCCGCTGTTTCCTCATGGTCAGCATGACCACGTAAATCAATCGCCCAGGCATCGTAGCCACGATCCGCAAAATACTGCAGAAAATGTTCATCCCAGCACCACGCACCGATAAAGGCGCCATGCACAAACAGCAGCGGCGCCCTGCTTCGCCCCTTTGTCGATTTACGCACGATGCATCGCGGATTGACGGCCATGACTTCCTCAGTTCAGGCGCGCCACACGCGGCGCAAGTTCAGCGATTTCTGCGCTGATGGCATCGGCATCAGCCGCCCCCGGCCGCTGCCGCAGATAGGTATTGAAATCCCCCAGTGCAGCACGGATGCATTCGAGTTTCAGATAAATGCTGCCTCGGTCACGGTATTCCTCGCCCGCGTCTTCCGGTGTCAGCGCGATGACACGTTCGCTGGCCGAGAGCGCACGCAACCAGTCGCCGCGATCGACGTAAATGCCCTTGAGGTTGCGCAGCATCCGTCCGAGAATTTCCTTGTTGCTTGCCGCACTGAGCAAATGACCGAGAATGGCGTCATCGACATCACCGGGACTGCCGGCCGCGCGCAATCGTTGCTGCAACTCGTCGGTGCCAAGAGAAACACCACCACTGTAGGGATCCAGAACCACCACGCCGTCACGCAAAGCGCATTTGACAAGAAAATGGCCGGGGAAGGAAACACCGTGAAGCCCGAGGCCGATACGCCGCCCGATTTCTATATAGAGCACACCCAACGTGATCGGTATGCCAACCCGGCGTTCGATCACCTCATTGAGAAAACTGTTGCGCGGGTCGTAAAAATCATCGTTGTTGCCACTGAACCCCAGCTCATCGAACAGATAATGGTTCAGCGCCAGCAGCTTTTCAGCCGTTGCCACATCGGCACGCAGGCGCGCTCGCAGCTTCGCCGCCATTTCATGAAGCCGGGCGAGATAGTCATCAATGACGAGTCCGGGGTATTCACTGGCGGCAATCCACAAAGCACCCTCTGCCAGAGAAACATCCTCGTCGCGCATCCGGGCAATGCGCCGCCATTCCTGTGCGGCGCGCGCCTCCGGCGAATAGATATCCCCGGTTGCAGCGGTCACGCACGCCTCGCCAGCGGCAGGTTCATCAGCAGGTTCTGCGGCTTCATCCTCAGCACGCTGTCCGTGGTCATTGCCAGCCCGAGGAATACCGGAGCGCCCTGCATCTCGGGGAGCAAAGCCCCGGGGTCATCAAAATCCATGCGAAAGAGTCCGATGATGCGGCGCATGCGCGTTTCATCCACTTCAGCGCCGGCATAGATTTCGTTGAGCATGGCGCTGGCTTCGACATCCAGTCCGACGTGCCATAACCAATCCTCGTCAGGAATCTCGCGAATCGGTTGCACCTGTACTTTCAGACCGTGGAAATGCGTCACCCAGCGCTCCAGCATGGCGCACAGCGCCAGCGATCCGGGCACGCCGGGATTGATCTGCAGCACCGTATCGCGCCGACCGTCACGCTGGAAATATTGCTCGTGGGAATCTTCGTCCAGTACGTCGAGCTCCGCTGAGCGCAAGGGTGCGTTGACCTGCTTCAGCAGGCGGCCGAGGTTGCCAAGGCCGGCGTCTTCGGCATGCAGATTGACCGTTTCGGCATCTGCCAGCATCACGGCACCATCCTTGATGGTAACCCGTTGGGTCCGGAAAAAGACTTCGGCGGCGCGCGCACGCAGACCATGTGCATCACCGTCGAGCAGGCCGCGCAAGATCGCTTCAACGGTCTGGTGGATAAAATCCGGCGGTACAGCGACATCGGAACGGAACACATTGACATAAAAATGTTCCAGCGTGTCCGCGGCCAGCAGTTGCTCGCGGAAACGCAGCATTACCAGATAGTTTTCCCGGGCGTCGGGGTCGGCCAGTGCACCGAGTTCTTGCTCCGTAACCGGGCGGCGTGGTGCATCGAGCAGGGACTGATGCAGTTTGCGTTCTGCAGCGCAGGACTCCGCCACGGGCGCCAATTCGGGCCGCAAAAAGTAATAACGGAGGTAATCGTCGGTGACGATCAGATGCCCGTCGGTTGCCCGCTCAAGCAAGTGATAACCACAGTGCTGCCAGAAATCCATGGGGGCCGGGAGATGACGCTAAAAATAAGTCCATCCCATTATGCCATTCAACCGAGTTCCAATTCTCGACTAACTCACCCTCAAACCCCGGGATTTCCGGGTGCACGTCATTTGGGAGAAACCAACGACGCCTAAAAGTAGCGGCTCAGCAGGTGATTCACTTCAAATTCACCTTTGGCATCAAAAACTATCATCAATCAGCCATTCTTCAATTGGGTTTCCGCCGCCTTCCCGGCCACATTTGATGAGTTAATGAACTTATTGGAGATATCCGACGCAGATAAGGCGACCGATCTGGAGCGCCCGCGAGAAGCAGCGGCTGATGAGGCCGAGACGCACAAGCCTCAAGCAAAGCGATTCAATATTGATTGGGGCAAGCACCGTAAGTTGAACAAGTAAAAGTCGCTATGACAGATATATATCTGTCGACCGGATATGTAATGGACAAAATGCACCTTGCGCACTCGCCGTGAAAATACTAACAAACTGCTTTTTCGCCCATGTCAAACCTTGGATACCGAAAAGCCGCGTCAAATTTGTAATTTCCGTAAGCGTTTAAATTTTTAATGAAAGCGCATGAAATTGAAAATATTCAACGCTTTCAAATGATTCAGCACACACGCTCTGCCGCACGGATTCTTAAGAATTCTTAACTTGTTTGGACGCATTCTTGCCCCTACCATTCAATTAAGATTTCTTCAGGTTATTTACTTAAAGCACTTCATCACTTCAGTCGTAAATTTGTTGTCTCATAAGTAGCACAACAAAACATAAACCGATGTTCAAAAGGATTCTTCATGCCTGCTAATGATCAGAATGCACTTCTGCAATGTGAGAAAGAACCCCTCGCGAACTCCGGTTTAATCCAGCCCAATGGCGTTCTTGTATACATCGACAAAACAAGTGGAGAAATCCGTTACGTCAGCGAAAACTCCGCCAGCCTTCTTGGGCAAACCCCTGAAGAACTGCTGGGGCTTGACGGTAAGGACTGGCTTGAACAAAACCTGCCCGCGCTTGTGTCGTGGCCAGCCAGTGCCGGCCGGCGGATGCATTTCCCTGCTCAAATGGATATGGGCATGGGGGAACTCGACACCCTTGTATCCGGAACCAGCGCAGGTTGGTTGGTCGAATTCGAGGGATCGCTGCTCTCAAATATTGATCTGCAGTCCATACGGATCACACGTTCCGCGGGTATTGCTGACGCCCGAGATCTAAAAACGCTACAGCAAAATCTAGTTGAGGCTGTGGCGCAGACAACCGGTTACGACCGAGTAATGCTTTATCAATTTCATGCGGATTGGTCGGGCGAGGTATTGGCTGAAGCAGCCGAAGCCGGTAAAGGTTCCTACCTTGGCTTGCGCTTTCCGGCATCCGACATACCGGCAATCGCCCGTAATCTGTATGCGCAGACCCCTTACAGGCACATCCCAGATTCATCTGCGGCACCGGTAACGATCAAATCCCGCGCAGGATCAGGAACAGCCCTTGATCTGACATGGTCAGACTTGCGTTCAGTATCCCCGGTGCATATGCAGTACTTAGCGAATATGGGCGTTCTGTCCTCCTTTTCCACGTCGATCATGATGGATGGAAAATTGTGGGGGCTTGTGGCTTGT
>CAMAYE010000159.1 GCA_945862135.1 Bordetella parapertussis
ATATCGGCATTCTGCTTTCGGCCGTGACCATTGACGGCTGGGTGGTCATCGCCATCCTTATGGTGATGCTGGTTGTCAGTTTCTGGGTAATGGGTGCAAAAACGCTTCTTGTAGAACAAATTTCGCGAGCCAACATCGTGTTTCGCGAACAGTTTTCCAGCCTCGCCGGTGACGAAATCGAGAGGCTGGGCGACAAAGACGCAGACGGTGCGCACAAGTCATCATCGCTTTACCGCGTCTACACCATCGGCATGAGCGAATTGCGGCACCGGATGGATCTTTACGAGAAGCAGGGCATCGCGAAGAACCTTTCACCGCAGGCCCTAGGTGCAATCAGGGCCAGTATTGACGCCGAATTGGTGCGCGAGAATGAGCGCCTGAATAAAAACATGGTCTTGCTGACCATCGCAATTTCCGGCGGACCGTTTCTGGGGCTGCTTGGCACGGTTGTCGGCGTGATGATCACCTTCGCAGCAATTGCGGCGGCGGGCGACGTCAACGTGAATTCAATTGCGCCGGGTATTGCTGCGGCGCTGGTTGCCACAGTGGCCGGCCTGGGCGTCGCGATTCCGGCACTTTTTGGCTACAACTATCTCGCCAGCCGGATCAAAAGCATCAGCAATGAAACCATCGTATTTGCAGATGAGATGGTCACGCGTCTTGCCGAAACTCACGCCAACTAGGTAGCCGCATGCAAGTTCAGTCGGAAAACAAACCCTACGACGACATCAATGTCACGCCGATGCTCGATCTGGCGTATGTGCTGCTGGTGATATTCATCATCATGACCACGGCATCGGTGCAGGGCATCAAGGTCAACCTGCCCAAGGCAAGCGCTGCAGCAAGCCTGGCCAAACCGACGACCAAGGCGATAACCATCACTGACGCAGGACAGGTATTCCTTGATACCTATCCGGTGACTATCGCGGAATTGGAGCAGCGTCTGCAGTCCTACAAGGCCACAACGCCGGAGTTTCCGGTCGTGGTGAAAGGGGATTCGAAGGTGCAATACGAAAAGGTTATCGAAGTGCTGGATCTGCTTGGCCGTCTGGATATCACGCAGATCGGACTGGTCACGCAGCGGCTGGTGAAGTGACGGTGCGTGACATGAAACCTACGGCCGCACGTCGCTGGCTGCGTAATCTGCTGATTGCGTTTGGCGTTGTGCTGGTGCTTGGATTAATCGTTTCAGTGGTCATGAGTTTCCTCGGGAAGAGTGGTAAAGCGCGAAAGGCCCCGGTGCAGCAGATTGCGATTCTGCGTCCACCACCACCACCGCCCCCGCCGAAGCAAGAGGAAAAGCCGCCGGAATTGAAGAAAGAGGAAGTGAAGATTCCGCCGCCACCACAAGAGCAGGCGCCCAAAGATGCGGATGCCAAGGCACCAGGAAAAGATCTCGGTCTTGATGCGGAGGGTGGTGCAGGCGGCGACGGATTTGGTCTTGTTGGAAAAAAGGGCGGCAGGGACCTTATTGGTGGTGATGGCGGCGCACGCAGTCGCTTTGCGTTTTACACCAACATGCTGCAGCAGCAGATCCAGGAAGAGTTATCCCGCGACAAGCGATTGCGCGGTGGCGGGTATCGGGCGGTAGTTCGAATCTGGCTGGGTGGTGATGGGCGGGTGCAAAAAGTTGATCTGTCGGGATCCACTGGCGATGCCGATCTGGACGGCAATATCAGAAACGCTTTGGCAGGTATTACATTGACCCAACCGCCGCCACAGGACATGCCGCAGCCGGTCCGGTTACGGATTTCTTCGCGTGGTGCGGGTTAATACGCTCTCGGGCAATTGGATTTACGGATGAATTCATGAACAAAGCAGTCAGCCTTTTTGTAGCCGCTGCATTCGCCGCCAGCATGGCACCCTCATATGCATACGCAGACGAGCGCAGCGATCTTGAGAATCTTCGTTCGACGACGTTTGAACTGATCAACCTGCTGGTTGAACAAGGTATCCTGTCCAGGACCAAGGCGGATGTATTGATCCGCGAGGCTAACAAGCGAGCGGCAGACGCCAAAGGTAAAGCGCCCCAAAATGCCGCGGTCGATTCAAAAGTGGTGCGGGTACCGTATGTTCCACAAACGGTTCGAGACCAGATCCGAGACGAAATCAAGCAGGAAATCATCGCCGAGGCGAAAGCGGAACGCTGGGGTAACCCAGGTACCCTCCCCGAGTGGATGGACCGGATCGCCTTCGAGGGCGACATGCGCTTGCGTTACCAGGGCGATCGTTACCAGAAGGACAATTTTCCCCCATTTGTTTTTCAGGCGGCCGGCCAGGACATCAGCAATACGACGGAAGACCGGGATCGTCTGCGGATCCGTGCACGACTGGGTGTACGACTTAAGTTGGCGGATTGGTTGTCCGGCGGGTTGCGTCTGACCACCGGCAATACCGGAGACCCGGTGTCAACCAACCAGACGCTGGGGAATTCTTACAACAAATACTCCGTAGTACTCGACCAGGCCTATGTCAAGGCGGATCCGTTCGAGTGGATGAGCATTTCCGGTGGCCGGATTCCGAACCCGTGGTTCAGCACGGACATGGTGTGGGATGAAGACGTCAATTTCGACGGGGTGGCTGTCACCTTCAAGCCGCGCATCAACGATTCTTTGCAGGGTTTCCTGACCCTCGGCGCATTCCCGCTTCAGGAAATTGCTGACGGTCCGCAAACCCTGGCCAAGGACAAATGGTTGAGCGGTGCGCAAGTCGGCTTGACCTGGCTGCTTCCGCAAAATTCGCGGTTCAAAGTAGGTATGGCGCTTTATGACTATAAAAACGTCGAGGGCATCCGCAACAGCGCTGCTTCGCCCAATGCTTATGACCTCACTGCGCCGCAGTTTCGTCAAAAAGGCAATTCCTTGTACGATATCACCGCGACTGGTACGGGAACAACATTTGGTCTTGCGGCGGGTTACCGCGAGTTCAATCTGACCGCGGCCTACGACATCGCCCGCTTTGAGCCGGTCCATGTGGTTTTGACCGGTGACTACGTAAAAAATATCGGCTACGACACCGCGGACATCCGTCAGCGGACAGGGTTGGCTGCGCCGGATCCCGAAACCACCGGTTATTACGCACGCATGATGGTGGGTATGCCGCAACTGCGGAGCCGTGGCGACTGGCAATCCTTTATTGGTTACAAGTATCTGGAGCGGGATGCCGTACTGGATGCATTCACCGATTCAGACTTCCACCTCGGCGGGACGAATGCCAAGGGTTTCATCTTGGGCGGCAGTTACGGCATCGGCAACAATTCATGGGTGACATTGCGCTGGATGAGTTCAACCGAGATATCGGGACCGCCGCTGGCGATTGACGTCATGAATCTCGATTTCAATGTTCGCTTCTGACATGTTGCGTTTTTTTGCAATCTTGTTGTTAGTCGTTGCTGTTCCGGCTTTGGCGCAGGACAAGGCGGGCAAGGATCGCGAAGCGCTGGTCCGGATGCAGCGCGCCTTGTCGAAGGCGCAGCAGGACAACGCGACGCTGAGTCGCGAAAAGGCCGAGCTTTCGGCAAAACTTGAGGTGGTGCAGAAAACTGCGGATGCGGCCAAAACGGATATGACGCGGGTTCGGCAACGCACCACTGTTGTCGAAGGCGATCTTCGCGTGCTGAAAGACGAACATGAAGGGTTGAAGCGTAAACTGGAGGAGACCGAAAAACAACTGGTGTCCACCGGTGAGCGTTTGAAGAATCTCGATCTGCTTCAGAAAAAGACTGACAGTGAGCGTCTTGCCACCGGCGCGCGTCTTAAGCAGGAATCCGGCGCACTGCAAATCTGCACAGCGGCCAATGACAAGCTGTATGTTCTGGTTCGTGATGTGTCGCGACAGTACGAGAAATCGGCGCGGGAGCAGGCCGATCCGGTATTCGGGCTGCGGTTGGTGGAAATTGAAAATCAGATGGAGCTTTACCGGGACCGTGCAGACGAAGGACGGTTGCGTCGGCCGTAAGTGTGCTGGTACTGTTCTGTAGCGATCATTCAATAAGTTTATTTAAATCAATTGCTTATCGTGTCCCTGCTCATGCAAATTCATGCGGCGCTAATGTGATCATGACTGATCGATTGTCTCCAGCGATGTTGCGGATACTGCCGTTTGCAGTATTCATGGCCTTTGTCATCGCTTCATCGCTGCTGCCGGCGGCGGAGATCAGCCGCCTGGGTTGGGATTCGCGGTGGTTATACGTTGTCCGAGCTGTCGTAGTAGCAGCACTTCTGCTGGTTTTCTGGCGTCATTACGCCGAACTGGCGATGACGCAACTACGGCAATGCCAGTGGCTTGAGCCTGTTACCGCTGGTGTTGTGGTGTTTGTGTTGTGGATTGCCCTCGATCAGCCGTGGGCGCAAGTCGGTGACCCGGTGATGTTTGATCCGCATGACAGCGCCGGCAACATGGATTGGTCACTGGTTTTGCCGCGCTTGATCGGATTGGCTCTTGTGGTTCCGGTGATGGAGGAATTGTTCTGGCGTTCCTATATCCAACGCTGGATTGACCAGCCTGATTTTCTGAACTTTGATCCGAAGTCCGGCAGCAGGCGTGCGCTGGTCATAGGCTCCATTCTATTTGCCCTGGAGCACAATCTGCTGATCGCCGGATTCTTGGCTGGATTGGTTTATGGGTGGCTATATATGCGCAGCGGAAATTTGTGGTCACCGGTCATTGCACATGCGGTGACGAACGGCACACTGGGTTTGTGGATACTGGCGACCGGCAGCTGGCATTTGTGGTGAGAGGATTTAACGATGGCCGGGAAATGTTGGGCTTTCAGGGCTGGCAGTCCCGGCGCGTGTCCCGTTGCCTTTAGTAAGCATTGTCATGCTTCAGCACCACAAGCACGGTCCTGACTATGATGTAAACATCAAGCTGCAATGACCAGTTGCGTAGATAGTCCAGGTCACATTCGATGCGTTTCTGCATTTTTTCCAGGGTATCGGTTTCGCCCCGATAACCATTGACCTGTGCCCAGCCGGTGATTCCCGGCTTGACCTTGTGGCGAATCATGTAGCCCTTGATCAATTTTCGGTACAGCTCATTGTGGGCTACAGCGTGAGGTCGTGGCCCGACGACGCTCATCCGTCCTTGGAGTACGTTAAAAAACTGCGGCAACTCGTCGAGCGATGTTTTCCGCAGGAATGAGCCGAACTTCGTGATCCGCTGATCGTTCTTTCTGGCTTGTTCAATGTGCATAGCGTTGTCTTCACAAACAGTCATCGAGCGGAATTTGTAGACCAGGATCTCCTTGCCGTCGACGCCGTATCGGCGCTGTTTGAAGAGTACGGGGCCTGATGAGGTGGCCTTTACGCCGATTGCGATCGCGAGCAGCAGCGGCGTGATCAGTGCAATGATCACCGTCGCAAACACGACGTCGCTGACGCGCTTGATCATGCCGTTGATTCCGTAAAACGGCGTCTCGCAAACTGCGACAACAGGAATGCCGCCAATATTGTCCATACGCGCCTGGATCAGGTCGGCCACAAAAATATCCGGCACAAAATGAATTGATGCAGTGGTATCCCGGAGCTCATCCAGAAGGTTGAGGATTCGCGGCTGAGAAGCCATCGGCAGGGTGATATAGATGGAATCGATATTGTTTGCCCTGGCAAACGCCGGAATTTCGATGATTTTTCCCAACAACGGGCCGTCCCCAAGCGGTCCGATCCGCGTCAGTGATCGGTCATCAAAAAACCCCAGCATGGACACACCCATGTATGGATGGGTTTTGAACTGTTTTGCCAGTTTGAGTCCGAGTTCGTTTGTTCCAGCGATAACTGCACGGCGATGCCCGTCCAGAGCAAGAATCCGCGGCAGCAGCACCGGTAACGCTTTATGGGCGATAAACAGCATCAAAGGGGTGATTGATATCCAGGCGAGCAGCATTTGCACCGGAAACGCACCGATGTAACCGGTCGCATATCCGAAAAACAGCAGTATTACGACCAGCACCAGCCAGCCGAGAACGATCTCCCGCAGCAGTGCAGTGTTACTGGAGGCCATGGAAAGATTTCCCGGAAACGTCAGGGAAAAAACCAGCAGAGTCAGCAACAGATATCGTCCGTCAAAGCGCTGACCAAACCACGCTGCGCAGGCATATAGGCAACACAGGATCACCAGCGGATCCAGGGCGACACGCAGCAATGACATCGACGACAACTGTGACTTGAGGAGGTTTTGCGGATTTCGTGTCGGTGTCAGCAATGTTTGCTCGTGGATGCGGAGTGAGATGGCAAGCTTGTTGGCGTGGCCCGCCAGCAACAAGACTTTAGGCTAGTCATGTGACAGAACGTAAATTCACGGCAGGGCGGGCTCTTGATTCGGGTAATCCCGAATGATTACGGACCATGTTGGTGCAAATGGACTACCCGTGTCCCTGCTGAATGTGACGTTTCTGGCAGAAATTCGTGTGGCCTGATGCGAACGGACTACCCCGGGGCGGTCTCATGCGGGTCAGTCTGTAAAGTTCGCCCGCTACTCTGTCCACACAGTTGCATTCGGGCCATCCGCAAGGCGGAGATGGTTCGAATCGATGGATTCGCCAGCATATTTTGGGCACTCATTTGTTTCATTTACATGGCACTGCCTGCTAGGCAATTGTTTGGCATGGGTGCGTTGTCGAGACGTTGAAATAAATCCGTCAAATCGCGTGTTTGTTCACTTCGTTGGATCAGAAGTGCTGCAAATTTTCAGAATCTGTTGAAAACACTGGAACAGAAAAAATATGGCTACTCCCACTGCACCCAATACCCAGAGTTCCGCGGTTAACCGGTCGACAGGTAAGCAGAGTCTGAAATTGCAAATCCGGCGTGGCGGTAAGGACGCGGTGTATGCCGATCTCAGCGGACAAACGGTGATTGCGGAGCAAGGCGCCGCCTACCAGGTAGTCCGAGCCGATACGGGAAAAGCGCCAGACAAGCTTGTGCTGAAGCGCGTGCAGGGTGCGCTTGTGGTGGAGGTGGATGGAGAGCGCATACTGGAGCTTTCAGAATTTTATCCGACGCAGACCTTGCCGCCTGAGCTTGCGCCTTCATATCAGGTTGCTACGCAGGGGGGTACACCGTCCTTTATTAGTGCGAGCGGGGCGTCTGCTGAGAGTTCACTGAAGTCGGATGGTGTCGTTTGGCGGTTTGATGACCTTGCATCGGGCAATCCTGATCAATTGGTTGCCAATGAGCCGACCTCGGTAGGAATTGTCGCGCCGGCGGCGATGTCAGTTGGTTCTGCTTCCGTTGCGGCGGGAGCCGGCGCAGTAGCGCTTGCTGCGGGTGGTGGTGGCGGCGCAGCAGCAGTTGCGGCAACAGGCGCTGTTGCATCCGTTGGAGACTTGGTGATCAGCGGTGCCGTTGTCGCCGGACCTGTCACCGGTGGCGTGAAGGTCCGTGCCTACGACAGTCTTGGTAATTTGCTGGGTGAAGGCGAGGTGATTGGCGGTCGATTTGCGATCGTGGTTGAAGGGCGGGCAGATTATCGCGGACCTGTGCTGTTGAAAGCCGTGGATAACACGCCGGGAACCGGTGATTTTACTGATGAGGCGACCAACGCGCCGAAGAATCTTGATACGGATTTGAGGGCGGTAGATGTTGTCGATGGCGGGCAGGTTGAAATCAATGTGACACCACTGACCGAGCTTGCTGCTCGATTGATGAATCTCGCCGTTGACCAGGCGCCGGCGGACAGTGGGTCGGTGAATAGAACAAACCAATCGGTTGCAGTTCTGTTCGGAATCACTGACCTGTTTGTCGCTCCGGTTGCAACCAATCAACCAGGCTTTGTTGCCGGTGATGGTTTAAGTCAGGCAGAGCGATACGGTTTGATACTCGCAGCGCTATCAGGCGCGGATCTGCTGAACGGCGGTTCCATTGACCAGACGCTTGACACGCTGGCTGACGGAATTGCCGTTGATGGTTCAGGAAACTCTTCGTTTCAATCCGGTGCGGCGGGTGATCTTGCCAAATCGACGCTGGTTTCCGGTGCATCGGAATACGATCGTGCGGCTGGCGAAGGCGGTTTTGCACCTCCGGGCGGCAGCTCAAGCAATCTGCTGCAGCAGACCATTGTTACCACGGTCCCGATTGCGGCCCCAGATACGTTAAATGCAATTGAAGACTCTGTTTTTACCGGTAATTTGGGGCTAAATGATACGACCAGCGACGATGGCGGAAACGTCTGGGCTGTGCTCAGTCAGGCATCGCATGGCACTGTAACCGTTGGTGAAACAGGAACGTTCAGTTACGTGCCGAATGCAAATTACAGTGGCGCTGACAGCTTTACTTATACGCTGACCGATACAGATGGTGACGTTTCAACTGCGTCTGTTTCCCTGAATGTGGCTGGCGCAGACGATCCGTTGGTGGCTGGCAATGATGCGGTGAGCGGCACAGAAGAAACGGTTGTCAGCGGCAGTCTT
>CAMAYE010000160.1 GCA_945862135.1 Bordetella parapertussis
CACATCCTTCCACATCCTTACACATCCTTACACATCCTTACACATCCTTACACATCTTTCCATGCACTTGAAGACTAATCTTCACGAACATATTTCAGCTGAGCTGTCAGCTCAACCAAGTTCAGGGCAGGCGTAAATGCCGGTACCGCAAAACGGCCCCAGGTATTGAGGATGCCGCCGGCGAGTGCGGTCAGTGCAATGAATACGATGTACGGAAAGGTGATGCGCAACAGATCGACCGTAAGCGCAAATTTTTCCGGCGTCGCCGCAAATCCCGGCGCACTGACGGCGATGATCCACGGCGCGACCAGCACGCCGGCAGCGGTTACCAGCAGCAACACGATGCCGAGTACGCCGGTGACGTGATCCACCAGTGTGCGCGTCGCCTCTTCACCGCGCCGGTTTTTGTATTCGGCGAGGATGGGCACGAAGGCCTGGGAAAACGCGCCCTCGGCAAAAAGCCGACGCAAAAGGTTGGGAATCTTGAAGGCGACGAAGAAAGCATCAGTAGCCAGCCCGGCCCCGAAAACCCGCGCAATCAGCGCATCGCGCACAAAACCCAGCACGCGGGACACCAGGGTCATGCTGCTGACCGTAGCTAAAGCCTTGAGTAGATTCATATTTCCTGAAACCGGGCCGCCGGGAGGCGGCCAAGGCATAACTTGCGGTTAAGGCGTATTTTCTTTATCATTACGCCCTTTTTCCGAACGAAATCCGGAGTTTACATGGCCAATATCGCTTCAGCCAAAAAAGCCGCACGCCAAGCCGTCAAGCGTCGCGCCCTCAATGGTGCCCAACGCTCTGAACTGCGCACTGCGATCAAGGAAGTCCGCAAGGCGATCGCAGCCGGTGACAAGGCCGCAGCCAAAACCGTTTTCCAGAAATCAGTCAGCACCATCGACTCGATCGCTGACAAGAAAATCATGCACAAGAACACGGCAGCCCGTCACAAGAGCCGCCTGTCCGCCGCCGTCAAGGCGATGGCCTAAGCAGTTGTTTGCCGCCTGCCGGATTCCGGCGGGCCATGGATGGCGGGCGTCTGCCTAGCTTTCCGAACGGGGAGCAACCCCGCCTTCAGCCACAGCAGCCCCGGTCACCGGATCATCCGGGCGTTTGGCTTTGCGGCCAGGCCGCATCTTCAACTGATTGTCACGGGCGAACTGCAGCAGGAAGGCATAGGCTGCGGGATCACGTTGTTCCAGTTCCCGGTCGACGGCGACGCAACGCACACCACCGGCCATGATCGGTTTCAGGAAAGGCGAGTAGGCTAGATAGCCGTCGTCGCTGAATACGGAAAGCATGCCGCTGAGGCGTTCAGCCCAGTCACTCGGGCGAAACGTTTCACCGCTTTCGGTGATGCCCTGGATGACGATTTCCGGCGCGCCTTCGAACATGTTGCCAGCCCTGTTTTTGAAACCTGTTTTTTGAGCGACCAAGTCTAGCAGAACACCCCTGAAAAACCCTGCTTCCCACTCTGTAACGTAACGGAAAATTAACTTGCCAAGAAAAACGGGGTTGGCGAGAATAGCTGCATCGGCGGCGTAAGGCCGCCGTCTGTTTTTGTGGAGGTCAAACGACCATGTCGCACGTGATGAACACCTACGGTCGCCTGCCCGTCGCTTTTGAGCGCGGTGAGGGTGTCTGGCTGTGGGACACGCAGGGTAAACGCTACCTGGACGCGCTCGCCGGCGTGGCCGTGAACGCGGTCGGCCACAGCCACCCGAAGCTGGTGGCCGCGCTGCGCGAGCAGGTCGGCAAACTGATCCACACCTCCAATATCTACCAGATCGCGTCCCAGGAAAAACTCGCCGACCGCATTGCTGCCGCCTCGGGCATGGACAGTGTATTTTTCTGCAACTCCGGTGCGGAAGCCAACGAGGCGGCCATCAAGCTCGCGCGCTACTACGGCCACAAGAAGGGCATCGAGAACCCTGCAGTGGTGGTGCTCGAAAAATCATTCCACGGTCGTACTATGGCGACGCTGTCGGCCACCGGCAGCCGCAAGGTGCAGGCCGGCTTCGAGCCGCTGGTGACCGGTTTCGTGCGCGTGCCGTTCAATGATCTAGAAGCCGTGCAGCGCGTTGCCAGTTCCAACCGCAACGTGGTCGCCGTGCTCGCCGAACTGGTGCAGGGCGAAGGCGGCGTCAGTGTCTGCAGCGACGGCTACCTGAAGGGTCTGCGTGAAATCTGCGACGCCAACGGCTGGCTACTGATGCTCGACGAAGTGCAGACCGGCATGGGCCGCACCGGCAAGATGTTCGCCTTCCAGCATTACGGTGTGATGCCCGACGTGATCACCCTCGCCAAAGGTCTCGGTGGCGGTGTTCCGGTCGGCGCCTGCGTTGCCCGCGGTGAAGCCGCCACGCTGTTCAAGCCCGGCAGCCACGGTTCGACCTTCGGCGGCAACCTGCTCGCCTGCGCAGCGGCGCTCGCCACCATCGACATCATCGAATCCGAAGACCTGTGCAAGAACGCCGCCGAGGTGGGCTCGCACATCCAGACCAACCTGCGTCGCGCGCTGGCCGAGACGCCGGGCGTCCGCGAAGTCCGCGGCAAAGGCATGATGATCGGCATCGAACTCGACCGGCCCTGTGGCGACCTGGTGAAAACCGCGCTCGAAGCTGGTCTGCTGATCAACGTCACCGCCGACAACGTCGTACGGCTGGTGCCGCCGCTGGTGATGTCGCGCTCCGAAGCCGACCAGCTGGTCGATCAGCTGGCGCCGATGATCCGCTCCTTCCTGATGAAGGCCGCCCCGGCGGCCGCCTGATCGCACGGCGCGTCTGCCGCGCTTGGAAAAATCATGCAATTGCGTCACTACCTCCAGTTCAAAGACTTCACCGCCGCCGAATACGATCACGTATTCGCGCGCGCGCTGTGGATCAAGGAACGCTTCAAGCGTTACGAACCCTATCTGCCGCTGCACGACCGCACGCTGGCGATGATTTTCGAGAAGAACTCGACGCGCACGCGCGTGTCTTTCGAAGCAGGCATGCTGCAGATGGGTGGCACGGTGATCAACCTCACCTCCAGCCAGACGCAACTCAGCCGTGGCGAACCGATCGAAGATGTCGCGCGCGTGATCACGCGCATGGTCGACATCGTGATGATCCGCACCTTCGAGCAGTCGATCATCGAACGCTTCTCGGCCTACTCGCGCGTGCCGGTGATCAACGGGCTGACCAACGAATACCATCCCTGCCAGATCCTCGCGGATATTTTCACGTTCATCGAACACCGCGGCTCGATCCGCGGCAAGACGGTGGCGTGGATCGGTGACTCGAACAATGTCTGCAACACCTGGCTGCAGGCCGCCGAGGTGCTCGGTTTCAACGTACACGTGTCGACGCCGCCGGGTTATGAAGTCGAACCCGAACGCGCCGGTCTTTACGGCACCGACCATTACGAAGAATTCAAGGACCCGATGGATGCCGTGCGCGGCGCAGACCTCGTCACCACCGACGTGTGGACCAGCATGGGCTTTGAAGCCGAGAACGAAGAACGCAAACGCGACTTCGAAGACTGGTGCGTCGATGCCGACATGATGCGCGTCGCCGGCAAGGACTCGCTGTTCATGCACTGCCTGCCCGCGCACCGCGGCGAAGAAGTCACCGCCGAAGTCATCGACGGTCCGCACAGCGTGGTGTGGGATGAAGCCGAGAATCGCCTCCACGCGCAAAAGGCGCTGATGGAATACCTGCTGCTCGGCAAAGTCGAGAACACTTAATTACTGCAACTCTGAAAATCATGAAAAAAGTCAATAAAATCAACAAGGTGGTTCTGGCCTACTCGGGCGGCCTCGATACCTCGGTCATCCTCAAATGGCTGCAGGACGTCTACGGTTGCGAAGTCATCACCTTCACCGCCGACATCGGTCAGGGTGAAGAAGTCGAACCGGCGCGCAAGAAAGCCAAGCTCTGCGGCGTCAAACAGATCTTCATCGAAGACCTGCGTGAAGAATTCGTACGCGACTTCGTGTTCCCGATGTTCCGCGCAAATGCGGTTTATGAAGGTGAGTACCTGCTCGGCACGTCGATCGCGCGCCCGCTGATCGCCAAACGCATGGTTGAAATCGCCCGCAAGACCGGCGCTGATGCGGTGTCACACGGCGCCACCGGCAAAGGCAATGACCAGGTGCGCTTCGAACTCGGCGCCTATGCGCTGATGCCCAACGTCAAGATCATCGCGCCGTGGCGCGAGTGGGATCTGCTGTCGCGCGAGAAACTGCTCGCCTATGCAGACAAACACGGCATCCCCGTCGACTACAAAAAACGCAAAGGCGGCGCGCCCTACTCGATGGACGCGAACCTGCTTCACATCTCCTATGAAGGCGGCATCCTCGAAGATCCGTCCTTCGAGCCGGAAGATTCGATGTGGCGCATCACCGTGTCACCGGAGAAAGCGCCGAACAAACCCGAATACGTCGAACTGACTTACGCCAAGGGCGACATCGTTGCCATCAACGGCAAAAAAATGTCCGCGGCAACCGTGCTGACCCAGCTCAACAAGCTCGGCGGCAAACACGGCATCGGCCGCCTCGACCTGGTCGAGAACCGTTATGTCGGCATGAAGTCGCGCGGCTGCTACGAAACCCCGGGCGGCACCATCATGCTGCGTGCCCACCGTGCGATGGAATCAATCACCTTGGATCGCGAAGTACTGGCGCTGAAGGATGACCTGATGCCGCGTTACGCACGCCTGATCTACAACGGCTACTGGTTCAGCCCGGAACGCCTGCTGCTGCAACAGCTGATCGACGAATCGCAGAAGTGCGTCAACGGCACGGTGAAGGTCAAACTCTACAAAGGCACCGTCACCACCGTCGGCCGCGCCTCGAAGACCGACTCGCTGTTCGATCCGGCGATCTCCACCTTCGAAGACGACAAGGGCGCCTACGACCAGGCTGACGCCGGCGGTTTCATCAAGCTCAATGCGCTGCGCATGCGCATTGCCGCCAACCTGCGCAAGAAACGTAAATAAACAAGCCGCTCAAACACCAAGGCCAACAACCTTTTTCGGAGTTCCGCATGTCCCAGTTCGACAACGTATCCGTCATCAAAAATGCCAACGTCTATTTCGACGGCAAATGCATCAGCCACACCGTGATCCTCGCCGGCGGCGTACGCAAATCGGTGGGCGTGATCCTGCCCTCGACCCTGACCTTCAACACCGATGCCCCCGAGCGCATGGAAATCATCGCCGGCAGCTGCCGCTACAAGCTGGCGGGCGCCACCGACTGGAAAACCGTAAAAGCCGGTGAGAGCTTTGATGTGCCGGGCAAATCCAGCTTCCAGATCGAACAAAGCGAGCCGCTGCACTACGTCTGCCATTTTGGTTAAGCGGGCATGACCACCGTCGTTGTGGTGCGCAAGGGTCGCGACATCGCGATCGCCGCGGACACCATGACCAAGTGGGGCTCCGGCAAGGAAACCGCCGACTACGTCGTCAACCACGGCAAGCTTCTGCAGGTCGGCGACACCTGGCTCGGGCTGACCGGCAACGCCACCTTCAAGACCATCCTGCGCGACTATTTCTCACGCCCGAAAGTGCGTGCGCGCTTTGACACGCCGCTGGAAATCTTCCGCACCTGGCAGGCGCTGCATATCGCGCTGAAAGCCGATTATCAGCTGATCTCCACCGGACACGACGACGAACCGCTGGAATCGACACGTTTCGACGCGTTGGTCGCCAACCGTCACGGCATCTTCGGCGTGGTCGCGCATCGTACCGTGCAGGAGTTCTCGCGTTATTACGCCTTTGGCAGCGGCAGCAACTATGCGATGGGTGCACTGCATGCGTTGTACGGTGAGCGCAGCATCAATGCCGAAGCGCTGGCCCGCCGCGCGGTTGAAACCGCCGCTGAATTCGACGATGCGACCGGGCTGCCGGTCGACTCGCAGAAGATTCTCCAGTCTGCAACGCGCAAAAGTACACGCTGAAGCCGGCCCGCATCCACAGGATGCCGGGGCGTATAATCCACATCTGACACACTGAACAGCGAGGAAGCCATGCCTTCATTCGACATCGTTTCCGAGGTCAATCAGGTCGAAGTGCACAACGCCGTCGACCAGACCAACAAGGAAGTCTCCACCCGTTTCGATTTCAAGGGCTCCGACGCCCGCGTCGAAATGAACGAGAAGGAAAAAACCCTCACCGTCTTCGCCGACGATGATTTCAAATTGAGCCAGGTGCGCGATGTGCTGACCGCCAAGCTGGCGAAACGCGGCGTCGATACGCGTTGCCTGAAAATCGGCGACGGCGAAACCATCAGCGGCAACAAGATGAAACAGCCGGTGACAGTGCGTGAAGGCATCGAACAGGAACTGGCGAAAAAAATCGTCAAGCTGATCAAAGACAGCAAGATGAAAGTCCAGGGCAGCATCCAGGGCGATGTGGTGCGTGTCTCCAGCGCCAAGAAGGATCTGCTCCAGGACGCGATCGCGCTGATCCGCAAGTCGATCACTGATTTTCCGCTGCAGTTCAAGAACTTCCGCGACTGATCCCGCAGCCGGTCGCGAATCCATGAGTCAGGAACAGGAAGCGCCACCGGCAATTTCATTCGCCGAAGCCTTCCGCTTCTGGCTCAAACTCGGTTTCATCAGCTTCGGCGGTCCCGCCGGACAGATTTCGATCATGCATCAGGAGCTGGTCGAGCGCCGGCGCTGGATTTCCGAGCGCCGTTTCCTGCACGCCCTGAACTACTGCATGGTGCTGCCCGGCCCGGAAGCGCAACAGCTCGCGACCTATATCGGCTGGCTGATGCACCGTACCTGGGGCGGCATTGTCGCCGGCGGACTGTTCGTGCTGCCGTCACTATTCATCCTCATCGCGCTGACCTGGATTTATCTCGTCTTCGGCGACCTGCCGGCGATTGCCGGTATTCTCTACGGCATCAAACCTGCGGTCACTGCCATTGTGGTTGTCGCTGCTATCCGCATCGGCTCGCGCGCACTCAAAAACGGCGTGCTGTGGGGCATTGCGGCGGCAGCCTTTATCGCGTTGTTCGCACTCGACCTGCCATTCCCGCTGATTGTCATCGGCGCCGGTGTCACCGGCTGGATCGGCGGACGCGTCGCACCCAAACTGTTCGCCACCGGCGGCGGGCATGGTGCGGGCGGCAAGAGTTACGGCCCTGCAGTGATTGACGACGAAACACCGACGCCGGAACACGCGCGTTTCAACTGGCCGCATTTTTTCAAGGTGCTGGCCGCCGCATTGCTGCTGTGGGGTTCCGGCATGGCGGTGATCATTGCCGTGTTCGGCTGGGGCAGCACGCTGGCTCAGATGGGCTGGTTTTTCACCAAGGCCGCGCTGCTGACCTTCGGCGGCGCCTATGCGGTGCTGCCTTATGTCTATCAGGCCGCTGTGGAGCATTACCAGTGGGTGACACCGCTGCAGATGATCGACGGTCTCGCGCTCGGCGAGACCACGCCCGGTCCGCTGATCATGGTGGTGGCCTTCGTCGCCTTTGTCGGCGGCTGGACCACGCAGTTCCTCGGCCCCGACCATGTGTTTGCCGCGGCGGCGCTGGCCGCCGTTGTCGTCACCTATTTCACCTTCCTGCCGAGCTTCATATTCATCCTGCTCGGCGGGCCGCTGGTCGAAACCACACATGGCGAACTGCACTTCACTGCGCCGCTAACCGGCATCACTGCCGCTGTCGTCGGCGTGATCCTCAATCTGGCGGTGTTTTTTGCGTACCACGTGCTGTGGCCGGACGGCCTCGCCGGCCGCTTTGACTGGCCCTCGGCGGTGATCGGTATCGCCGCCTTCCTCGCGCTGTGGCGTTACAAGATCGGCATCATGCCGGTGATCGGCGCCTGCGCGCTGGCCGGTGGGGCGTGGACGCTACTGACCTGAATCTTGTAGCGCATTCAATCAAACACCATTCGGGCTGAGCTTGTCGAAGCCCGGTCAAACTCTGATTTGGCCCATCCGTCCTTCGACAGGCTCAGGACGAACGGCAATTAATTCACGAGCCCGCTGACCCACCGTTCATAAATCCGGTCCGCCACCGCATTCAGCGCCCGCACCTTGTCGTCGATGCCGGCCTCCATCTCGGCCGGCGTCTGCACCGACGGCACGCGCCCGGCGAGCGCTTCCACTTCCTTCGCCCAATCGCGGCACCATGTGCGAATCAACTCCGGCGTCATCTCGACATGGCATTGCATGCCGAAGTGTTTGCCCAGCGCATAGGCCTGATTTGTGCACCAGGGGCTCTGCATCAGCCGCACCGCGCCTTTGGGGATGGCAAAGGTCTCGCCATGCCCGTGAAAGGACAGAAACTCGCGCAGGTCGTCTCCCAGCCACCGTCGCGCCTCGGGGTCATCCAGCACCTGCACCGCGCCCCAGCCGATCTCCTTCACCGGATTGCGGGTCACCGGCGCACCCAGCGCCTT
>CAMAYE010000161.1 GCA_945862135.1 Bordetella parapertussis
CCGCAGCCGCGCACTGGCGTGTGTGATCATCCGGGGTCGCGCCGATACCACCAAAGCTGAACACCACGTCATCACCGGCCAGCGTGCGACGCAGCGTCGAGACGATCAGATCGGGTTCATCGCCCAGATACTGCACCCATGACAGGTCGAAGCCCCGCGCCGCAAGCAGCGCGATGGCCTTGGCCATGTGTTTGTCCTGACGTTTTCCGGAGAGGATTTCATCCCCGATGATGATGGCGCCGAATTTCATGTTCTGCCCTGCTCCATTTCGTTAAACGCACGAAAGCCGCGCCGCACAGACAGCGCCGGCATTCGCAACAACAACGGGATCAACTGTGGATATAACTTTCGAGCTGCTGAATGGTCATCTGCTGATCGGCAATCACTTCCTTCACCAGATCGCCGATCGACAACATGCCGATGACCTTGCCGGCATCGAGCACCGGCAGATGGCGGATGCGTTTGTTCGACATCACCGCCATGCATTCATCGACCTTCTGCATTGGCCCGACGCAGACCACCTTGTCCGACATGATTTCGCGCACAGCGAGGTCATGGGATGACTTGCCGAAGAGGATGACCTTGCGCGCGTAATCACGTTCCGACAGGATGCCGCGCAACTTGCCATCGCTCATCACCAGCAGCGCACCGACATTTTTTTCGGCCATCAGCTTCAGTGCGTCATACACGCTGCTGTCCGGAGTCACTGACCACACGCTGCTGCCCTTGCCCTGCAACAACTGGCTGACTGTTTTCATGACCCCCTCCTCCGGGAGACGCCGGACGGGACCGGCAGGAATTCAGTCTAGCGAATTTCCCGGCTGGCGCGAAGCGACCGCATGATGATCATTGTCCGGCGATGGCATCGGCCTTCTGCAGCAGGTTCTGGGCCATGCGGATGTTGGCGAGGTCCACCAGGCGGCCATCGACCTGCACGGCGCCCTTGCCCTCGCGGGCGGCCTGCGCCATGGCCTCGACAATGCGTCGGGCTTTGGCGACTTCATCGATCGACGGGCTGAACACGACGTTGGCCGCCTCGATCTGTGTCGGGTGGATTGCCCACTTGCCTTCGTAACCCAGCGCAGCCACGCGCCGTGCCGCCGATAGATAACCTTCAGGATCCTTGAAGTCGCCATAGGGCCCGTCGATCGGCCGCAGCCCGTAGGCGCGGCAGGCCACCAGAATGCGCACCTGCGCCGCGTGCCAGGGATCGGTCTGGTGATATTCACGTTTGCCCTGCGCATCGGGATCGGACAACACGCCGTATTCCGGATGCAGCCCGCCAATGATGGTGGTGCGCGCGCGGGTTGACGCCGCGAAGTCGCCTGAACCGAAGGCCAGCGCCTCCAACCGGCGACTGGACTGCGCAATCGCCTCCACATTGGCCAGTCCCAGCGCGGTTTCGATCAGTGCTTCAAAACCAATGCGCTTGCTCCGGCCCTGCGCCGTCTCGATCTGCGTCACCAGCATGTCCAGTGCATAAAGATCTGCCGGTACACCCACTTTCGGCACCACCAGCATGTCGAGTCGCGGACAGTTTTCAACCAGATCAACCACATCGCGATACATGTAATGGGTGTCGAGACCATTGATGCGCACGGCCATGACCTTCTTGCCCCAGTCCACGTCGTTCAGTGCCGAGACGACATTCCTGCGCGCCTGCGGCTTGTCGTCCGGTGCGACGGCGTCTTCCAGATCCAGAAAAATCACATCCGCCGCCGATTTCGCCGCCTTCTCAAACAGCGCCGGGTTGACACCGGGCACTGCGAGTTCGGAGCGTGTCAGTCGCGCTGTCGCGGGTTCAGGCTGGGTAAAGCTCATGTCATTTCTCCTGTTTGGGGCTGCTGCCGGACATCGCTTCCAGCACGGTGATCAGCGCGCCGAGATCATCCCGGCCGCGGCCCTGCCCCATCAATGCATTAATCTGCTGCATCACCAGTGCACCACCCGGTGTTGCCAGCCCGGCCTCATGCGCAAGCCCGAGGATGATGCCCAGATCCTTGTGATAAAGACGCGTGTCGATGCCGTTGTCGAAATTACGCTCGACCATGCGTTTGCCGAACAGCTCCATCACCCGGCTCGCCGCAACACCACCCATCAGCACTTCACGCACCTTGCCGGGATCCGCACCTAGCCGTGCGGCCAGATGCAGTGACTCCGCGACACCCTGCGTCGCCACCAGCAGCGCCAGCTGGTTACAGGCCTTGGTCACCTGCCCGGCACCAATGTCGCCAACGCGGGTGATGGTCTTGCCCATGCAGGCAAACAGCGGCTTGATGCGTTCAAACACTTCGGGTTTGCCGCCGACCATGATCGACAGCGTCGCCTGCTCGGCACCCATCGGTCCGCCGGAAACGGGCGCATCGAGCATCTCGATACCCTTGGCCGAAAGCTGCTTCTCTACCGCGCGCGCCACCGCCGGTGAAATGGTTTCCATGTCGACCAGCACGAGGCCGGCCTTGGCCCCGTGAATGATCCCGTTGACGCCGATCGCCACCTGCTCGAAATCACTGGATGCGGTGACCATCGTGAACACCACATCCGATGCCGCCGCCAGGGCTGCGGGTGTTTCGTAATGTGTGGCGCCAATGGCAACCAGCGGCTGCGTGCTTTCTGCACGACGACCCCACACACCCAGTTGATGACCACCCTTTTGCAGATGCTGGGCCATGTGGCGCCCCATCGCACCCAATCCGATAAATCCGACTTTCAATGCCATTCCCCTTTTTATGCGCGCTTTATCACGTCGACTGAATCACGTTCGACTGATCCAACCGAATGCCATGATCATCGGTAGCGTCAGCCAGAACAGTATGGTACTCCAGCCGATCAGAAGTGCTGCAGCGCCTGAATCAAGTTTGAAACGATCCGCGAGCAGCAAGGCTGTCATCATCGCCGGCGTCGTGCCTTCGACCACCGCGGCATACTGCGCTTCGCCCATGCGTGAATAAATCATCGGCGCAATCAGCCAGACAATGAACGGTGTCAGCAGCAGCTTGATACCGACCACGGACAGAATCTCTCCGCGCGGCACCAGATTACGCCAGGGAATGGTCATGCCGAGAACAAACAGGATCACCGGGATCGTCGCCTGTCCGATGAAGCGTGTCGCGGCAACCAGCGGCTCATAGTTCAAGCCCAGCTGCTGGCAGGTGAATCCCGAAAGAAAGGCCCAGATGGGCGGCATTGTCAGCACCACGCCAATCACCGAAGGGCGGGCCGCATCGTCGTGAGATCCCAGCCGGGTGGCGATCCACACGCCGAGCGTCCACACCAGCGGCATCGTCATCAGCATGTCGTTGAACACCGCGTAACGGATCGCCTCGGCGCCGAAAAAGAACACCAGCAGGGGCGCGCCAATGTTGAAGGTATTGCCGAACATGCCACCGAGCATCAGCGCAGCACGGGTCTGATCAGTAAGACCGGGCCACAACGGCAAACGATACAGCATCAAATAAAGAAAACCGCCGGAGATCAGTGACGCGATGCCCACCAGCAAAGGCACCGATAAAAGGTCATAACTGATTGGCGTGCTCGAGGCGACAGCAAACAGGATGCAGGGATAAAACAGGTACATCACCAGCCGGTTCAGGCTGCTGCGCATTTGTTCGACATCGGTATCGGGAAAAAAACGCGTCCACAACGCACCGGCGCAGACCAGCAGCGACAGCGGCAGCATGACCTGCACCATCAGGTCGACGAGTTGGGTGGCGTAATTCATCAGAGGAAAAAATCAAACGAGCGATCAAACGGCGGCACAGCCTGCCGTCGTCAAAGCATTATAAATTATTCAATAAAAACAAATACTTGTATTTACCCGCCTAGCGGTGCGCTTCGGGGTTGATCAAATTCGGCGGCAGCCCGCCCTGAAGGGCGGCTACCAGATTCTGCGCCGCGAGCATGGCCATCGCCTTCCGGGTGGCTTCGGTGGAACTGCCTACATGCGGGGCGAGCACGACGTTGTCGAGCTTGAGGAATTCCGGATTCAATTTCGGCTCGTTCTCATACACGTCAAGGCCTGCGCCGCGGATGCGGCCTTTTTTCAGGACATCGATCAGCGCCGCATCATCAACAACACCGCCGCGCGTCGAATTGATCAGGATTGCCGACGGTTTCATTTTCGCCAGTTGCGCGGCGCCGATCAGATGATGGGTCGCCGGCGAATACGGCACCTGCAGAACGATGAAATCGGATTGCGCCAGCAGTTCATCGAAAGACACGTACGCCGCATTGCATTTGCGCTCGAGATCCGGCGCGATCGGCTTGCGGTTGTGATAAATCACTTTCATGTCAAAACCGAAGGCGCGGCGCGCAATCGCCTGGCCGATGCGCCCCATGCCGACAATGCCCAGCGTCGCGTGATGCACATCAACACCCAGCCACTGCTTCAGCTGCCACCCTGTCCATTCACCGTTGCGGATGCGACGCTCGACCTCGGTGATCCGGCGCGCCGTACCCAGCATCAGCGTCCACGCCAGATCGGCCGTGCTGTCATCAAGAACGCCCGGTGTATTGGTGGCCATCACGCCGCGCGCCGTGCAAGCCGGGACATCAATATTGTTGTAACCGACGGCAATGTTGGCGACGGCCTTCAGCTTCGGCACAGCGGCCAGCAGCGCAGCATCAACCTTGTCGGTCAGCGCGCACATCAGGCCGTCGCAATCGGCCAGCGCCTTGCCCAGCAACTCCGGCGCGTAAGGCGTATCACGCTGATTGTCGATCACATCGCAATGCCGACGCAGGTAATCCAGGGTTTCGTCAAACACTTCGCGGGTAACCAGCACCCGGGGTTTATTTGCGCTCATGATGATTTCGAATCGTAAGGTCTGTTGAATGTTCAGCGAACGGCATCGCAAAGCCATCGGGCCGCACGCAACAACTGCGCATCGCAGAATCGTGGTGCAACCAGTTGCACTCCGAGCGGGAGACCATTCGTACCGCGCAACAGCGGCAAAGTAATCGACGGCATGCCGCAGAAGGTCCACAGCGTACAGAAAGCCGGGTCACCGGTGCTGTCCAGACCGCGCGGCGCTGTACCGGCAACGGCCGGCGTGATGATCACATCACAGTTCGCATACAGTGATTCGAAGGCCGCATTGACTGTTGCAATGCGTTCAAGTGCATGCTGATAATCAACCGCAGAAATAGAACGGCCGCGCTCGATCTGGCTGCGCAACGACTCCGACAGACGATCCTTGCCCTGTTTCCATTCGACATCATAGTTGGCCGCAATCTCGGCTTCCATCACGGTGCGCTGCCAGTCCCATGCGTTGGCAGCGACTTCCGGCATTTCTGCATCAATGACCGTTCCGCCAAGTCGAGTTGTCAGTCCGGCCAGTGCCTCACGCGCATCAAACGCGGTACGGTTCCAGATCGAGGTTTTGACAAATGCAAACCGCGGCAGCCGCGGCAGCGCTGCACCGGCGCTTTCAAACCGGCGCGGAAATGCTGCCGCATCGCAAAGCGTCCCGGCCAGCAGCGCCGCATCTTCTGGCGTGTGCGCGAACACACCAATCTGATCCAGCGCCGGAGATTGGCGCAGCACACCATCACGGTTGATCAGGCCATATGATGGTTTGAAACCAACCACGCCGCAGAACGCCGCAGGCCGGATTACCGAACCGTTGGTCTGCGTGCCAACCGCGAGCGGCACCATGCCGGCAGCGACTGCTGCCGCCGATCCGCTCGACGATCCGCCGGGCGTATGTTCAGGATCATGCGGATTGCGGGTCTTGCCCGGAAAATAGGTCGCCAGTTCAGTAGTGACCGTTTTGCCCATGATGATTGCGCCAGCTGCCCGCAGGCGTGCAACAACAGTTGCGTCCTTCGCCGGACGTCGGCCGGCATGCAGCACAGTACCGTTTTCGGTCGGCATGTCAGCGGTATCGATGATGTCCTTGATGCCAACCGGCACGCCATGCAGCCCGCCCAGTGGCGCACCTGAGGCCTGGTGATGATCAGCGGCCTGGGCTTGTTGCAGCGCCAATTCAGGATCGAGATAAGTCCATGCCTGCACTCTGTCATCGACCTCGGCAATCCGGTCAAGACAGCTCCGCACGACGGTCTCGGCACTGAAAACGCCGTTGCGTATGCCCTCGGCGAGCGCGCCGGCGCCGAGGACATGCAATGCGCCCCCGGGAGTGGCGATACGATCAGGCACGATGCATCGCCAAGGTTACTTGTACAAGGTCTGCGGCAACCACAGCCCGATGCCGGGGAATATATACAACAGCGCCAGCGCAATCACCTGAATGACCATGAAGGGCATCATCCCAAGGAATATCTGGTTCAGCGTCACATGTTTGGGCGCTACGCCTTTGAGATAAAACGCGGCCATCGCCACCGGCGGAGACAGGAATGCCGTTTGCAGATTCAGCGCTACCAGCAGACCAAAAAACAGCGGGTCGATACCGAATTTCGGCAATAGCGGAATGAAAATCGGCATGAAGATGACGATGATTTCGGTCCACTCCAGCGGCCAGCCGAGAATGAAGATGATGAACTGTGCCAGCAACATGAACTGCAGCGGCGTCAGACCCAGCGACAACACCCATTTCTCGATGATTTCCTGGCCGCCGAGCAAGGCAAACGCGGCGGAAAAAATCGCCGAACCGACAAACAGCCAGCACACCATGGCGCTGGTTTTGGCGGTCAGGAACGAGGACTCCTTCAGAATGTTACCCAGCTCACGCGCCGTGGTACCGACTGCAGCAACACCCGGGTTGCCCCGGTAATGCGCAATGAACCGGTAGGCAGCAGCCAACAGAAACCCGCCAAATGCGCCGACGGCAGCAGCCTCAGTCGGCGTCGCCAGACCCATGACGATTGAACCCAGCACCGCAAGAATCAAAACGGCCAACGGGAAAAACGACCCCAGCAGCATCTTGAAGATTTCCAGACGCTGCCAGGTCCACAGCATGTAAATCAGCAGCAGAAAAGCAACGCCGATACCAAGCATGATCCAGAACCAGTTGGGAACGGGAAGGGCTTCGGCAACGGGCGACGCTGCCGCAGCTGGCTGTGCAACAACGGGCGGCGTTTCGACCGCGGCTTCGGGTGTCGCAGATTTTTCTGCGACGGTTTCCGCCGGCGGTTCCTGCAAACCCGTTCCTTCAGCCGGTTTGTCAACAGTCTCTGCAGCCGGAGGTTCTGCCAGGCCGGTGCTGTCACCACCACCGCCAACCAGACCAGTTTCTTCCTTGACGTCAGCCGCGAAATCGCCGCCGGCCTGCACCAGTCCGGCAGTGCTGTCCACCTTCGCCGGCGTCGTCGCTGCGTTGTAAGCTAACAGAAGCACCGAGCCGATCACCAGCGCGGGCAACAGCGTGATTAAAAACTGGCCCAACACCGTACGCGACGCAACACCGGGCGCGCCGGCCAGCGCGCGCCCCAGGCCCAGCAGCGCATTCTCGCCACGGGCCGACAGCGACTGCGCAAAAAGCGGTAGTGCCACGTAACGCTCTTTCTCGGGCAGCGCCGGCATCCAATCGGGTTTGATCAAAGCCAGGACAATGACATAACCGACATACAGTCCCGCCAGCATGATGCCGGGGAAAAACGCGCCGGCATACAACTGCACAACGGACACGCCGGCAGTCGCGCCATAAACAATCAGCAATACCGAAGGCGGAATAAGAATGCCCAGACAGCCTCCGGCAGTAATTGCCCCCGCGGCAATCTTGGTGTTGTAACCGGCGCGCAGCATGGCCGGCATCGCCAGCAAGCCCATCAGCGTCACCACCGCGCCGACAATACCTGTCGCCGTCGCAAAAATCGCGCAGGTGACGATGGTTGCCACTGCAAGAGAACCCGGCACACGCGCCATCGACAGATGCAGGCTCTTGAACAGTTTTTCGATCAGCGCCGCGCGTTCGACAAGGTAGCCCATGAATACGAACAGAGGCACTGCAATCAGGACATCATTGGACATCACGCCGTAAGCCCGCTGCACCATCAGGTCCAGCACCTGGCGCACAGCCAAATCCGGATTGATGCCACGGTAGAAAAACCATGAAAACGCGACACCCATCCCCATCAGCGTAAATGCAGTCGGGAAACCGAGCATGATGGCCACCACCACCAAGCCCAGCATCAACAGGCCCAGACTGCCGTTGGTCAGATTGGTCCACGGCGTCAGGACAATCACCGGCACCACAATCAGCGCCATGATGGTGAAGCCGAACCACAGCTCTTTGCGGATTTTCATTTGACGCCCCCCTGACCAACCGAT
>CAMAYE010000162.1 GCA_945862135.1 Bordetella parapertussis
CTTCACATCGGAATGCCCGAGAAGCTCCTGCACCGTGCGGATGTCATAGCCGGATTGCAGCACCTGCGTCGCGAAACTGTGCCGCAGCGTATGCGGCGTTGCCGGCTGATGCACCTGCGCCAAGCCCAAGGCCCGCTTGAAGGCACGCTGGAATGCCGTCTCGTGCGCATGATGCCGCCGCTCGATACCGCTGCGCGGGTCCGTCGACAGCGAATCCTGCGGAAACACCCAATGCCAGGCCCAGGACTGCCCGGCGCGCGGATACTTGCGTTCCAGCGCATGAGGCAGGTACACCCCCGGCCGCCCATCCTCGCGATCACGCACCCAAAGGGCATTGGCCCTTGCAAGCTGGACATGCAAGGGCTCCACCAGCGTGGCAGGCAACATCACCGCGCGATCCTTGTTGCCCTTGGCCTCACGCACAATGATCGTGTTGCGCGTGAAATCAATATCCTTCACGCGCAAACGCATCGCCTCCATGATGCGCAGGCCGGTGCCGTACAACAACTTGGCCATCAGCAAATGTTCGCCTTCCATGAACCGGAAAATGCGCTTGACCTCATCGGCCGACAACACCACCGGCAGTCGCCTCACCTGGCGCGGACGACTGATCCCATCCAGCCACGGCAATTCAACCCCCAACACTTCGCCATACAAAAATAACAACGCCGACAAGGCCTGCCGATGCGTCGATGCGGACACCCGTCGCTCAGCCGCCAGCCATGTCAGGAACGCCTCGACCTCCAACTTGCCCATCTCCCGCGGATGCCTTAACTTGTGAAAATGGACAAACGACCGCACCCATTGCACATAAGTCCGCTCGGTACTGAGGCTGTAATGCCGGTAACGGATGCGCTCCCGGAGCTGATCCAGAAGCCGCACCGAGACCAAAGGCGGATAGTCGGTTTTGTGCCGAATTTTATTACTGTTCATATATACAGTATAATTCGGTAAACCCATGTTTACAAATGGTTATATGTCATTGATTCTTGGGATGTTATCCATCGCGCCGGGATGTTATCAGGCGTTTTTGCCGTATAAAACTAGTTAGGCTGCAGGAAAATGAGTGAGCATCTACGCAGAACATTTGAGATAGGAGCGAAGGTTCTCGTGTCAGCGAGCGGTGGATGGAATCGCGACGCGGCCGGGACAATTATCGCGGGGCCGGAGCCTATCCAAACGCTGCAAGGAGAAGACTTCTACTGGTGGGTAGAGTTTCTCGTTCCTGAAAAAGACATCGATGGCGACGGACCGTACAGGAAGGCACAAATACTCAGCAGGTACATCCAAGGTGCACCCTAACAATCGCTTCGAGTTCGCGCACTGCGTGCGCCCGACTCACAAAGTGCGATGCCCTTTGTTCGCGGCTCAAGCGGAACGTTAGATGACGTGGAGGAATCTATGCGGAAATGGAGTTGGATTTTCGTTGTGCTTCTGCCCCTTATCGCCGCATCCGAGACCATATCGACGATTGGCGCCGTTGACTTTGCTTATCGTGCGATTACACCGAAGTACGTTCCTGTTACGGAATCTCAACATGCCGAACTGGATAGCAAGCTTCTTGCCAAAGCAACCATAAGCGCTATTGAAGAGCACAAGAAAATGGCTGAGTGGTGGCGCTGGGCAGGAAACACATATGAGACGACAACCTACATACTTTTGGGACTTGTGTTCATGCTCGCAGCAATTTTGGCCATTGTTCTTTGGCGCATGCCATCTAACCCTGCGTTAGAGAGCGGACGCGCCAAAAGCGGCGCGACCGCTCAACGCAAACGTTGAGACCGCTTAAAGTCCTGAATAGTCACGTCGCCACCGCCTCATTCATGCCCCGCTTGTGGTCAGCAAGGCAGAATCAGCGCATGCGCAAAACCAGCCGTGATTCGATAACACCCTGCCGCATCCAATAAGAACCCGAACAAAAAAGAGTGCGCCATGAAACGAATCGCCGTATTGGGTTTGTACAATTCGGGATCGACCGCCATTGCGGGCGTGCTGCACCGCCTCGGCGTCAATATGGGGCCGCCGTTCTGGCGATCGTCGGACGACAATGATCCCAACAATTATTACGAACCCGTCGACCTGTCATGGCATCTGCGCAGATGGTGGAACGAACCGGGAATCATTGAAAAAAGCGCCGCTGCGGATCGGATTCGTTTTCTGGAACGCTGGATCGAACTTCAGGAATGCACACACCCCGGCCCCTCGGGTGCCAAGCATCCGCTGCTGTCGCTGTGCGGGGATGACCTCATCACCGCCTGGGGTGCGGAAACACAATTCATCTGGTCGTGGCGGCCGCTGGAACAATCGATCGCAGGATTGCAGCGCAGGGGCTGGTTTCCGGGTTACGAGGAATCCCTGCAGCAACGCCTGTGGGATGCATTGAATGACTTTGATTCACGACACGACGACGTCGCCAGACTGGACTGGGCGCAGGTGCAATCAGATCCCCTTGAAGCCACGCGGCAACTCGCGGCGCTGGCCGGATTGGAGCGATCTGACGATCAACTGCTGACCGCCGCCCGTTTCATCCGGACAAGCGCGTAACGTCCTGCCGCAGCAGTACCGGCAGGTTTGCGTCAGTGACGGCCAACGCTTCTACATCACCAGTTCCACCAGATAAGGCCCCGGCGTCGCCAGCCCACGCTTGAACTGGACTGCCAGTTCATCCAGCGTCGTTGCTCGCCCCGCCGCGACACCAAAGCCCTTGGCCAGTGACACCCAATCCAGCGCCGGATTGTCCAGGGTCAGCATGGCTGTGGCGTTGTGCCCGGGTGCTGCAGCACCGACATTGCTCAGCTCACCCAACAGAATCTTGTAGGCCCGGTTGGCGAAAATCACCACGGTGACATCAAGATTCTCCCGCGCCATGGTCCACAGTGCCTGTTGCGTGTAGAGCGCGCTGCCGTCGCCTTCAAAGGCAATGACCTTGCGATCAGGCGCGGCAATCGCGGCACCGACGGCCGCGGCCAGGCCCCAGCCGATGGAGCCGCCCATGATGTTGAGCCAGTCATGCGGACGCGCGCCCAGCGTCGCGCCGGTAAAGGCACGACCGCTGGTCACCGCTTCGTCGATGATGATGGCGTGTTCCGGAATCAGCGCGTTAAACAACGCGCCGAGACCATCGAGTGTGACCTTGCCGGTCGGCAATGCCGTGTCGTATGCGGCAGCATTCACCCGCGGTGGCGTGTTGCGCGCACCCAGCGCATCCGCCAGCGCTTCCAGCGCGCCTTCCAGATCGGACTCGACACCCGCAACTGGTGTCACCGTGCAGCCTTCCGGCACCAGCACGCTGGGTTTGCCGGGATAGGCAAAAAACGACACCGGCGACTTCGCGCCGACCAATACCAATTGCCGCAAATCCTTGAGCATCGCCAGCGCATTGTCGACGACGAAAGGCAGTTGCTTCACCACGGCACGGCCTGCGCCGCGTTCCATGCGTGCGTTGTTGTATTCGGAAATCAGCGTACAGCCGGTTTTTGCGGCGATGCGCGCGGCGTAATCCAGCGCCTTGCCGCGCAGCGCCGCACCGCCGAGCAGAATTGCGGCGTTCTGGCCGGACTGCAGCGCACGTACGCCTTCATCGATCGCCTGCTGTGTGACCGGCGTGGGCGGCGCAGGCGCGTTCACCGCGACCGGCCCTTCCGCATCTCCCCAGGCCGTATCGGCCGGCAGGATCAGTGTGGCGATCTGCCCCGGCGCCTTGCGCGCCGCCTCGACGGCCAGCGCACCATCCACCGCAACAGCTGTTGATGACCGCGAAGTCTTCACCCAGTCCGACATCGGCCGCGCCACGCCTTCGATGTCCGCTGTGAGCGGCGCATCGTGTTTGATGTGATAACTCGCGTGTTCTCCAACAATGTTGACGATGCCCGAGCGCGCTTTTTTCGCGTTGTGCAGATTGGCCAGCCCGTTGCCGAGACCGGGCCCGAGATGCAGCAGCGTCGCCGCCGGTTTGCCCGCCATGCGGTAGTAACCATCGGCCGCACCGGTGACCACGCCTTCGAACAGTCCGAGGATGCAGCGCACGCCTTCGACACGATCCAGCGCAGACACAAAATGCATTTCCGAAGTGCCGGGATTGGCAAAACAGACATTCACATCGCCATTCAGCAGCGTGCGCACCAGGCTTTCAGCGCCGTTCATAAAAATCCTTTAAAAACAATTATTTATGATAACCCTTAACAGCAATCCTTCTTGACTCTCGCCGCACGCAGTGTAACGGCCCCAACACCGGCATGACCAGCCAAGCCGTTGATAGCCTGTAGCAAGCCCGGTTTTACAATAATCACGCGTGGCGTTACTATTACGCATGATCAAGTCGTTTCGATGCGCCGAAACGCAAGCGCTGGCCCAAGGCGAACGAGTCAAACGCTTCACCAACATCGCCGATGTGGCGCGCCGGAAACTTCGGCAACTGGAAATCGCCGCCCTACTGGACGACTTGCGCGTGCCGCCGGGCAACAGGCTTGAAGCATTAAAAGGCAATCGTGCGGGACAACACAGCATTCGCATCAATGACCAATGGCGCCTCTGTTTTCGCTGGACGACATCAGGCGCCGAAAACGTGGAAATTGTGGACTACCACTAAGAGGTAATCACATGAGCAAACTGAACCCTGTCACCCCGGGCGAACTCCTGCTTGAGGAATTCCTCAAGCCCATGGGCATTACCCAGTACCGCCTCGCCAAGGAAATCGGCGTGCCGGCGCAGCGCATCGGTGAAATCGTCGCCGGCCGGCGCACCGTGACCGCCGATACCGATTTGCGCCTGTGCCGGTTTTTCGGCCTGTCCAACGGTTACTGGCTGCGCGCACAAGCTGCTTATGACACTGAAGTTGCCGTGCGCTCCCTCGGTCGCACACTGGCCAAAATCAAACCCTGGGCCGAGCCCGCGATCCAACAATAATTATTTGTTCACTTGAAACTGGAGAGGCCATGCTGATCGTCGATTCACAAGTACACATCTGGGGCGCCAACACACCGGAGCGGCCGTGGCCCGCGCGTGCGCATGCGCAGCGCGAGATCCCGCTCGGACACGAGCAACTGCTCAAAGACATGGACGAAGCCGGCATCAACCGCGTGGTGATTGTGCCGCCATCCTGGGAAGGCGACCGCAATGACCTTGCCATCGAAGCCGTCAAACAGCACCCCGACCGCTTCGCGATCATGGGTCGCTTCAACCCGGAAGCGCCGGATGCGAAGACCGTCATCAAGGCCTGGAAGCAGCAGCCCAGCATGCTCGGCATGCGTTTTGCGTTCCACATTCCGGTGCTGCAGGAACCGCTGGTCGCAGGCAAGTTCGACTGGGTGTGGTCGGAAGCCGAAAAACTCGGCATCAAGTTGATGATCCTGGTACCGCAGAACTTCGTCCACGTGATCGACGACATCGCAGCGCGCTATCCGGGCCTGAGCATCATCATGGACCACATGTCACTGACCAGCGGCAAACCCGAAGACGAAACCTTCCGCGATTTCGACAAGCTGCTGCCGATCGCCAAACGCCCCAACGTGGCGGTCAAGGCCAGCGCACTGCCCAGCTACATCGCCGAGCCGTATCCGTTCAGGAAAATCCAGGTGCATGCCAAACGCGCCTATGAGGCCTTCGGGCCGAAGCGCCTGTTCTGGGGCAGCGACTGGTCACGCTCGCCGGTGCCTTACCGCGAGCACGTCGACATGTGGCTGAAAGATGCGCCATGGGTCAGGGAAGAAGACAAGGAATGGATCATGGGCCGCGGGGTTTGCGAGTGGCTGGGCTGGAAAATGCCCTGACCACGTGAACAACCTCATCAAACCAGCGCCTCACGAATGAGACACTACATCGTCAAACTGGGCAGGCTCAGGACCGTAACAATCATCACACTGGTTTCATGCGTGCTTTCGATTGTGTTGACGGCGCTGCTGATGACCCTGTTTGGTATGGAGCTCGACACCCCGTCGCTGGTGATTTCCGCCCTGGTCCCGCTGATCGTTGCATCCACCGTGAGCTGGGGCGTGGTCGAGGTGCTGTTCCGGGTACACCGACTCGAGGAGGAAATTCGCCGCGTTGCCACCTATGACATGCTCACCGGCGTGATGACGCGCCGGGCATTCTTCAATGCGGCGGACTCGGTGCTGCG
This sequence comes from Bordetella parapertussis, assembly GCA_945862135.1. Lineage (GTDB taxonomy): Bacteria > Pseudomonadota > Gammaproteobacteria > Burkholderiales > SG8-41. Next base: position 6,116 of record CAMAYE010000162.1, read on the forward strand.
CATTGCCGGCCGCAACAAGATGCCGGTATCCACGCTGTCCATCGACATTGATGACTTCAAACGCATCAATGACAGCCACGGCCACTCGGCAGGCGATGCGGCACTCTGCACCTTCGGCACCGTCCTGAGAGAGTGCGCAAGGAAAAGCGATATCGTGGGCCGCATCGGCGGCGAGGAGTTTGCGTTGTTGCTGCCTGACACCGATCTGGCCGGCGCCGTGAATTTCGCCAGCAAAATCCGCGGCGCCATGCAAAACGCCGTCGTCGGCACCGGCAACGGAATCCTCCGCTTCACGGTCAGCATCGGCGCCACGCAAGCTGATGACAACGGGTCCATGACACTCGAAACGTTGTTGCGGCAGTCAGATCTGGCGCTCTATCGCGCCAAACGGTCCGGCAAGGACTGTGTCATTGCTTATCCGGTGGAGGAACCGGAAGTATCCGCTGCGGCAGGCTGACGCCCGGGTGAAACCTCAACCTAAACAGCGGTAACGCCTTTCCCAACCGCGTCCACGTTGCCGCCCGGCGGCGTCAGTCCCATCGACACGTAAATCTCCGTCAGTTTGTCGATGCCCATGTTCGCTGGTTTGACCCATTCCACCGGCACGTAAAGCAGCCCGCCGCCGATTGGCACCGGCGCGGTCGGCACCAGCACGGCAAAATAGCTGCGGCCATCGATGTTCACCGGGTCAGGGCTCGGCGCGAGGCCCAGCACGGCAACACCGTCACCACCAAAAAAGCACCACACCGCGCTCATCGTGCCGATGTCGCCCTGCTTCTGCTCCAGCAGCCCGACAAAACGATTGGTGAAGTCGTAGAGGCTGCCGATCAGCGGGATGCGCCGCAGCGTGACGTTGAGGAATTTTGCCAGCGGGCGTTTCAGGCCCAGCCGCAAGGCCAATCCGAGCAGATAGATCGCCACCATCAGCACCAGCGTACCGAGCAGATATGGCATCGGCGAATTGGCGGCGATCGTATAGCCCAGCGCAGCGAACAGATAGCCAAGTTCGCTGCCGGGCCCGATGTATTGATTGAACAGGCTGATCAGCCAGCCGAGCACAACCAGCGTCAGCGCCAGCGGCAGGAATACCACGAGTCCGGCCAGCCAGGTTGCGGTAATCGAATCGAGGCTGCGTTTGAACATGGGTCATGCGCTCCGGTGGCAGGAGCCGCCATTCAATCCACATGGCGCGAGCGCGTCAAGGCGCAAATCGCGGCTTCCTGTTAAGTTGTGCCCCATGTCCAGCCTGCCAACCACTGCCGCTGCCATACTCGACTTCTGGTTCGGGTCGGGCACTGATGATTCAGCCACTGCCAAAGCTCAAGGCAAACTGTGGTGGAGCAAAGATACCGCTGTCGATGCGGATATGCGTACGCGTTTCTCGGCACAGGTCAACGCGGCAGCGGCCGGCGATCACAACGACTGGGCGGCAACGCCACGCGGTCAGCTGGCGCTGATCCTGCTGTTTGACCAGTTCCCGCGCAACATTTACCGCGATACACCGCAGGCTTTTGCTTACGATGCGCTGGCGCTGCAACTGGCCCTCGATCTGATCACAAACGGCGCCGACCGCAGCTTGCGCCGCATCGAGCGCGTGTTCTGCTATCTGCCGCTGGAACATGCCGAATCGATTGAAATGCAGACGCGCAGCGTCGAACTGTTCACCGCGCTCGCAGCCGATGCGCCGGAGCAGGAACGTAATACCTTCAGGGGTTATGTTGATTACGCAATACGCCACCGTGACGTCATCGCGCGCTTCGGGCGGTTTCCGCACCGCAACCGCATTCTCGGTCGCGCATCGACGCCGGAAGAATCCGAATTCCTGAAACAACCCGGGTCATCGTTCTGACCCTTTGCACTACGGCAGTACTTCGACTTTCACCTGTACGCCACGCTGCTCGTTTGAACGCACACTGCGCGTGCTGAGGGTGCCGCTGCGGTCGTCGCTGCGCGCCTCATTGATGCCGCCGAGGTCGATCCATTCGCCAAGCCGCCCTGAAACCGTTGTGGCCACACGCTGCACATTGACCGTGCCGCGGCGCTGGTCTTCGAAGTTTTCGCGCTGCGGATCG
>CAMAYE010000163.1 GCA_945862135.1 Bordetella parapertussis
CGCGACGATTATCTTGAATTACTGAAGTTGCAGGACATTGCCGCACATGCCGTGGGCCGGCATGGCATCGTTATTGAAAAACCGCGGCCGGTTTCCTTGCTCCCCGGTTTTGCCGAAGGGCAGGTCTCCGTGCAGGATGCCGGCGCGCAACTGGCTGCGGAGCTGCTCGATGTAAGCGACGGTATGCGTGTGCTTGACGCCTGTGCCGCGCCCGGGGGCAAGACGGCGCATCTGCTGGAACTCGCAGATATTGATCTGACTGCAGCGGACATCGACGCGCAGCGGCTGCAGCGTGTAACCGAAAACCTGACCCGCTTGTCACTGAACGCAAAACTGTTCCAGGCCGACGCCAGCAATCCCGCAGCTTGGCGCAATGCGGGTCATTTTGATCGCGTCCTTGCCGACGTGCCTTGTACTGCATCGGGAGTGGTGCGCCGACACCCGGATATCAAATGGCTGCGCCAACCTGCCGATATCGCATCCATGGGACAACGGCAGGCACAGATTCTCGACACGCTTTGGCAGTTGCTCGGCAGAGGTGGTAAATTGCTGTATGCGACGTGCTCCGTTTTCAACGAAGAGAATGGTCGGCAGGTCGAGCAGTTCATCGCCCGACATTCCGATGCCCGGCAAATGGCCGTCGCATTTCCTGCTGAAAGCTTGAGACAAAGCCACGGCCAACTTTTTCCTGACGCTGCGCATGACGGTTTTTTCTACGCCCTTCTGGAAAAAGTTTGAAGCTGCGGCGCTGCTGCTGGCGCTGCTGTTTTCAACCTTTGGCGCTTTGGCGGCGCAACTGCACGGCATCGAAGTTCGTCGCGCAGTCGTGGTTCCCGCTGAAGATTATTACGTCCTTGACGCCGATATCGACATCGTGCTGTCCGCACCGCTTGAAGACGCCCTGCACAAGGGTATCCCGCTGTATTTCCAGCTTGAGTTCGAGATGGTGCGCTCGCGCTGGTACTGGTTCAACGACAAGGCGGTTACCCTTCAGCAGCAGTACCGGTTGTCATACAGCGCGCTTACCCGCCAGTACCGCATCGGGATTGGCGCGTTCTACCAGAACTTCGCAACACTGTCGGAGGCTCTGCAGGTTCTCAGCAGGGTGCGGCGGCGCGAAGATCTGGATCCAAGCGCCTTGAGCAAGGGCTCGATCTATATGGCGGGCCTGCGCCTGCGCCTCGATACTTCGCAACTCCCAAGGCCGTTCAATCTGAATGCCTTGGGTTCCCGGGAGTGGAGCCTTGGCTCGGACTGGTATCGCTGGACTGTGACGCCATGACAGCAATTGCCGTCAAGCCGCCCCGCGCCGGCGCCGTGATGCGCTACCTGCTGCTGATTTGTGTCGGCCTTGGCGTGGCTGCAGTGTTCCTGCTGGCTTCAGTCAGCACCAACACCGCGCTGTTCTCGGAGTATTACCCCTTGTTGCTCGGCGTCAATCTGGTGATCGCCTTGTTGCTGGCCACCATGGTTGCCTATCAACTGGTGAGCCTGCGCCAGAAACTGAAAGCAGGCGTATTTGGGGCCAAGCTGACGTTGCGGCTGGTGACTTTATTCGGTTTGATGGCGGTCTTGCCGGGCGCGTTGATCTACGGCGTGTCAGTGCAGTTCGTATCGCAAAGCATTGAATCGTGGTTCGAAGTGCGTCTGGACAGTGCGCTGGAGAGTGGTCTGAATCTCGGCCGCGGCACGCTTGACGGTCGGCTGAAGGAACTGAGCGCAAAAGCCGAGGCGATGGCGGTAGCCTTATCGACCCGCCCTTCTGCAGAACATGTCACCGCGCTAAATGAGTTGCGCGAACAGGCTGCGGTCGAGGAAGCCACGCTGTTTACCACTCGCGGCAGGGTGCTGGCGTTCTCGGGTAACGAGCTCAGCGGCATTGCACCAGAGCCACCCAGTGCCGCAGCGTTGCGCCAGATTCGCATGCAACGCCCTTACAGCGCAATCGAATCGGTGCCGGATCGGGGTCTATTTCTGCGTGTACTTGCGCCAATTGATGTGGTATCACTGACAGAAGATGCGCGCGTACTGCAACTGCTGCAGGTGGTGCCGGCGCAACTGGCGCATGATGCGGAGGTGGTGCAGACCGGATATCGTGAATATCAGGAACTGCAGCTTTCACGGCGCGGCCTGAAGCGGCTTTATGCAATCACGCTGACACTGACCTTGCTGCTGGCGCTGCTGTCATCGCTGGGCCTGGCATTCGTATTGTCGAACCGGCTGTCCGCGCCCTTGAGCGCCTTGGTCGAGGGCACACGCGCTGTTGCTCAGGGTGACTTCAGCCGCCGCGCAGCCGTCGCCAGCCGTGACGAACTGGGGCAGCTTACGCAATCGTTCAACAGCATGACGTTGCAGCTTGCTGAAGCGCAGTCAAGGGTTGAACGTAACCAGGCGCAACTTGCACATGCAAAAACCTATCTCGAGAGCGTGCTGGCTCATTTGTCCGCAGGCGTGCTGACCTTTGATGCTTTGCAGCGACTGCGGTCAGCCAATCCGAGTGCTGCACAAATCCTCGGCACCGACAGCGCCGCGCTGATTGGTCTTGATGTGCAGGAATGGCCCGCCCGTGACGCATCTTATGCAACACTGGCGCAGGCCCTGGCCGACGCATTTACCGGAGCAGACGGCAATGAGTGGAATCGCCAGGTCGAACGCGAACTCAAGGACGGAACCCAGGTGCTTCTGTTGCGTGCCACGCGTTTCGGCGAGGCGGAAAATGCCGGACTGATTGTGGTATTTGATGACGTCACCCACCTGCTTCAGGCGCAGCGCGATGCAGCCTGGGCAGAGGTCGCGCGGCGGCTGGCCCATGAGATCAAGAATCCGCTGACGCCTATCCAGCTCTCCGCCGAACGGCTACAGCTCAAACTCGAACCCAAACTGACGGCCACGGACGCGGAAATTCTCGCGCGCTCAACTCAGACCATTGTCAGCCAGGTGGCTGCTCTGAAACGCATGGTCGATGCATTCAGCCAGTATGCACGAACGCCGGAACCTGCAATGCGTATACTGGATCTCAACGGCCTGATCCGGGAAGTCCTCGCGCTCTATGAGTCGCTGGGTTCCAGCATGCACCTGAGCCTCGCGCCCAATCTGCCGGCAGTACAGGGTGATTCAACGCAACTGCGCCAGGTGATCCATAACCTGCTGCAGAATGCGCAGGATGCGTTGGGAGAGACCGTTGCCCCTCGCATCGAGATCGCCACTGCCATGCGTGACGGGTGCGCCGAGTTTTCGGTCACCGACAACGGTACCGGATTTCCCGAGAACCTGATGAAGCGGGTGTTTGAGCCCTACGTTACGACAAAACCGCGCGGCACCGGGCTCGGTCTTTCCATCGTGCGCAAGATCGTCGAAGAACATCACGGCGAAGTTACCATCACCAATGTCGCTCCCCACGGAGCCCGTATTGCCATCGTACTGCCGGCTGCCAACAGCAGCGCGGGTGAGCGGAGCGCGGCATGAACCCGAGCCATTACTGAATCATGCGACAGATACTGGTAGTAGACGACGAAATCGGCATCCGCGAACTGTTGTCGGAAATTCTTTCCGACGAAGGTTACGACGTGCGTCTGGCCGAAAATGCTGGCGCAGCACGGGCCTTTCGCAGCCAGAATCGTCCCGATCTCGTGTTGCTCGACATCTGGATGCCGGATACCGACGGCATCACGCTGCTCAAAGAATGGGCCAGCACCGGTCAGCTCACCATGCCGGTGGTGATGATGTCCGGCCACGGCACCATTGATACCGCGGTCGAGGCCACGCGCATTGGCGCCTATGATTTTCTCGAGAAGCCGATTGCGCTGCAGAAGCTGCTGAGCACGGTGGGCAAGGCGATTACGCGCGGCGAGCAGCAGCCCCATGCTGCAGCGCTGAGCATGCTCGGGCGGACACCGGTTGTGCAGGAGCTGAAGCAGCGTCTGGAACGCATTTCGGCGAGCCGCTCCGCTGTGCTGATCCAGGGCGCACCAGGCTGCGCGTTTGAAGCCTGTGCGCGTGTCCTGCACACCCCCAGCATGCCGTGGACCGTGATCGAGCTCGGTGCACAAACCGTTGAAGCGCCGCTTGATCTGTTGCAGACAACGCGGGGCGGTACTTTGCTGGTGCGTGATATCGCGGAATTCAACAAGCTCGAACAACGTGGCTTGTTCGTTTTGTTGTCGCAGGCCGAGCGTTACAACACCCGTGTGGTTTGCTGCACCACCCGTCCCCTTGCTGAATTGGTGGCGGCTGGTACTTTCGATGACCGTGTCTATCAACTGCTGGGGGCAACCACGATCCAGTTGCCGAGATTGCGTGATCAGCGCGACGATATTCCCGAACTTGCAAGTGCTTTGCTCAACGACCTTGTTGAGCAAAAGCAGGTGCCGCCACGCCATTTCAGCACGGCAGCCCTCAATGCGCTGCGTAATTACGAATGGCCGGGCAATCTTTCGGAACTGCGCAGCGTCGTTCAGACCCTGGCCAACACCGCGGCGGGGGAACAGATTTCACTGGAAGAAACCCAGCGCGTGGTGCCGCAAGCCGCTACACCCGGTGCCGCTGCCGTGTTACAGCTGGATGCCCCTTTGCGTGACGCCCGCGACGCTTTTGAGCGAATTTATTTCGAATACCACCTCATCCGCGAAGGCGGCAACATCAGCCGAGTGGCCGATGCCGTGGGCCTCGAACGTACGCATTTGTATCGCAAGCTCAAGCACTTGGGCATCAAGACCTCGCGCAAGAACGAGGAGTAAGCCGAGCGGCAGGCCGGAGACGAAATACGTTGTGGCTGAAGGCCACATGCTGTGCGCCGCCCTCGCGCGGCCCCGGGGTCAGCCGTTATAATCACTGCTTTTCCGCCCCGCCATTCCACACTAGGATTGCAAGCCATGAGTTCCCGACCCGAGTTGGCGAACGCGCTGCGCGCGTTGGCTATGGACGCTGTTCAGCAGGCCAACTCCGGCCATCCCGGCATGCCAATGGGCATGGCGGAAATTGCCGAGGCCCTGTGGCATCGCCACCTGCGCCACAACCCCGCCAATCCGCAGTGGGCTAACCGCGACCGCTTCGTGCTGTCGAACGGCCATGGTTCGATGCTGCTGTACGCGATGCTGCATCTGACCGGTTACGACCTGCCGATTGAAGAGCTGAAAAACTTCCGTCAGCTGCACTCCAAGACCGCCGGCCATCCCGAACACGGTCTGGCCCCGGGCGTGGAAACCACTACGGGTCCGCTGGGCCAGGGCATCGCCAACGCCGTCGGCATGGCCATCGCCGAGCGCGTGCTTGCCGACAGCTTCAACCGCGACGGCCACAATATTGTCGACCACCGCACCTATGTCTTCCTCGGCGACGGTTGCCTGATGGAAGGCATCTCGCACGAAGTCTGCGCGTTGGCTGGAACGCTGAAGCTGAGCAAGCTGATTGCCTTGTACGACGATAACGGAATCTCCATCGATTCCGAAAAAGGCAATATTAAACAATGGTTTACGGACAATACCCCGCAGCGCTTCGCTGCTTATGGCTGGAACGTGATTTACGGGGTTGATGGTCACGACACTGATGCGGTGGACGACGCCATCCGCAATGCACAGCGCGAAACGGGTCGCCCGACGTTGATCTGCTGCAAGACCGTCATCGGCAAGGGTTCACCGAAAAAGCAGAACACCGGCAGCGTGCATGGTGCGCCGCTGGGCGCCGACGAAATTGCCGCCACCCGCGCAGCGATCGGCTGGTCGCATGAACCATTTGAAATTCCCGAAGCCATCCGTGCTGAGTGGAATGCACGCGAACGCGGTAACTCTCAGGAAACCGAGTGGAACCAGCGCTTTGCCGCTTACACTTCTGCGCATCCGGAACTCGCCGCCGAATTCAAGCGCCGCATGGCCGGCGACTTGCCCGCCAGCTGGCCGGCGCATCGCGATGCGTTCATGGCGCAGACCGTGCAGAAAGCCGAAACCATTGCCACGCGCAAGGCCTCACAGAACGCGATTGAAGGTTATGCACCGGCGCTTCCGGAACTGATCGGCGGTTCTGCCGACCTCGCCGGTTCCAACCTGACGCTGTGGTCAGGATCAAAGGGGGTCAGTGCAACCAGCGGCGGCAACTACATTTATTTCGGCGTACGCGAATTCGGCATGGCCGCAATCTGCAACGGCATTGCGTTGCACGGCGGACTGATTCCCTATCACGCGACCTTCCTAGTGTTCTCGGATTACGAACGCAATGCACTGCGCATGGCGGCGCTGATGAAACAGCGCGTGGTCTGCGTGTTCACCCACGATTCGATCGGCCTCGGTGAAGATGGTCCGACGCATCAGCCGGTCGAACATGCGGCAACGCTGCGCCTGCTGCCCAATATGCATGTGTGGCGGCCTTGCGACACGGTGGAAACTGCGGCAGCGTGGTCGAGCGCGATTGAACGCAGCGACGGTCCGAGCAGCCTGCTGCTGTCCCGGCAGAATCTGAAATTCCAGAATCGCAGCGCGGATCAGGTTGCTGCGATTACCCGTGGAGGTTATGTGCTGGCTGATGCAGCCGGCGGCGCCCCCCGTGCAGTGATTATCGCGACCGGCTCCGAGGTGTCCCTGGCGCTGGCGGCACAGCAGGCGCTGGCGGCCGAAGGTATCGCGGTGCGCGTGGTGTCGATGCCCTGCACCCAGTTGTTCGACAGCCAGGATGTAGCCTATCGGGACTCAGTGTTGCCGCGTGGTATGCCGCGGGTCGCCGTCGAAGCCGGCGTTACCGACTACTGGCGCAAATATGTCGGTCTCGAAGGCAAGGTCATCGGCATTGACCGTTACGGCGAATCGGCGCCGGCGGGCGAACTCTACAAATTCTTCGGCATCACCGGCGACGCCGTCGCCGCAGCAGTACGCAGCGTGTTGTAACTCATTTCATCAACGGATTTTTTGGGGGCGTCATGGCTATCAAGGTCGGCATCAACGGATTTGGGCGTATCGGGCGGATGGTGTTTCGTGCAGCAGTGCAGGATTTTTCCGATATCGAAGTCGTCGGCATCAATGATCTGCTGGAACCTGACTACCTTGCCTATATGCTGCGTCACGACTCGGTGCACGGTAAATTCAAGGGCGACATCTCGGTCTCAGGTACCACGCTGACCGTCAACGGTAAGAAAATTCGTCTGACCGCGGTGAAAGATCCCGCCGAACTGAAATGGAATGAAATCGGTGCCGATATCGTGATTGAAGCCACCGGCCTGTTCCTCGACAAAGCGACGGCGCAGAAACACCTCACTGCCGGCGCCAAGAAAGTCATCATGTCGGCACCTTCCAAAGATGACACGCCGATGTTCGTATTCGGTGTCAACGACAAGACCTACGCCGGTCAGGACATCATCTCCAACGCCTCGTGCACGACCAACTGTCTGGCGCCGGTCGCCAAAGTGCTGAATGACAAATGGGGCATCAAGCGCGGCCTGATGACCACGGTGCACGCCGCCACGGCAACACAGAAAACCGTCGACGGTCCGTCGAACAAGGACTGGCGTGGTGGTCGCGGCATCCTCGAAAACATCATTCCGTCGTCGACCGGCGCCGCCAAGGCCGTCGGTGTGGTGATTCCGGAACTCAACAAGAAGCTCACCGGCATGGCCTTCCGCGTACCGACCTCCGATGTGTCGGTGGTCGACCTGACTGTGGAACTGAACAAGCCCGCAACCTACGCCGAGATCTGCGCTGAAATGAAAGCGCAATCAACCGGTGCTATGAAGGGCGTGCTCGGTTATACCGAGGACAAGGTGGTCTCCACGGATTTCCGCGACGAAACCTGCACGTCGGTTTTTGACGCCGAGGCCGGCATTGCGCTCGATAGCACCTTTGTCAAGGTCGTGTCCTGGTACGACAACGAATGGCGTTATTCCAGCAAGGTGCTGGAAATGGTGCGGGTTGTCGCGAAAAAGTAAGCAAACGTAAAAGCATAGCCACAGAGGACACAGAGATCACAGAGCAAACCGCAAGCTCATCCATTGCCGGGTTTCTTTGCTGTTCAATCTCTGTGTCCTCTGTGAACTCTGTGGCTAAAAAGGTGTTGATTTGAAGTTTCTT
>CAMAYE010000164.1 GCA_945862135.1 Bordetella parapertussis
GAGAACGGCAAAGTCGCGGTCGAGATGTATGCGAGTGGCAAATATGACCTGATCCTGATGGACGCCCACATGCCGGTCATGAACGGCCTCGACGCGATCCGCGAAATTCGTCGCATTGAGCAAGAAAGAGGAACCCGCATCCCGATCATCATGCTCACCGCCAGCGTACAGGAAAGTGACCGCGAGATTTGCCTGGCTGCGGGTGCTGATGATTTTGCCTGGAAGCCGGTCGAATTTGATCCTCTTTACGACAAGATTGCCAACTTCTTCGAATCCTTCGCACACGGGGCTACGGTATTGGAGACCAGTGACCCGCTGCTTGAAAAAAATGAATATCGTCTGGTCGATGTGCACAAGGGTCTGGAAGTCTGGGGGGATTCCGCAGCATTCCATCGCGCGCTGGCAAAAATGGGGCGTGACTACAGCGATGTGGCCGCTCGGACAACGGCTTTATGCCGTTCGGAAGACTGGCAGGCAGTCAAAGAATTGTTGCATGCATTCAAAGGGGCGGCCGGAAACCTGGGTATCCGAGAATTGCCTGAGGTTGCCAATGCAATCGAAATTGAAATCAAGGCTGGACAGCCGGTCAGTCAGTTGCTGCTGGTTGAGCTTTCGACAAAGGTCGATCTCCTTCTTAAAGATCTCAAGCAGATTGAAAACCTGACCGAACCCAATCAAGCAGCTGTAGCCGAACTTGATATCAAGGTCACCGTATCGTTGCTACAACGGCTTATAGCAGAGCTGGAAGGCGATGAGATCAGCGATGACACCATCGATCAATTACGTGACCAAATCGGCGCCGAGCGCTTCTCCCCGATTGAAATTCAACTCGAGGCTTTTGAGATCTCAAAAGCAGCCGAAGCCGCAAAAGAACTTTTGACTTTGCTTGAAGCCTCCTGCCCATCCGGTGTCGGGGATGCTCAACAGGCCATTCCCCTGCTCCGAAAAATCCTGCTGGGACTTGTGGAATCGCGAATTGACGATACCGCCCTCGAGTCCCTGAGAGCGTCGATTGAGGAGGCAAGGCATGCGCAACTTTCGGCAGCCCTCGACGCGTTCGATTTTGAGAATGCCACGGAAATTACAAAGAAGTTATTAAGTGAATTCGGAGAGAACAATGAGTAGCACGAGCAGATCCAAAATTCTGGTTGTTGATGATGAACCCGCCAATCTCAATTTGATGCGGCAAATCCTCAAGAACGATTACGACCTTGCCTTTGCAAAGTCAGGGGTCGATGCACTGGCAAATATCCAGAAGCAAATCCCCGACCTCATCCTGCTCGACGTCATGATGCCCGGTATGGACGGTCATGAAGCCTGCCAGAAAATCAAGGCAGATCCCCGGGCCAATGCGGTACCGGTAATTTTCTGTACGGCCATGACTGATGAGCAGGATGAAGTCCGCGGCTTTAAACTGGGTGCATCTGACTACCTGACCAAACCCGTACGCCCTGCGGTAGTTCTCGCCCGTGTCCGCACCCACCTCGAACTGGCTGACCAGCACCGCGCCACCCAGGAGGAAGTGCGAATTGCCCACAAGGATCTAATTGATTCACGCCTGAAAACCCTGCTCATGCTGGGCAAGGCCGCAGAATTCAAAGATAACGACACCGGCCTGCACGTCGTCCGAATGTCCAAGTATTCTTATATGCTCGCCAAGGCCAGTGGGTGGAACGAAGAGTCCTGCAACGTATTGCTGAATGCAGCCCCGATGCACGATATCGGCAAGATTTCGACACCCGACAGCATCCTCAAGAAGCCTGGTCCGCTGGACCCCGAGGAGATGGCCACAATGCGGCTGCATTGCGAAGCTGGAGCCCAGATTATTGAACAGGCGCAGTCTGACACTCCCCTGTTCAAAATGGCTAAGGAAATAGCCCTCAGTCACCACGAAAAATGGGATGGCACCGGATACCCGAATCGACTTGCTGGTGACTCCATTCCGGTGTCAGGCCGGGTTGTTGCCATTGCCGACGTATTCGATGCCCTGACAACAAAACGACCTTACAAATCCCCGTGGCCTCTTGATAAGACTTTTGATTTCATGCGGGAGAATGCGGGAAAGCACTTCGATCCCGAATTGATCGAGATTTTCATAAGCCTGAGAAATGAAATCACTGAAGTTCAACAGCGGTTCGCTGAACCCTGAGACAATGTTGGACTCTAGTAAACCCCAAACCGGTCAATTCGAATCTACCCCGCAGGTTCTGACAGCACTAAGAGAAGCTACTGGTCAGACGCACAAGGCCGTTGAAAAGCTGACTCCTTTTTTCCGCGCAGACTTCGGCCGGCCTTCTTATCTGAGATGGCTGGATTTGATGCACGGGTTTTACAGGGTTGTCGATCGCACGGTCGATCAATCATCTTTTATTACCGCATGCGGCTGGCATTATGCCGCTCGCTGTAAACTGATCGCGCAGGATCTCGCTTTCTTGGCCGACAGGCCTCCGGAAGATCCCGCTGATCCAACCGGAATACTAGCCCCATTGCAAACCTTTGGAACATCCGGTGAAGTTGCAGGTATGCTTTATGTCGTTGAAGGGTCAAGTCTGGGCAGCAAGGTATTGCTGGGAGTACTTGGCAAAAGTACAGGGGTGACCGCTGCTTCAGGTGCTTCATTTTTTGCGCCGAATGGTGACAATCCCCTGCCCCGCTGGGTAAAGTATGTGCAGCTTTTAAAAAACCTCTCGTGCATTCCCGGAAATGAGCAGGCCATCGTGAATGGCGCCAGAACAACTTTCACTGTTCTGCATAACTGGATTCTTAAAAATGGGTCAATCAACAAGTAACTGGCTGACATGAATTTGTGTCGGCAATGCCATACCCGACCAAGGTTTCCGGGTAAAAATCACACTGATAAAAACTCCCGTGGCGAAGCCCGGCGCCATAGAGCGGGAAAAATGTGGCTGATCACGACAGTAATCTTCCTGCTGTTGATCAATCTTGCCTTCTCTATTGATCAATCCCTGATGCTGCGTACAGCGCGTGGCATGGGCGCTCCGGCCGTGGAAGGGTTGTTGGCCTGGCAGAAAATGCATAATTCAACAGCTGCGCTTCCCGAATCGGCGAAGATCAATTCGGTTAACCGTTTTTTCAACCAGCGCATCCGCTTTGCTGACGACACCGCCATCTGGGGTCAAAACGACTACTGGGCAACGCCGCTGGAAACGCTCAACAAGGGTGCCGGTGACTGCGAGGACTACGCCATTGCGAAGTATTTCACGCTCCTGTCGATGGGCATTTCGCCAGACCGGCTGCGCCTGACCTATGTCAGAGCGGCGATGACACGAGAAGGTGAAGTTCAGTTCATACCGCATATGGTGTTGGCATATTACCCGCAACCCGGAAAAGAACCTGTAATTCTGGACAATCTCGTCGAGGCCATACAATCCGCATCAGCACGCACCGACCTGCGCCCTGTTTTCAGTTTCAATTCCGAGGGGCTGTGGGAACAAACCAGCAGTAATACCTCATCTGTTTCCCTGGATCGACTGTCACGCTGGCGTGATCTGCTGCAGCGTACGGGTAGCGAAGGTTTCCGATAAGCAACCATTTTTCGGAAAACATACAAGCAACACACATGAATTTCACGAACGCAACGAGGTTATTGTCATGTCACTGATCCGCCAAATCTGGCTTCTGGTCCTCATTATTACGGCCATGACCTGCACCGGCAGTCTGGTCACCAGTCTATGGTCCAACCGGCACTATCTTGAAGATCAATTGCAGATCAAGAATCATGACAATGCAGCCTCATTGGCCATCTCGCTTTCCCAGCAATCCGGGGACATCGAGAGCATACGTCTGCTGGTTACCGCGCAATATGACACCGGCCACTACCGGAGTATCCGGCTTCAGGGTCCTGACGGGAAACCTATTGTTGAGCTTAGCGACAAGCTGCCACCCGCAACCGCACCGGAATGGTTTGTAGGGCTGCTACCAATCGAATCAGTCCCCGGACTGGCTCAAGTCAGCTCAGGCTGGCAGCAAATCGGCAGCTTGGAAGTCATCAGTCATTCTGCATTTGCGCATGGCGTGCTGTGGAAAGGCGCAGTTCATCTGACGCTGCTGCTGACCCTCCTCGGACTCGCCTCTGGGCTTTGCGGCACCATCCTGGTCAGGCGCACGATGAGTCCGCTGTCCGGCTTGGTTGAACAGGCGCTGGCCCTGTCTGAACGCCGCTTCATAAAATCAGAGCCCTCCACAGTGCCTGAATTGAAGGCACTGACTATGGCAATGAATGGCATGATTGACCGTGTTCAGGGCCAGTTCGCTGAACATGCCGCAACGGTTGAGCGGCTACGTACTGCCGCTACGAGCGATGCCGTTACCGGAATCGCCAACCGGGAAACGCTGCAGGGGGAATTGCGGGAAATCATCAACAATCCCGTTCTTTCTGCCAAGGGAACGCTCATTCTGATCAGAGTGCGGGATTTGCAGGTCATCAACCAAAAACTGGGACATGCAAAAACCGACCGGATACTCAAGGAAATGGCCGGCAAACTCCGTATTTCCGCCGCGGATATCGACCATGGAATTTGCGGCCGCCTTAATGGATCTGACTTTGCTCTCGTATTACCCGGCATGGAGATGACGCTCGACAAACTGGCCATGCTCACAGCTGACCTGATCACCAGCGATTCCACAAATGAAATAACGCTGCCGCTGGCCGTCGGCAGCGCTGGTCTTAGCCCTGGAATCACCATGGGTAAACTGTTCGCCAATGCCGACGCTGCGCTGGCACAAGCGGAAAACGATGCCCGCGGGTTCTCGGTGCACGAGGAAGATGAGGCATCCACCAGCTTGGCTGGTCAGCAAAACTGGCGCAAGGATCTGCAGGAGACGCTGGATCGCCGCCAGATCATGAGCCGACCTCAGCCGGTAAGCGCTGCAGACGGCACCTTGCTACACCAGCAAATGGAAATCCATATTGCATGGGGATCACAGGATGTTTATTTCCCGCCTTCCGAATGGCTGCCGTACGCAGTCCGCACCGGCATGGCCAGCGCCATCGAGGAAATTGCCATCGAACAATGCGTACAACAAGCTGAAACGGCGCAGAACATGCTCGCTTTGCGCCTTAGTGAACCCACGCTCCGTGACGCCTCAGCACTCGCTCACTTGGTCGGCCTGCTCAGCAGTTCACCGGCGGCGGCGAGCCGGCTATGCATCGAAATTCCGGAAAGCGTGGCATTCAAGGATCCGGAATTCGGCATGGACCTCGGTAAAACCCTGCGGCGCACCGGTGCACGTATCGGGCTGGCAGATGCGGGAGTCTATTTCACACGGATACCCTCAATACCCTCGATGCAACTGGATCACATCAAAATCGCGGCGAGCCTGTCCGCATCGCGAAGCACTTCCGAAATGGCTTATCTGGCGGGTGTCGTGTCGATGGCGCACGGGATGGGCATCAAAGCCTTTTTGTGCCATCCGGTCCGATCAGAGGCTGAAGTGGCAGTGGCGAATACCGGTGCAGATGGCGTGGTCAGTGTTTCGGCGGTGTAAGGCGCACCAAGTAAAATGGCACACTAGGATCCTCAGCGCCCCGACTCACTCACAATAAACCAGTCATCACCAACTTGCTGCCACAGTAGAACCTTCTGTCCCTGATCCACGCGTGATCCGGACTCGTGTCTTTGCTGGAATCGCGTTTCCATCTGGTCGGCACTCACCGCCTTAACCTGGATATCCGTCAGGGTAACCTTGATGGAATCCTTGACTCCCAACCGCTGGGTTCGTTGCGTGCGCCAGACCTCACGGGATATTTTTGTCGGCTTGAACGCTTCGCCATAAAACTCGAAATAACTATCCACTGATTTGGACGACCAGGCCGAGGCCCAGGCCAACAATCGCGCCATCACCAGATCATCCTGCTTAATCAAGGTAGATGTCTGTCCTGGCTTGTTCTGCGGAACTGCAGACTCCAAAACAACAGCCACTGGCATGGTGCTTCGCGCTTTCGCATCGAGCACCGCCTTGTCAATCACAGTACGCGAGACAGCTTCCACCGGGCAACGCTCGGCGGCATCCTCGCCGGCTGTCCAGCCAGCCACGCCGGCAATCTCGCCGGTTTCCATGCGCGACAGACCTAGTTGCGGCAGCAAGCCACCCGTGGCGTTGTGCACGCGCGCGTAGGCAATGTCCTTGTCGTATGTGGAATTGATCAGCGCACGCTTGGCTTGGTAGAGCTCATTTTCTGAGTTCAGCAGGTCCAGCAGTGAACGCTGGCCAATCTCGAACTGCTTGCGATAGGCATCACGGGCTTTTTCCGTAGCTTGGGCCTGCAGTGTCAGATACTTGATCTGCTCGGCGAGCTTGCCTGCATCATTGTAGGCGATACTGAGCGTCTGGCGCACGTCGCGGCAAGCCTTGTCGCGCAAGTCACGTGAATTGTTGAGCGCGTTGGCAAACTGCCTGGTGCGCGCAAGATCCGATCCGCCGTTGAACAAGTTCCAGCTCAACACCAAGTCCGCGACATTGTTGGAATTTCTGCCGATTACGCCGTCGAGGTTACGACCGTTCGCATCGCGCAGCCGGGCCTCGATCTTGGGCTGGAATGCACTGCGCCGCACGTCAAGCTGGGCCTGCACCGAACGCACGTTCTCGGTCGCAGCGATGATGCCCGGTTGCCGCAGCAGTGCAAGCCGAACCGCCTCTTCGCGTGTCGACGGGAATCCTTCAACAGGAAAAGGCGCACCCGGCAGCTTGGGGGCCGGTGCTTCACCGACGATACGCTGGAAGCGCGCGGTAACATCGTGAAGATTCGAGGTTTCGTTGATCAGGTTGCTGTCAGCCAGCGCGAGTCGGGCAGCGGCCTGCTCCAGATCGACGCCGCGTCCGACGCCGGATTTGAAGCGCTGTTCGATCTGGTCGAAAGTCTGTTTGTGCTGGATGTAGTTGAATTCAGCAATCGCGACCAGCTCACGGAAACGCTGCACATCATAGTAGGCACGCGCCGTTTCCAGAGCGATCACCTCCGACGCTTCCATGAATTCAAAAAAGCGCACAAGTGCGCCGTGACCAAGACGACGCACTTCGTTGTAAGTAGCCAGGCCATCCCACAGAATCTGACTGAGCTCCAGCCCGACTCGATCGCGAGAAAAGCTCTGCACACCCACAGCGGCAAGGTCGGATTCACTCCGCTCACGTCCCGTATTGGCAAGAAGATCAACGCGCGGGTAATAACCGCCGCGCGCCACATCGACCTCATCAAGGGCAGCACGCAGTGCGTTATAGCGGGCAGTGACTTCGGGATTGCTAAGCAACGTTTTCTGCGCGTAACTCTTCAAGTCCTGCGCATGACCTGCTCCCGAGATTGCAGCCAACAACGGCAGCGCCAGCGGCGCAACCAGTCGCCAACTCCAATTTCTCATAATTTGTTTCATTTAATCAATCACTTATAGAAATTCATTAATAATAAAGCCGCGTCCACCTCAATCAGTGATCAGCTTGCCGTTACTTAACAGGTTGTTGATGATCTGCTGATCAGTATTGAGACTGCCGCCAACAAAGAGATCGGTATTTTCCAGCGTAATCGTCTGCACTACCTGTGCCGGATTGAAGCCGGAAGCAAACTCGCCGTTCGCACTGACATGGATGATGGTGTGCGCACCACTAAGTTCGAAGTGCAGGAAATCATCAAGATTGCCTGCGCTCTCGCCAACCAGGAGGTCTCGCAGATCAAGCACATCACCGCCAATACCTGTCGAAATATTGGCACTGGCATTGTCCCAATCCTTGATGACGTCAGAAGCCGGGGCGCCTTCGCTACCCGCGTCGCCCAGCTCCCATTTGAAAACATCCACGACGCCGGGATCTCCGCCGGCAAGCAGATTGCCTGCCAGGATGTCGTTGCCGGCACCACCTGCAATGACGTCGGCTCCGATGCCGCCTTCGATCACGTCAGCCGCGGCGCCGCCGAAAATGTCATCGCTTCCGAGACCACCAGTCAGCGTATCGCTGCCATCATCGCCAT
>CAMAYE010000165.1 GCA_945862135.1 Bordetella parapertussis
TACTGGTTCGATGCGTTGGACAAGGCTAAAGCGGCTCGGCAACGCCTTATCGAAGGGCTGTAGGGGTGACGGTGGTGGCAGTGGATCGCGGCGACCAGGATGCTTTCGGGTTGGTCGGTCGCATTCCTGTTCGTAATTTGTGGCTGTTGATGCTGTATGCATCCGATCTGTATCGATCAATTGGCAAGAACACAGTTGCGGTTGAGGACAATCCAGATGACATTTCGGACCTCGTAGCCGAAATCCTCGCGAATGCTGTCGAGGAGCGATTGCGCCAAAACCTGAGTTTCGGATTTTATAAGCGAGAAGCGGAGCTTAGTCGGGTCCGTGGCCGAATTGATATTCTGACCACGGAAAGCCATCAATTGCTGAATCGCGGGAAGGTTGCTTGTCGGTTCGAAGAATTGACGATTGACACGCCGCGCAATCGCTTAGTGTTAGCGGCTTTGGTTGAAATATCGACCGTCGTACGCCGGTCAGCGTTGTCCCACCGGTGTCGTAACCTCGCGAATACCCTGAGGCGATTAGGTGTATCCGGTCTCAGACCGACACGATCTGAAGTCGGAATCGATCGCTTCGGTCGCAACGATACGAAAGACCGATTCATGGTTGCCGCTGCAAAGCTCGCCTTGGATATAGTGCTTCCGACCGAGGGGGATGGCGGTGAGTATTTGGCGATACCCGATCGAGAAGAGGTCTGGGTGCGTCGTCTTTTTGAGCGCGCTGTTGGCGGGTTCTACCAAGTAGCGCTTCCGCAGGATGGCTGGCAGGTCTGTGCAGGAAAGCAGCTCAGCTGGCAGATCAATGCCAAGACCACCGGTATTGATTCCATTTTGCCCTCAATGCGTACGGACATTGTGCTGGATCATGTCGAAAATGGGCGGAGAATTGTTATCGATACCAAGTTCAATTCAATTGTGACCAAGGGCTGGTTTCGTGAAGAATCAGTCCGCAGCGGTTACGTCTATCAGATTTACGCCTATCTGATGTCGCAGTCTGGAAACGGCGAATTTTTAAATCAATACCCATGGGGCTTGCTTCTCCACCCGGCAATAGGGCAAACAGTCGATGAAACGGTGGTGATTCAAGGGTGTCCAATTCGTTTTTCGACCGTTGATCTAACGGCGCCGGCTCTGTCGATTCGACGACAGCTGCTTGAGGTTCTTAATTTTCCATTGCGCTAGTGGTAAATCGGCTCAAGGTATCGAAGTGGATCTTTATTCCGAGACGGAAATCTGTAGTTATGCCGCAGAGTTTTCTTGGCCGGAGTGCGCGGCTTTAAGGGGTAATTTCTCGAAACTGCTACAGTGCGCGCCATGAAACCCTATGCCGCACTGAATCCCGAAGCCATTCTCGATGCCATTGAATCCTGCTGTGGCCTGCGTTGCGATGGCCGTTTGCAGGCGCTGAACAGTTACGAAAACCGTGTCTATCAGGTGTGGCTGGAGGACGGTGTCTCCGTCGTCGCCAAGTTCTACCGTCCGCAGCGTTGGACGACCGAAGCGATCCAGGAAGAGCAGGATTTCGCCACCGAGCTCGCCGCACGCGAGTTGCCGGTGGTGGCGCCGCTGGCTTTCAACGGTCGCACGCTGCACGAACATGGCGGCTTCCAGTTTGCGCTGACGCCGCGTCGCGGCGGGCGCACGCCGGAATTTGGCGATCCGGAGACCTTGCAGTGGATGGGGCGCTTCATTGCGCGCATTCATGCGGTAGGTCAGACCAAACCCTTTGAACATCGCCCGACGCTGGACATTGAATCCTTTGCTTACGAGCCGGTGCAGTTTGTACTCGACAGCGATTTTGTGCCGGATGATTTGTACGACACTTACGCCAGTGTCGCCGAGGATGTGGTCGAACGCATTGAGCGGCGCTGGGAATCCGCCGGTACGCTGCGTCAGATCCGGCTGCACGGCGACTGCCATGCCGGCAATGTGCTGTGGACCGACGACGGGCCGCATTTTGTCGACCTTGATGATGCGCGCATGGGGCCGGCGGTGCAGGACCTGTGGATGTGCCTGTCGGGCGATCGCAAGTCGCAGCAGACGCAGTTGATGTCATTGCTTGAGGGCTATTGCGAATTCCGCGAGTTCGATGCCAATGAATTGATGCTGATCGAAGCCTTGCGTACGTTGCGCATGGTGCATTACGCCGGCTGGCTGGCGCGGCGCTGGGATGATCCGGCCTTCCCGGCGAGCTTTCCGTTTTTCAATACCCAGCATTACTGGCAGGATCACATTCTGTCGCTGCGCGAACAGGCCGCTGCGCTGGATGAAGCGCCGTTGCGATGGCTGCGCTGAAACGCATGCTGCTGCAGATTCTCGGCATCGTGACCGTTGCCTACGCGGTTGTGGTGCTGTTGATGTGGCTGACGCAGGACCGGCTGGTGTATTTCCCGCAGATCGGCGGCAGCGTGACGATGACACCGGCCTCATTAAGGCTGCCGTATGAAAACCTGCGCATTGCCACCGACGACGGCGAGACGCTGGCGGCATGGTGGATTCCTGCGGCTGGCGCCAAGGGCGCGGTGCTGGTGTTGCATGGCAATGCCGGCAGCATTGCTGACCGGCTGGACTATGTGCAGCCGTTTCACGCGATGGCTTATTCGGTGCTGCTGGTGGATTACCGCGGATACGGCGCCAGCACCGGCAAGCCGACGGAGGCGGGCACCTATGCCGACGCACAGGCGGCTTGGCGCTGGCTGACAGAACAGCGCGGCCTGCAGCCCGCGCAGATCGTGGTGCTGGGTGAATCGCTGGGCGGTGCCGTGGCCGCAGAACTCGCGGCCCGCGTGCAGCCGCGGGCGCTGTTGCTGGTTGCTGCATTCACATCGGCGACCGACCTGGGCAGCGAAATCTATCCCTGGCTTCCGGTGCGGCTGATCAGCCGTTATCGTTACGACACGCTGGCGCAGTTGCGCCGCTACGAAGGACCGGTGATGGTTGCGCACAGCCGCGATGACGAGATCGTGCCGTTCGCTCATGGCCAGCGCCTTTATGCAACGGTCAGTGGTTCAAAAAAGCTGCTGGAAATGCGCGGCGGACATAACGACGCATTCCTGTTCGGAAGACCGGAATGGACGCAGGCCGTGGCGGCGTTTCTGGAGCGTCTTGCTGTCACTGGCGAAAATAAATAACATATTGATTTTATTGATTATTTTGTAAAAATGAAAAATGATCTGAAAATCGGCATTGCCCTCGGTTCGGGAGCCGCCCGCGGCTGGGCGCATATCGGCGTGCTGCGTGTGCTGGAAGAAGCGGGCATACGGCCGCAGATTGTCTGCGGCACTTCGATCGGTGCGCTGGTCGGTGCGGTGTATGCCGACGGCGATCTCGATGCTTTGGAGGATTGGGTGCTCGGCCTGACCTGGCGCAAAGTACTCGGGTTTTTCGACATCAGCTTCAATGGCGGCTTCCTCAAGGGCGCGAAGCTGATTGCCTATATTCGCGACAACCTGCTGGAGACCACGGTCGAGGAACTGGCGCTGCCGTTTGGCGCGGTAGCCACCGATTTGCGCAGCGGCCGTGAAGTCTGGCTGCGCGAAGGACGCGCGGTGGATGTAGTGCGCGCGTCGATTGCACTGCCGGGACTGTTTACGCCTTGCGAACACGATGGCCGTCTGCTGGTTGATGGTGCACTGGTGAATCCGGTGCCGGTGTCGCTGTGCCGCGCGATGGGCGCCGATTTTGTCATCGGCGTTGATCTCGGATCAGGGCTTGCCGGACGCCATGTGAAGAGCAAGGCGCGCAATCTTGAACCGAACATGGTCGAGGTGCTCGCCGAGAGCATCAACATCATGCAGGTGCGCATCACGCGCAGCCGGCTGGCGGGTGAACCGGCCGACGCGCTGATCATGCCGCAGCTGGGTGATCTGGGTGCGCTGGATTACCACCGTGCGGCGGAGTCCATCGAAGAAGGCCGTGCGGCGGCGAAACTGATGCTGCCGCAGATCAAGCAGTTACTTGAGGGTTGAAAGCTGACGCGGTGAGAGGTGCCGGTCAAGGCAGGCCGAGCGCGTCCTTGATGTGGCGAAGCAGTGCGTCGGACTTGACCGGCTTGTTCAGATAACCGGTAGCGCCGTAGGCCAGCGCCGCGACAATGTCGTCGCGTTCGGCACGCGCAGTGACCACGATGATTGGCGTGTCCTTCAGTTCGGCGTGTTCGCGGAATTTTCCGAGCAGATCGAGTCCGACGGTGTCGGGCAGATCAACGTCCATCATGATCAGGTCGGGCAGCGGTTTTTTGCCGAGTGCGGCAACGATGTCGGCCTTGGTGCCGGCACCGCGGACGTCGAAGCCACCCTGCATCAAGCCGCGCGCGGCTTCGAGGGCCTCGGCTTCATGACCGTCAATGATCAGTACAACATGTTTCTTGCCTTCGCCGCCCTGGGGCTTCAGCAATTTGCCGGGACGGTTGATGATGCTGATCTGATAGCCGGCTTTGAGGCGGCGCGCACCGGATATCGTGCCCTCGGCCATTTTGCGTTGCTGCAGAGTCGGTTCCTTGGGCTTTTCGTTAAACAGGTTTTCCAGGGAATTCTCTGCGGCTGCGGGCGGCTTTGGGGCGGGAGCAGCAACTCGTGGTGCTGGTTCTGCAGGCACGGGCTCGATGAAACCATCGTTCATCAACTGTGTGAGGCCGGCGGCGATATCCCCGGCCTTGGGAAATTTGTTGCGCAGGCTCTCCACGGTGGCGTTGTTACCGACGGCGGCAAGCAGGCCTTTCATTCCGGGTTTCAGCAGGCCCGGCTTCGCGGCGATTTCGGCCTTGCCTTTGGGGGTGGTTCGATAAGCGGTATTTTTTGGCATTAACGTGTATTCAAGCACTCAAATCAGGCAATGGGCTTTGCTTCATGGACGGCAAAGGCGGGTGACCAGGCCATCATCGATGTCTGGCGACCGAGAAGTTGACCTTTTTCAGCATGCCTTGTTCCCGCAGTTGTTAAAAAACAAAACCCTGTGCTGTTGCGCCGAAGACGGAGTGTTCGGTTGCCTGGTGCATGGCCAGTATTTCTGAATTTTTTCAGTCAATCGCAGGATTTTACTTTAAAGCACGTCCGATCGTAGAAAAGTACGACCCGTCGTACACTTCAGCCATGGACAACTGGAACCCCGCCTTTGTGGAGCTCATGCCGCTGCTGTTACCGCTGAGAGGATTTGCATCCAGGCTCAATGGTGTTGATTGGCCGGCCTCTGCGTTATTGCAGCAATTGCTCGATGACGCCGATGTGCGTGTGGCCTCGGGACAGCCGCTGCGCCTGGTGCCGGCCGGCGGCAAGCGGCCTTACGAAATCCGCGTTTATGAGAGCGCTGAACTTGAAGTGCGTGAGCGCAATTGGCATGATTTTTTCAACGTTCTTGTCTGGCTGATGTTTCCGCGGGCAAAAGCGGCGTTGAATTCACGGCATTACGCGGCATGGTCGGCTGATTCCGGTGACGGCCGTGGCGCCGTCAGGGACGCGCTGACATTGTTTGACGAGAGCGGGCTGGTGGTGATTTCTGCTCAGCCTGCGCTGCTGCAGCTGGTTCGCAATTTCGAATGGAAAGCTTTGTTCTGGGAGCAGCGGACGGCGCTGGTTGCCGGCATGCGGTTTTTGCCTTTTGGTCATGCCCTGTGCGAGAAAGCGCTGTCACCCTATCGCGGCATGACCGGTCACGCGTTGTTGCTGGGTGTCGATGCCGATTGGCTGGCGCTGGACACGCCGCAGTTGATTTTGCAGGTGGACCGGCGGCTGGAAGCGCTGGTGGCTGATCCGCAGTCGATGCAGACCACAAGGCAACTGTCACCAGTGCCGGTGCTGGGTGTGCCCGGCTGGTGTCGGGAAAACGAAAGCGCGGATTATTACGACGACACGCGGTATTTCAGGCCCGGGCGGCGGGCCGCTGCGGTCGGTACATGAAGGATTCTTGATGATCGGGTTATTGCAGCGGGTCAGTTCGGCGTCTGTGGTTGTTGACGGCGCAACCATGGGTGAAATTTCCCGCGGGTTACTGGTCTTGATCGGGGTGGAGTCCGGTGACACGGTCACTGAAGCCGACCGGCTGCTGGAGCGCTTGCTCAACTACCGCGTGTTCAGTGATGAAGCCGGAAAAATGAATCTCTCGTTGCGGGATATTGGCGGCGGTCTGTTGCTGGTACCGCAGTTCACGCTTGCTGCGGATACACACAAGGGTTTGCGTCCGAGTTTCTCGAGCGCGGCGCGGCCCGAACTTGGGCGTCAGTTGTTTGAGCATGTGCTGGCCGGCGCGCGGGCTGTGCATGCGCCGGTTGCGCAGGGGAAATTCGGTGCGGACATGAAAGTTAGCTTGACCAATGACGGGCCGGTGACGTTCTGGCTGCAGGTCCGTCCCGGCGTTTGAGGCCGCTGAGTCTTTCCCCTGTCAACTCGGGATCTTGGGTGGCTATAAAATTTAATTTATAATCAATCAGTTATGATTTTTATCCGGTTGGCGCGCTGCACTTGAACTTGCGCAGTCCGCCATCATCTAAGGTCAGTGTTCAATTTTTGGAGATTCAATAACCTATGAAACGCGTCTTTCTGCTGATCGTCACCAACTTCGCAATACTCGCGGTGTTGAGCGTGACCATGCAGTTGCTGGGCATCGACCGTGCGCTAACCAACGAGACCGGGCTCAATCTCCAGGGGCTGCTGGTGTTCGCTGCCATGTTCGGCTTCGGCGGCGCGTTCATTTCGTTGTTTATCTCGAAATGGATGGCGAAGAAATCCACCGGTGCGCATGTGATCGAGGTGCCGTCCAACATGACCGAACGCTGGCTGGTGGATACCGTGCGCCGTCAGGCCGAGCGTGCGGGCATCGGCATGCCGGAAGTGGCCATCTATGACGCACCTGACGTGAATGCGTTTGCCACCGGCTGGAACAAGAACAATGCGCTGGTCGCCGTCAGCACCGGCTTGCTCAACAAAATGTCGCAGGATGAAGCGGAAGCCGTGCTCGGGCATGAGGTCAGTCACGTGGCCAATGGCGACATGGTGACGCTGACCCTGATTCAGGGTGTGGTCAATACCTTCGTGATCTTCATTTCGCGCGTCATCGGATTCTTTGTGGATCGCGTGCTTCTGAAGAACGAGAAAGGCGAGGGCCCCGGGTTTTTCATCGCAACCCTGGTTGCAGAGCTGGTGCTGGGCGTGCTCGCCAGCATCGTGGTGTCCTGGTTCAGTCGCCAGCGCGAGTTCCGTGCCGATGCCGGCGGTGCTTCACTGGCCGGGCGCGAAAAAATGATCGCGGCGTTGGAGCGTTTGAAGGGTAATCACGAACAGACCGCGCTTCCCGCACAGATGTCGGCGCTTGGTATTTCGGGAGGCGGCGCGATCATGAAATTGTTCATGTCGCATCCGCCGCTGGATGAGCGTATTGCGGCCCTGCGCAACGCGCGCTGAGTAATACGACTGTCTTTAAACTAAAAAGCCCGCGCCATCCGGCGCGGGTTTTTTTTATTGGGAGGCCCTGAATCAGGGGCGGAGCAAAGGGTCGCGAACGGCGCCGACAATATTCAGATTGCCCCGCGCAACGACCAGCCCTTTGGATCCGAGTTCAGCACTGACGCGGCCGGCAAGGGCGCTGTCAGCGCCGATGTTCAGGGCGCCGGAGGCATTGAGCGGGCCGGAGTTCAGTTGCAGCTGCTTGTAGTTGTAACGGCCGCCGCTGACACTGACCGATCCTGCCAGCGTGTCGAATTTGGTTCTGCCGCCGCGAGTCCCGCCGGCGAGCGGCGACTGTATCGCGCGAACCAGATCGACATTGTTCAGTTCGCCGACATCAATGGAGAACCCCGCCTCGGCTTCAGCGGCATCAAACATTGATTGCAACGTCTTTCCCTGCAGGGTGAAGCTGCCATTGGTGGTCAGGCTGCCTGTAGCGGAAAAATCACGGGTATAGGCCGGCAGCAATTCCTGCATTCTGCCGTTTTCGAGATTGAATTCACATTCGATCCTGATGTCGCCGTTCCAGGTCGC
>CAMAYE010000166.1 GCA_945862135.1 Bordetella parapertussis
TTGGTGCAATGCCACTGGCCCTTGCCACGGGTGCCGGTGCTGAATCACGCTCGGCGATCGGCTGGGTGGTGGTCGGCGGCATGACCATCGGCACGCTGTTCACGCTGTTTGTTGTTCCCGTCGCTTATACCTTCATCGCCGGTGAGCGGCATACGGTTGAGGCCGCACCGGGCGCGCATTGATCGCTCAGGGTTTGCGGGCGCCTAATGCGCGATCCAGCCAGCCCGGCACAAACACCTGATCCACAAACCACTTCAATGCCTTGCCGCGATGTGAGGTGCGCCAGGCCAGGAACAGCATCTGGCTGACCTTGGCTTCTTCGGTTTGCTTGATGATCAGTTCTCCGCGGTTGACCGCGTCTTTCGCCAGGCATTGCGGCAGATAGCCGACGCCGAGTCCCATGGCCTGCGCCTGCAGTTTGATGCCGGCATCAGCGATAGTCAGTGTGTCCTGGCCTGATAGCAGACCGGTGGTGCGAGGCGGCAGGTTGCGCGAGCTGTCGGCGACCACGATGGCGCGGTGATTGACGATATCGTCGCGCCGCAGCGGTTCCGCAGCGCTGGCTAGAGGGTGTGTCGGCGCCACGGCGAACACCCAGTCAATCTCGCCCAGTGGTCGCGTCTGGTAACCGCCGCCGGAAGGGCCATCGCCCGACGCACCGATGGCGAGATCGGCGCGCCCGGATACCAGGGCATCCCAGCAGCCGCCCAGCACTTCGTTGCTGAAGCGCAGCCGCGTATCCGCATTTTGCGAATAAAAATCCTGCGCCAGATGGAGCATGGCTGCGGCGGGGAGGATACCGTCATAGGCGATGCGCAGTTCGGTTTCCCATCCGGTGGCGACGCGTTTGATACGCGCTTCAAGCTCGCCTGCGGCGCGCAGCAGGTGGCGACCCTCGGTCAGCAGTTCGTGTCCGGCAACGGTGAGTTTGGCGCGGTGACCGCGGCGGTCGAACAGCAGGACATCCAGATCCTCTTCAAGTTTTTGCACGGTATAGGTCACCGCTGAAGGCACGCGGTGCAGCTCGTGCGCAGCGGCGGCAAAGCTGCCTTTGCGGTCGATCGCATCAATCACCATTAGCGCGTCGAGAGATAGTCGCATGTTGTAAATTTATCGATGTAATTAATGTATAAATCCTGAATATAAATATAAAACAATGTTTTTAAAAGATATTTATGTTCATTTAATTTGATTGACTCAGTCAGAATCTTCCGATTTCTTGTGGCTGACGGCCTGCTTAAGATGCACCCCACTGCAATACCCGATCAATTCACACGGAAAAGGAGCTGCGATGCAAACCCTGCGTAAAGCCGAAGACCGCGGCCATGCCAATCATGGCTGGCTGGACTCGTACCACAGCTTTTCATTTGCTGATTACTACGACCCGGAACATGTCAGCTACGGCCCGCTGCGCGTGATCAATGAGGATCGCGTGCAGGCCGGCGCCGGCTTCGGTACCCATGGCCACCGCGACATGGAAATCATCAGTTATGTGCTGGATGGTGCGCTGGCGCACGAAGACTCGATGGGCAATGGCTCGACCATTGTTCCCGGCGATGTGCAGCGCATGAGCGCGGGCAGCGGTGTGCGTCACTCCGAGTTCAATCACAACAAATCCGGCGTGACCCATTTTCTGCAGATCTGGATCCAGCCGAAGTTCACCGGCATCAAGCCCTCGTATGAGCAGAAGCATTTTTCTGCCGAAGAGAAGCGCGGACGCCTGCGCCTGATTGCTTCGCCCGACGGGCGCGACGGTTCGGTGAGCCTGAACCAGGACGCCTTGCTCTACGCCGGGTTGTTCGACGGCGACGAGACGGCAGAGCAGGTGATTGCGGCCAGCCGGCGTGCTTATGTCCATGTCGCGCGCGGCGGCGTAACCGTCAACGGACAGGCGCTGCGTGCCGGGGATGCCCTGAAGACTGGGGCGGGCACGATCCGCATCGAAGGCGGCCGTGCGGCCGAAGTGCTGTTGTTCGACCTGCCGTGAAATCTGAAAACTGAATAATTGAAACGTTGAAAGGAAATACCATGAGCCATTACAACATTGCCGTGATCGTCGGCAGCATCCGCAAAGATTCCCTCAACCAGAAGCTGGCCGACGCGCTGGCGAAACTCGCGCCGCCGGAGCTTTCGTTCAACAAGATTCGCATCGATGATCTGCCGCTTTACAGACAGGACGACGATGGTCAGCCGGCTGCTTCGGTAACGCGTCTGCGCAAGGAAGTTGCGGCCGCGGACGGACTGCTGTTCCTGACGCCGGAATACAACCGCTCGATTCCCGGTGTGCTGAAAAACGCGATTGATCATGCCTCGCGACCCTGGGGGAAAAGCGTCTGGGGCGGCAAACCCGCCGGCGTGCTGGGCATCTCGGTCGGCGCCATCGGTACCGCACTGGCGCAACAGCACCTGCGCAACATCCTGGCCTACCTTGATGTGCCGACGCTGGGGCAGCCTGAAGTGTTCCTGCAGGCGAAGGACGGACTGTTCAACACGGACGGCAATATCGGGGCGGACAGCCTCGATTTTCTGCAGGGCTGGGTGGATCGTTACGTATTGTGGGTGAAGCGGAACAAGGCCTGAGTGCAAATCCGTGTTACTTGCCGCAGCTCCCGCGGCAGATGAAATAAGCTGTAGTTTTTGTATCTGGAATTTACTTTTCTTGGAAACAGATGACCAAGCGCATTCCGGCATTATTCGTTTCGCATGGCGCACCAACACTGGCATTGGAGCCCGGACCGGCGCGCGGATTTCTGGCGCAGCTTGGTTCCAGTTTCTTGCGACCGCAAGCCATCCTGTCGATTTCTGCGCATTGGGAAACACCTGCTCCGGCACTCAGCATTGCGACGCATCCTGAAACGATTCATGACTTCTACGGATTTCCTGAGGCCTTGTATGCCATGCGTTATGCCGCACCGGGAGCGCCGGAACTGGCCGCGCGTGCCGCGCAACTGTTGGCGGCAGCGGGACTGCAGGCTACCGCGTCTGCTGAACGCGGGCTGGATCACGGCACCTGGGTGCCACTGATGTTGATGTATCCGGAGGCCGATATTCCGGTGACGCAGCTGGCGGTGCAAAGTAACCTCGGCCCGGCGCATCACTGGCGGATGGGTGAAATCCTGCGTCCGCTGCGCGACGAGGGCGTGCTGATCATCGCTTCAGGCAGTGTCACGCATAACCTGCGGGAATTCGGTCGTCATCGTTATGATTCACTGCCGCCATTCTGGGTCAGCGAATTCAACGACTGGCTGCATGACGCGTTGCGGTCATCCGATCAATCTGCGTTGATCGATTACCGGAAGCGCGCACCGCATGCGGTGCGCAATCATCCAACAGAGGAGAACCTGTTGCCGCTGTTCGCGGCTGGCGGTGCGGGTGCGGGTGCGCCGGGACACACTCCGCAACGGCTGCATGCGGGTTACACCTATGGGGTCATCGGCATGGATGTGTGGCGTTTCGACTGAAGGAGCCATCAGGGGGAGGTGCGGATACTGGCGCTGGTGGATTGCAGTCATGAGGGCCCGGTATCCAATGCGTTGTCTCATTATGAGTAATGGTTGATGATGGCTTCGTAGTATTTTTTTCTTACCCGGAATCAACTTGGGGAATTGCACATGCATGAACTGACGGATTTGCTGGCGCGTTACGGTTTGCTGTTGGTGTTTGCCAATGTGCTGTTGACGCAGTCTGGTATTCCGCTGCCGGCGGTTCCGATACTGGTGGTGGCCGGTGCGCTCGCGGCGCAGGGCGAGTTCACTTACACCGCGCTGTTGTTGACTGCAGTCGGCGCCGCGCTGCTCGGCGACATTCCCTGGTACTACGCAGGCCGGCGTTACGGCCATCGCGTGCTGCGGACCTTGTGCCGGATCGCGATTGAGCCTGACTCCTGCGTCAAACAGACCGAATCGATATTCGAACGCTGGGGCGCGCCGGCCTTGCTGTTGGCCAAATATATTCCGGGCTTTGCCACTGTCGCGCCGCCGTTGGCAGGCGCGATGCAGTTGGGTTTTCGGCCGTTTTTATTGTTCAGTGCTGTTGGTGCCTTGTTGTGGGCTGCCGCGCCGGTGTTGCTCGGGGCCGTGTTTCATGCGGAAGTCGAGTGGGCGCTGGAACGGCTTGCCGATCTCGGTTCCGGTGCATTGCTGCTGATCGGCGCTGTGATTGCCGTGTATGCCGCAATCAAGGCGGCGGAGCGGTATCTGTTTCTGCGCATGTTGCGTACGGCAAGAGTCACTGTTGCCGAGCTGCGTGAGTTGATGCAAGGGGCGACACCGCCGGTGATTGTGGATGTCCGTTCGGCCACTGTGCGACAACTTGATCCACGTCACATCCCGGGCGCGGTACCGGTGAATCTGGATGATGCCGCTGCTGCGTTGCCGGGAATTCCGCCTGATCGCGACGTAGTGGTTTATTGCAGTTGACCCAATGAAGCCAGCGCGGCGCGTGTCGCCCGCATCCTGATGAACCGGGGCTTTCGGCGGGTACGCCCGCTGGAAGGTGGGCTTGAGGCATGGATCGAGACGGGTGGCCCGGTTGGCATGTTCGCATAGCAAGCTCCGGAAACCTGTAAAATATTGTTTAAATACAATTAGTTATAATGACTCTGCGGCAGCTCGCAGTGTTGCGGATTGAGGTATTGCGCGTATTGTCTGACTGTAATATTGTCTGACAATATTTAGAGATTTAGCGCATTGATGTCTACGCCACCTTTAGTCGAAATCACCAAATACGCAGCACCGCTACGCCAGCAGGCAGAGGGCGCCGTACGGCAGGCCATTGTTGATGGCCGGTTTCGTCCCGGACAACGGATTACTGAGCGGGAGCTGACAGGCAGTCTTGGCGTCTCCCGTACCTTGGTGCGCGAAGCCCTGCGGCAGCTGGAGTCGGAAGGACTGATTTCGGTGATTCCCAATCGCGGTGCTGTAGTGCGTGAATTGAGCGCAGAGGAAATCAAGGAGCTCTACGACATCCGTGCTGTTCTTGAAGGTCTTGCGGCGCGGTCCTTCGCACAGAAAGCCGATGCTGAAAGTCTGCGCCTGTTGGGCGAAGCGCAGGCCGAAGCGGTCGTCGCGTACAAGTCCGATGACGCTGAACGCGCACTGCAAGCCAAGAACCGTTTTTACGAACTGATGGTGACGGGCGCCGGCAGTTCATCGCTTTCCGCGATGCTGGCCACACTGCATTCACGGATCAGGCAGTGGCGCGCAATCGGCATGACGCACCCGCAGCGTTCGCCGAGGCGTTCAAAGGAAGCGATCAACGGCCTGACAACGATCTGGTCGGCAATCAGCCGGCGCGACGCGACTGCAGCGGAAGCCGCAACACGGGATGAGGCAAGACGGGGCGCTGCAGAGTTGATGCGTCTGCTTTCCGAATTGCCGGAAAAAGCTGCGGCGCAGTCTTAGCGATTCTTGAATTTCAACCACAACGTACAACGTTGAAACGGAGGCAGATGATGGCGCGGTTAAGTTACGTAGATCCCCGGACAGTTTCAGATCCACAGATTCGCGGCTGGTTGGACGACGCGATTGCTGCAGGACGTCCCGGTCCGGAGAACCAGGCGATTCGCGCGCATCAACCGGATGTGATGCGTTCATTTACACTGACACGCGAAATGCTGTTTGACAACGGCGCTGGTGTTGTCGAGCACGACTTGAAGGAGACGCTGCGCGCTTACGTCGCGTTCACCATCGAATGCGGTTATTGAAGTAATCAGGGAACCGCGCGGTCCGCGCGGGATGCCAACAGCAAGATGGCGGAATTGATGCAGTACGAAAAGTCCGCCAAATTCACCCCGCGAGAGAAAATCGCATTGCGTTACGCGGATGCCATCATGTATGACCCCAATCAGGCCGATGATGCGATGTGGGCTTCGTTACGCGCGGAATTCACCGAGCCGGAGCTGGTTGAGCTTGGTTACTGGATCGGATTTACATTCGGCGGGCAACGCTGGCTGAAAACCCTGTCCGCGAAGCAGGGGGAGCTTGCTGCTGCGATGGCTGAAAAGTCCTGATGCTGTTTACCTGAAGTTTTGCGACGGGCAATTCGCGGAGAGAGCGGCGCTGAGTCTTGCGGGCGCATGCTCGGTTATGATCGCGCTTACCGTGATGCCTGCCCATGACCGAAAAGCAACCTGAAGCACCACCTTCTGCGTGGGCGCCGCTGCGCCAGCCGCTGTTCCGCGCGTTGTGGATTGCCACGCTGGTGTCGAACATCGGTACCTGGGTGCACGAGGTCGGTGCCGGCTGGCTGATGGTCACGCTGAATCCGAACCCGCTAATGGTGTCGCTGGTGCAGGCGGCCACCGCCCTGCCGATTTTTCTGCTGGCGCTGCCCGGCGGCGCGCTGGCCGACATTATTGACCGGCGCCGCTACCTGATCTACACGCAGGCCTGGATGCTGCTGGTGGTGCTGGCGCTGGCGGTAACGACGGCGCTGGGCTGGGTCAATGCCTGGGGATTGCTCGCGTTCACGTTTGCGTTGGCCTGCGGAGCGGCATTGAATACGCCGGCATGGGCGGCAACTGTGCACGAGCTTGTGCCGCGTGGCGAATTGCAGGCGGCAATTGCGCTGAACAGTCTCGGCATCAATCTGGCGCGTGCCGTCGGTCCGGCGCTGGCGGGCGTTGTTGTTGCCGCTTCCGGACCACAGGCGGCGTTCATCCTCAATGCGGTATCTTTCATCGGTGTCATTGTCGTTCTGGCGCGCTGGCCGCGGGCACCTGTGCCGAGCACGCTGCCGGCGGAGCGTTTTTCCGGCGCCTTGCGTGCCGGTGTGCGTTATGTCCGCGAGGCCACGGCGCTGCAACATGTCATGGGGCGGGCCGCGGCGTTTTTTGTCTTTTCATCGGCAACCTGGGCGCTGTTGCCGCTGGTTGCGCGCGATACGGGGGGCGGTGCGGATACCTATGGTCTGTTGCTCGCAGGAATTGGTGTGGGTGCAGTTTCTGTAGCGCTTGTGATGCCTTATTTGCGGAGGCGCTGCAGCCGTGATGTGCTGGTGCGGGTTGCAACTGTTGTTTATGTGACGGGTACGGTTGGTGTTGCTTGGGCCAAAACGCTGTTTATTTTGTTTCCGGCGGTGTTCGCCTGCGGTGCGGCGTGGCTCGCGCTGTTGTCGACGTTGCATGTCAGTGCCCAGACCGCGGTTCCGCAGTGGGTGCGGGCGCGTGCGCTCTCCGTCTATCTGATGGTTTATGCCGCGGGGATGACCGGTGGCGCGGTATTGTGGGGCGCGCTGGCGACGCGCTGGGGTGTGCCCCCGGCGTTGTTGTCGGCATCGGCTGGCGCGTTGCTTGCCATGTTCTTCACCTGGCGTTTGACGCTGGGGGGCGAGGATGGGCTGGCGCGCAGCGCACCGGCTGTACTGATGCGCGCACCCGGACATGACGATATCGCGCCGGAACGCGGGCCGGTCGCAGTGCATGTTGAATACCGGATTGCGCTCGACGATGCCGATGCGTTTATCGCTGCGGCTCAGGGCATGGAGCGGATACGCCGGCGTGACGGGGCATTATCCTGGGGACTGTTTGAGGACCCGGATGTGCCGGGTCGTTATGTCGAGACCTTCGTCGTGGAATCGTGGGCGGAACACATGCGGCAGCATCATCGTGGAACCGCCGATGACGCGCCGCTGTTCGCGCGTGTGCGCGCTTTTCACCGGGGTGAAGATTCGCCGCTTGTCACGCACTGGATCGCCGTCAATGCTTCGGACGAGACGGGTAGTGAAATTGTCTGAAGCCAGTTCAACTTGTTGTCATCAACGGAGGAGTACATGCAGAACCGCAACGCAATAACCAGTGTGCCGATCAACGACCTGTCTGCACGGCGCTGGAGTCCGCGCGCATTCGATGCGCAGCGCAGCGTCACGCCGGTGCAGGTC
Organism: Bordetella parapertussis; assembly: GCA_945862135.1. Taxonomy (GTDB): domain Bacteria; phylum Pseudomonadota; class Gammaproteobacteria; order Burkholderiales; family SG8-41. The sequence continues at coordinate 7,879 of CAMAYE010000166.1, forward strand.
ACGGCCCTGATCGAGGCCGCGCGCTGGGCGCCGTCGTGTTTTGGTGCCGAGCC
>CAMAYE010000167.1 GCA_945862135.1 Bordetella parapertussis
CGCCCGTGAGACCGGCATGAGCGGAGTGCCCATCATAAATTGCGAGAACGCATGTTCGAGCAGTGCCACCGCATTCCGCGAGGCGTGGATAGCAGTCGCCTGCGGCATGATTGATTACGCACTCGTACTCGGAGTCGAGCAGCTGACCCGACTTGGCGGCGGAACTTTGCCACTTGATCAGGAAGACATCGAGGTTTCCAACGGGATGGTTATGCCCGGCCTATATGCGATGCGTGCCCAGCGCTATATGAACGACTTTGGCGCAACATCTGAGGACCTGGCGTCGGTTGCCGTCAAGGCGCGCCGCCATGGCAGCCTCAATCCTGATGCGCAAATCTGTACTGAGACAACAGTTGAAGAGGTGCTCGGTTCGCGTAGGATCGCGGATCCGCTGACGTTGCTGCAATGTTGCCCGACCGGTGATGGTGCCGCAGCACTGGTATTGTGCCCTACGGACCGAGCGCCAAAGCACAATCCGAAACCGATTAAAGTGCTGGGTTCACACTTGGCGTCCGGGAAATATATTCCCGGATTCCGCGACATGACGATCCCGGAAATCACGGTCCGCTGCAGCCGGGAGCTTTATGAAGAAGCCGGCGTCGGTCCAGAAGACCTTGATGTGGTCGAATGCCATGACGCATTTACGATTGCCGAACTCCTGTATTACGAGGCGCTGGGTTTATGCGAGCGTGGTGATGCGCCTAAGCTGTTACACGACGGCACCACATCATTGGGTGGTCGCGTTCCGGTCAATCCAAGCGGCGGCCTGCTGTCGAAGGGGCATCCGGTGGGTGCGAGTGGCGCAGCGCAGATGGTCGAGATCGTTCGCCAGTTGCAGGGACGTTGTGGCCATCGTCAGGTTGCCGACGCCAAAATCGGACTGACCCACGTCACCGGTGGCGGCACCTACGGTTTTGACCACGGGGCATGCGCGATTCACTTGTTTGGGCGCTAAGTGCCCTGCTCTTACAGGTAGCGGCATGGCAAAAAAATCGACTGACACCGGCACCGTAAGCCGTACGATTGCTGTGCTGAGGGCAGTAGCCGAGGCCGAGGGCAACGTCCAGATAAAGACCATTTCCGACCTTTTATCGCTGCCGCCGTCGACAGTCCATCGGCTGCTCGAATTGCTGGCAAAGACAGGCATGATCGAGCGTGATGGGTCGGCGCGATCTTACGGCGTGGGGCGGGAGTTTTTTAGGCTCTCGTCGCTGGTAACCAGCAGGCACTCGCTGGCAACGATTGCCCAGCCGCTGTTGCGCGAGGTAGTTGAAAAGTGCAATGAAACCGCATATCTCGGGGTTTACCTGCCGAGCGAACGGAAGATGATGTTTGCGGATAACTGCGAGTCTTCGCATTCACTGGGTTACCGGGTCAGGAAGAATGAACCGCTGTCGCTTCTGACCGGTGGTTCCGGATTATCAATCTTGGCGTATCTGCCAAAGGAAGACATTGATCGTGCCTATGAAGAGAGCCGAAACGATGCCCTTGCGCGCAAGGCTGTTCCTTCCAGTAAGAACCTCGAATCCGAGCTTGCCAAGGTGCGCGCCCAAGGATATGCGCTGACGTTCGGCAAACGCATATCGGGCGCAGTAGGCATCTTTTCTCCCGTGTTCGCCATGCAAGGTGAAGTCATTGGCTGCCTGGGTTGCACAATCCCGGAGCAGCGCTATAAGAAAAGCCTTTTGCCCCGGCTTTCAGGGGCGATTTGCCGTTTGTCGGGCGATTTGTCGCAGGCACTTGGATACCAGAAAAAACTTCGCGCTTAGAGAAAGTGATTCATGTCTAAACAAGAGAAGCAACAGTCAACCGGTCCGCTGCAAGGTATCCGCATTCTTGACCTGACGCAGTTTCTGTCTGGCCCCTACGCCACGATGATTCTTGGTGATTTAGGTGCAGAAATCATTAAGGTCGAGTCGCATCAGGGTGACTCCGCGCGGACGATCCCGCCCTATTTCGTCGGCGCCGATAGCGCCTATTACCTTAGTGTGAATCGCAACAAGAAAAGTGTTGCGGTCGACATGAAACAGCCAGCCGGCCGCAAGGTCGTTCAAGATCTGGCGCGAAAATGTGATGTGGTCATCGAGAATTTTAGACCTGGCGTTATACAGAAGCTTGGCCTGTCATACGAAGAACTGAGTCGCGAAAATCCGGGCCTCATCTGGTGCAGCATTTCGGGTTTTGGCCAAGATGGGCCATACCGGGACTACCCCGCCTACGACATGATCGTACAGGCATTGTCCGGCGGCATGAGCTTGACGGGCGAGTACGGCGGGCTTCCCGTGCGTTCAGGCATCCCGCTCGGAGATCTGTCGGCAGGTATGTTCTCCGTCATTGGCATCCAGTCGGCACTGGTCGAGCGTGTCCGCACCGGGCGTGGCCGCCAGATCGATGTAGCCATGCTGGATTGTCAGATTTCGATGTTGTGCTATCAGGCTGGATATCACCTAATCAACGGGGTAGTGCCAAAGACACAAGGACGCGGGCACGATTCGATTCCCACTTACCGCGCCTTTGTTTCCGGCGACGGGGTTAACGTCGTGGTGTGCGCGAACACCGAGCGCATGTGGGAAGACATGGCCAACGAACTGGGCTTGGGCCACCTCATTACAGACGAGCGCTTCCGCAAGAATGCCGACCGATATGAGAACCGCGAAGCTCTGTGGCCATTGCTGGATGCGGCCTTCAGGGAGCAGCCATCGGCGCATTGGGTGACGCGATTCCGCGCCAAATCAATTCCGGTTGGAGTCGTTAATACCCTCGACAAAGCGCTCAGCGATCCGCAGGTGATGCATCGCAAGATGGTGGTTGAGTTGGAGGATGCACAAAGCAATAACCGAATCCGCGTGGCCGGCAACCCCGTCAAGTTTGCTGATGGGCAGGAGGAGGAGAAAGTTTATCCGCCGGGGCTTGGGGCAGACACGCGCAGTGTTCTGCATGACCTGCTCGGCATGTCTGACGATCAACTCGACGAGCTATTTCGCACCTCGGTTCTGGCCGATCCGGCAAACACGGAGGCACAAAAGAATGTTGCCTGAGTTGACGCATCCGCGCGTTTGGCTAATCAATGATTTCTCGGAAAGGCTGCTGGCGTGGAACTGAATCTCTCCGGCAAGCAAGTTTTGGTGACTGGAGGCTCCCGCGGTATCGGTCTTGCAGTCGCTGAGGCTTTTGCGGCCGAAGGATGTGGCTTGCACCTCGCTTCCCGCGACAAGCATATGCTGGAAGCGGCTCGGCAGGGCCTGTCCGACCGCTACGGCGCCGCAGTGACCCTGCATCAGGCAGACCTTGCGGAACCTGGTGCCGCAGAGCGATTGGCGGCGGCGGTCGGAGACGTGGATATTCTGGTTAACTGCGCCGGGGCGATCCCTCAAAACACGCTACTCGGCATCTCCGAGGAAGATTGGCGAAAAGCATGGGAGCTTAAGGTATTCGGTTATATCAATCTGAGCCGTGCAGTTTATCGGCGGATGGTTCACCGAAGCTCCGGCGTGATTATCAACATAGTTGGCATCGCAGGTACCCATCCGGCACCCGCCTACATAGTTGGCTGTACCGGCAACGCGGCCTTGCTTTCATTCTCGCAGGCGCTGGGTGTTGAGAGCGTAGACCATGGTATCCGAGTGGTGGCAATTAATCCGGGCGCCACAGAAACCGACCGCCAGATTAACCGCTGGAAGGCACGTGCACAGGCGGAACTGGGCGATGAGAAGCGTTGGCGTGAACTGACAACGGGGTTTCCTTTTGGTCGCTTGGCTCGGTCGAGTGAAGTTGCCGACGTCGTTGCCTTCATGGCGTCAAGTCGGGCCAGCTATGTATCTGGTGCAGTGATTACAGTAGACGGTGGGGCCGGATTCCGGCGCTGAATTATTCATAGAAGTGGAGCAAGAAGATGTCAGAAAAAACTAAAGATCCAGTTTCGCCGATGATGGTCAAACTCTCAGGTTACATGGCGCGCGCTGTAAGCAAGCCATTACCCGCAACAGTCGTGGAGAAAACCAAGCACCATATCGCAGACACGATTGCAGCGATTGTCTCAGGGGCTCAACTGTTACCGGGGAAAAAGGCGATCGGGTTCGTGCGCAGTCAGGGTGGTGTGAAAGAGGCCACGATCATGGGCACCAAGTTGGTAACGTCCGCGATTCATGCAGCGTTTGCGAACGGGATGTCTGCGCACGCTGATGAAACGGATGATTCTCACCAGGCCGGGTTGTTTCATCCGGGATGTGGCGTGGTGCCGGCTGCGTGGGCGACAGCCGAGCGCTTAAGATCGTCCGGCAAGGACCTGATACGCGCAGTTGCGCTGGGATACGACATCGGTGCCCGGATCAACATGGCGCTTGGTGGCGTCAAGTTTCTGCATGCCGGACATTCTTCACATACCTTTGGTTCGCTGTTCGGTGGTTCTGCGGCTGCCGGGGCGCTGCTGCATTTAGATGCTGCGCAAATGCGCCATCTGCTTGCATACACCGCGCAACAGGCGTCTGGCATTTCGTGCTGGATGCGCGACCCGGACCACATCGAGAAAGCATTCGATTTTGGCGGTATGCCTTCGCGCAACGCTGTCTATGCTGCGACGATGGTCGAGCAGGGATTTACTGGGGTGGAGGATCCATTCAGCGGAACACGTAACTTCTGGATGGCTTACGACGGCAACGTCGACACCAGCCATGTCACACGAGAACTCGGCAAGACTTATGAGATCATGCGATCGAACATTAAAAAATGGTCTGTTGGCTCCCCTATTCAACCGGCGCTGGACGCGGCATCGAATCTGATCGCAAAACACGGGGTTAAAGCGGAAAGAATCGAGCGGGTGCTGGTGCAAGTGCAGGATTCAGAATCAGACATCGTCAACAACAGGAGCATGCCGGACATCTGCATGCAGCACATGATTGCGGTGATGCTGCTCGACGGCAAGGTTACCTTCAAGTCGTCGCACGATGTTAAGAGGATGAAGGACAAGGCAGTGGTCGCACTACGCAAGCGCATTGAGTACAAAGGCAGTGCAGAGCTGACGCGATCCGGTGGCAGACAAGCGATTGTTGAGCTATGGCTGAAAGACGGCGGTCACTTACGTCACCACACGCCAGTTGTTCAGGGTGCTTGGGAAAACCCGATGACTCGCAAGGATGTTGACGAGAAGTGTTTTGACTTGATTGCGGGCGTGGTCGGGGCCCGCAAGGCGAGGAGCCTTCTCGATAACATCTGGCGGCTCGAACACCTGCCTTCGGTTCGCCCGTTGCGACCACTGCTTCAGGGTTGAGGTCGAGCCTGATGGACGAGAACCCGTTTTTGCGGAGCCTTGGCGTAGAGATTGTGGATTGGCGTTCTGGGTACGCGGAGCTCAGTTGCGAGCTTAAGCCCGAAATGCTCAACCGGAGCGGGGCACTTCAGGGCGGAGTCGTGGCGACATTAATTGATGCCGCTTGTGGTTACTCCGGGCTCTACTCGGCGCCCGATGAGCCTAAGCGGCACGGAGTGACGATTTCGCTTGCAGTGAACTATATGGGCCGGCTACATAGCGGTAAGGTTCGGACAATAGGCCATCTGAAGGGCGCCGGACGTAAGGTGTTTTTTGCCTACGGCGAAGTGTTGGATGAGGATGGAAAGATCGTGGCGTCGGGGCAGACGGCACACAAGTGTTTGTAGTGTTTTAACCGATAATTCTGCGGTATCAAATCTAAAAACGAGGAGACAGTACATGTTGTCGAAAAAATCAGTTTTAAAAATGGTAACGGTCGCCGCGTCAGTAGCCTTTGCTTTTCAGGTTCAGGCCCAACAGTTCCCGACCAAGCCGGTGCGCATCCTGGTAGGATCGTCGCCCGGAGGCGGGCTTGATACTACGGCACGCGCGATTTCCGACAAACTTTCTACGGCGCTTGGACAGGCTATCGTTATAGAAAATCGACCCGGTGCCGCAGGTACTGTCGCCGCCCAGATACTCACTTCTTCGACGCCGGACGGTCATACGATCAATCTAGGCGCAATTGGCAACTTCGCGGTCAACTACAGCCTATACAAGAACATTGGCTATCATCCGCTGAAGGACATTGCGCCGGTCACAATGATGGTTGATGCGACTAACATTGTTGTCGTTCACCCCAGCGTTGCTGCAAAAACATTTACCGAGTTACTCCAACTGGCACGCCAACAGCCGGGCTTGACCTACGGTTCATCGGGAGCCGGCAACGCTGGACACTTGGCAGGCGAATTGCTGGCGCGCATGGGCAAGGTTGATTTGACGCATGTCCCGTACAAGGGCGGCGGACCAGCGATGCTGGATCTGGTTGGTGGGCGTATAACCATGATTTTCGCGTCCCCCTCCTCGGCGATTCCGCAGTGGAAGGCGGGCAAGATTCGCGCAGTGGCGGTGACCACCCGTACACGTTCAGCGATTGTGCCCGAGTTGCCAACGATTGCTGAGTCCGGAGTGCCGGATTACGAGGTCAACAACTGGTATGCGATGGGCGCGCCGGCGAAGACGCCTAAGGCAGTGATCACGCGCCTGAACAAGGAAATAACAGCCACACTCAACGACGCCGCCATCAAGCAGATACTCATGAAGCAGGGACTGGAGTCCTCGCCATCCACTCCAGAGGATCTGGGCAAATACATGAAATCCGAATTTGAAAAATGGGGAAAGCTAATTGCTGAAGCAAAGATTATGGCTCAGTAAAAAAAGTTAAAAGGATCTAATCCTATGAATACAATTTTCCACTTTTCGTTCCCAGTGAAAGACTTGGAGAAGACGCGGCATTTCTATTGCGATGTTTTGGGCTGCCAGCAGGGTCGGACAGAACCCGACCGCATCGACTTTAAATTCTTTGGTCACCATATCGTTGCTCAACTATCGGAAAAAGAAGCTTCGCATCGATCCGAGCCGGTAGGGAAAGAGCGGTATCCGCTTAGACATTTTGGCGCTATCGTGACTAAAGCGGAGTTTGACCGGTTGGCTGAGAAACTTCGTTCCTTTGGCGCAACTTTCATCATTCCTCCGGAAAACCGGCACGCTGGAACCGTTCGGGAGCAGTCTACGATGATGGCTCTTGACCCGAGCGGTAACGGGCTTGAGTTCAAGGCGCTTGCGAATCCAGATAATGTTTTCAAACCCTGATTTCGAGGCATATCAATGGCAAGGATCGTACATCTGGCAATAAAAGTTGATGACATCGAGAAAGCGGCAGCATTTTGGGAGCAGGTATTTGGCTTCAGGCGCTCAGGTGTACAGAAAAAGCGTGGGCATACGTCCTGCCACCTTACCGATGGCGAGTTTGATCTCGCCTTGGTGCAATACGAGAGCGAGGAAACCGTTGAGGCTGACTGGGCGGGGCCTGGACCCCGGCTTCATCATCTCGGTTTTGCGGTTTCCGACTATGCGAGTAAGGCCAAAGAGCTAGAGAGCCAAGGTTGCACGATACTCAGTCAGCCAGGAGTGCTACCGATAAAGCTCCGTACGCCACACGGGATTGTCGCAGAAGTGGGTCCGGCCACGATTTACCCTGGCGTAGCAGATCGCTACTGAATTTGGCTTTTCTCTGCTCTTTTGCCCCGGCAACATGACAATTGGGATTGATGAGACTGCTTGCTTGCGACTTTACTGGCTAAAAAAAAGCAAAAACTGTTGCGAAATGACTAAAACTGGGCAACAGCGAACCTAAGGTCACCCAGTTCTATAAGCACTCCATTCCCAAGAAGCTGTATGAGGCTGCAAACAATGTGTCCATCATCAGCAAAGCGAACAAGGCTGGCGTAATACCCCGCCCCTCTGTGGCCGGGAGTCAGCTGGCTCCCGGGAGGGAGTGCCTCGGCGCAAAAACTGCCCCCACCTGCCCCCTGGCGGTCCGCAGCGTGGTGCCCGCATCGGGGCGATGGCCACTCCCACCCCCTGCCTCCCCCGCCCCACCTCGGGCCACTTTTCCGTGAAA
>CAMAYE010000168.1 GCA_945862135.1 Bordetella parapertussis
TGCGGCGCTGCAGCGCTTTCGCATCTGCCGGCGCAAAGCGCCATCCGGATCACCCAAATCGGCGGCGCCCGCGAACCCGCGCTGGCTGACGAAGCTCGCCGCTGGATGAAAATCGAACCCCGTTATTGCTGGCTGGGAGAACTGTCCCGTGCCAGTGCGCTCACGACACTTGCCCGTGGTCGCGTCATGCTGATCAGTTCCCGGATGGAAGGCGGTGCCAATGTAGTCAGCGAAGCACTGATGGCACGGGTGCCAGTCATCGCCTCACGCATTCCCGGTAACGTCGGCATGCTCGGGAAAGACTATCGCGGCTATTACCCGGTCGGTAATCCAGGGGCGCTGTCCCGACTGCTGCGCCGGCTTGAAACGGATACGGATCTGTTGCCGATGCTGCGCAAGCAGTGCGCTGTCCGACGCAAACTGATCAGCCGCAGCGGCGAACGCCTTGCCCTCCGCAAGTTACTCAGTAACAGCGTTCATAAAATTATATAAGTAATTGATTTATTTAATATTTAATAAAGCACGCACTGGAGCGAAGCTACGCCGATGCGCCGGTGTCGGACCAAACTCACGTAACGCCGCCATATGCGCCGCTGTGCCATACCCCTTGTGCCGGTTAAAGCCGTATTCGGGATAGGCCGTATGCAGCTCCAGCAGCAAGTCGTCTCGAGCCACTTTGGCGAGTATCGAAGCCGCCGAAATAGCCGGCACGCTGGCATCGCCCTGCACAATGGCCCGTGCCGGCATCACTACCTTGGGAACATGCAAGCCATCGACCAGAATGGCCGCAGGCGGCGAGGTCAGGGCCTCCACCGCACGTCGCATGGCCAGCAGGCTGGCCTGCAGTATATTCAGGCTATCAATCTCCTCAACGGTCGCACTGGCCACGGCCCAGCAAACCGCCCCCGCCTTGATTTCCACCGCGAGTGCCTCGCGCCGTCTTGCCGTCAGCTTTTTTGAGTCTGCCAATCCCTGGATGTTCGGCGGATCCTGCAGGATCACTGCAGCAGCGAATACCGGACCAGCCAGAGGACCACGCCCGGCTTCATCGACACCGCATACCATCATCGTCATCGCACGACCGCGGGCAGAAAAGGTAGAACCGCATCGGCGGCACGTTCTGCAGCATCCTGCCGGAGTTCACGTGTCATGTCGGCAAAACGTTGTTCGATTGCCGATCGCCGGTCACGATCGTTCAGCAATCCGATCACTGCAGCCGACAGCGCCTCCGGAGTAGCCGCGTCCTGCAGCAGTTCCGGAACGACAAATTCTCCGGCAAGAATATTGGGCAAACCCACCCAGGGCTGATAACGTCTGTTGTTCATGATCCACCAGCTCAGTCTGGGCATACGGTAAGTGATGACCATCGGACGCTGCAGCAAAGCAGCTTCAAGGGTGGCGGTTCCGGAGGCCAGCAGGACCACATCAGCAGCGGCCATTGCCTCATGGGCATGACCAAACAACAGCGAAATCTCCAGTTCCCCGCTTTCGCGGCGATACAGGGCGGCCTCAAACAGTTCCCGGGTCTGGCGGTTGACCAATGGCACCAGCAGGCGCACCCCCTCCACCGCTGCGGCGATCCTCTCGGCTGCCGCGACAAAAACATCTGCCAGTTGCTCCACCTCACTGATCCGGCTGCCTGGCAACAGCGCCACCACCGGCGCGTTTGCAGGAATCCGCAGTTCAGCTCTCGCTTCACTTTTACCCGGCGCGTCAGCCAGCATGTCAGCCAGCGGATGACCGACATAACTCACGGGCACCCCGGCTTTTTCATAAAGCGGCGTCTCAAACGGGAACACCGTCAGCATTCTTGAAACCGCTTTGCGGATTTTGCGGATGCGCCCGCCCCGCCACGCCCAGATTGACGGGCTCACGTAATGGACCGTGGGAATTCCGTCGGCTTTGAGCGCCATCTCGAGATCAAGATTGAAATCGGGCGCATCCACACCGATAAACACCGAAGGCCGTTCGCGCAAAAAGAATTTCTTGAGATCGCGTCGGATACCGATGATTTCACGGTAATGCCGCAATACCTCGACATATCCGCGGACCGATAGTTTTTCCATCGGAAACAGGGACTCGACACCTGCCGCCATCATTTTCGGGCCGCCGATACCAACAAACCGTAAATCAGGACGGCGCAGACGCAGTGCGGTCATGAGCGCGCTACCGAGCAAATCGCCTGAAGGTTCGCCGGCGACAATACCCACCAGCGGCCCCGCCGCCAAGGCTGGACGCGCCATTCGATTCAGCGGATAACGCCGCGACCGGGCACGGTCAGAAAATCCGCCAGAGCCGCGAGCTCCGGTTGCGCACCCGCTTCGGCAGCGATACTGAGACGTGCCTCTTCGAATGACATTCCGGATTTGTAAAGCGCCTTGTAGGCCCGCTTGATCGCGGAAATGCCCGCAGCTGTAAACCCGCGTCGACGTAGTCCTTCACTATTGATGCCATGGGGAACAGCCGTATTTCCCGACGCTGTGACATATGGCGGCAGGTCCTGCAGAAGTATCGTTCCCATTGCAGTCATGCTGTGCGCACCGATCCTGCAAAACTGGTGAACAACGGTGAATCCGCCAAGGATCGCATAGTCGCCGACATGTACATGTCCGGCAAGTTGCGCATTATTCGCGAAGATCGTATGACTGCCGACCTGACAGTCGTGTGCCATGTGCACATACGCCATGATCCAGTTGTTGCTTCCGATGCGCGTGACACCAGCATCCTGAGTGGTTCCGCGATTCAACGTGCAGAACTCACGAATCGTGTTGTCATCACCGATTTCGAGACGCGTGGGCTCATCTTTGTACTTCTTGTCCTGCGGCGCCTCGCCAATGGAGCTGAATTGGAAGAAAGTGTTGCGCACCCCGATGCGGGTATGCGAACCGATAACCACGTGCGGCCCGATGCGCGTACCTGAGCCGATTTCGGTATCCGGACCAATGATCGAATAGGGACCAACCTCGACATCATCGTCGAGATTCGCGCGTGGATCGACGATGGCCGTCGGGTGAATGCGCGTAATCACGGCTTTCAGGCAGGAAGGTCGCGAACGGTGCAAATCAGATCAGCCTCAGCCGCCACGACCTCATCAACACGCGCAACTGCCGCAAACTTCCATATCCCGCGGACATGACGCGACAACGTCACGGTGATGCGCAATGCATCGCCCGGGGTCACCGGCCGCTTGAACCGGGCATTATCGATACCGACGAAGTAATAGATGGATTTGTCATCGGCTTTTGCCCCCATTGTCACAAAAGACAGTATCGCTGCCGCTTGCGCCATCGCTTCGATGATCAGCACGCCGGGCATGACCGGATGATGTGGAAAATGACCGGTAAAAAAAGGCTCGTTCATTGTCACATTTTTCAGCGCTTCGATGCTTTTGCCAGCCTCGTATGAGGTTACGCGGTCAATCAGCAGGAAGGGATACCGGTGCGGCAGGTAACGGAGAATCTCGGTGATATCCATGCCATTCATTATTTTCCTTTCTTGCGCATGTCCAGCGCCTTTTCCAACGCGCGGACGCGCTCAGTCAATTCACCGAGGTTACGCAGACTGGCGGCATTTCGCCGCCAGTCTCGATTTGCCTCGAAGGGGTACGCACCAGTATATGTGCCTGGTTCAGTAATCGATTTTGTGACCAGTGTATGCGCGGAAATCTCGACGTGATCGGCAATGCTCAAGTGGCCTGCGATTCCCGAGGCGCCGCCGATTCTGCAATAACGCCCCACACGCGAACTGCCGGCGATACCGACGCAGGCAGCAATAGCGGTATGAGCACCGATACGGACGTTATGGGCAATCTGTATCTGATTGTCCAACTTGACACCATCCTCGATGACTGTGTCTTCAATTGCGCCGCGATCAATCGTGGTGTTGGCGCCAATCTCGACATTCTCGCCGATGAGCACCCCCCCGATCTGTGGAACTTTGATCCAGCGGCCATCATCCATGGCAATACCAAATCCATCAGCACCGATGATCGCCCCGGAATGCACGACCGAATTTTTAGCGATCGAACAACCTTTGTAAACGATAACGTGAGGATAAAGACGGACACGCTCACCCAACACACTGCCAGCCCCGATATAGCTGCCGGCACCAACGCAGCTGTGTGAACCAATTACCGCACGCTCCTCAATCACCACGCCGGGGCCAATCTGCACGCCCTCGCCTATTTTTGCGTCAACATGAATGACGGCAGAAGGATGTTTTCCGGCAAGCGGTTCAGGCTCCGGGTTGAGCATCGCAGAAACACGGGCAAAATAGGAATACGGATTGACGGCAACGATGCATGTGCGATCAAGCGCACCACGCAAGTTCTCGCCAATGATTACCGCTCCTGCCTGAGTGAATTTTAACTGTGGAAGATATCGATCATTCGCGAGGAATGCGATCGTATCGGGCGTCGCCTTCTCCAGGGTTGCAACCTGGCGGATTACGACGCTGCTGTCTCCCAACAGTTCTCCGCCGAGGTGTTCAACGATACTCGTCAGAGTAAAAGCCACGATTCACCGCTCTCCAACAATGCCCCGTTGTCATTCCAGCCCGATATTTCTGGGGCCCCTAAAAAAATATTGGCTATTTCCCGTCTGCAAGCGCTTTGAGGACGCGGTCAGTAATATCGATCTTTGGGCTTCGATAGGCTGCCTCAACAAAAATAATGTCGTATTTCTCTGATTCAGCGATTTGTTTGATGACGCGATTCGCCCTTTCGGCCAAAGCACCCAGCTCCTGATTCCGGCGCAAGTTCAAATCTTCGCGGAATTCGCGCTGCATTCGCTGAAAATCCAGTGACAGTCGCCCGAGCTCCTGCTCCTTGGCTCGACGGTCACCTTCACTCATCGTCAGCGCGTCTTTTTCCAGTTGTCCTTGTAAAGACTTGATCTGCGCTTCACGACGCTGAAGTTCCTGTGCTCGCGGAGCAAACTCCTTTTCCATTTGTTTACTTGCGCGTTCAGCAGGGGCGCTTTCCCGGGTAATCCGCTCCTGATCAACAAAGCCGATCTTCAATTCGGCCCCCTGCACCACGCAGGTCGCCGCCATTGATGTTATGGCGGTCAGAATCAGCATCAATCTTTTCAACATACTCTCCTTGCTCCTCTTCACGGCGCACCGTTCCATCATGTCGAACTGCTCAGAAGGCACCACCAAATGTGAACTGGAATGCCTGCTTGCGGTCGCCGGTCTGTGAATTCAGTGGTGCCGCCAAACTGATCTTCAATGGCCCGAATGGTGATGACCAGAACAGCGATATACCGGTCGAATACCGAGCCTCATCACTGTCAATCGAGTTGGCAACCATACCCGCATCAAAAAACGCCCCTACCCGCACAGATCTGTCATTTTGCAGCCCGGGAAAGGGAAACAGCAACTCCACGTTACCCAGCAGTCGATGGCTGCCGCCTTGCGGATCACCATTCTGATCCTTCGGACCGAGAGTGGAATTTCGATAGCCACGAACGGAGTTTACACCGCCGGCAAAAAAGTTCTTGAAGAACGGCAAAGGCAAATTATTGGTGCCGTCACCCACACCCGCCTCTCCATTGATCATCAATGTGTAATGCCTGCTGATAGGAAAATATCGCTGGTACTGATAGTTGATCTTGTAATACTCAAGAGATGCTCCGGGCAGCCCCATTTCCCCGAACGCACGGTGCATTGTGCCCTTAGTGGGATAAATAAGACTGTCGCGCCCGTCCCGGATCCAGCCTACTGTTCCAATGATGGCGTCGTTGGTATTGCCGAAGGTATTGACGTAATTCTGATAGAAAAGCGGGCTGTCCGTGAACGTCGTGATTTCCGTGTCTTCGTATGCAAGACCGTAACTGATGGTATCGAGTTCAGTAACCGGCACACCAAAACGAATGCCTGCCCCCAAGGTTTTTGTAATATAGCGGCCGATGCTCGCTCGCGTACCATCGATCTCCTTCGAGTACACGTCAAAACCCTGACTGATGCCGTCAACCGTAAAGTAAGGATCGGTGTATGACAATGCGTAAATCGTGTTGATCTTGCTGGAATTGACTTGCGCTGACACATGTTTACCGGAACCGAATATGTTTTGCTGCGCAACCGAACCGGAAAGCGAAATACCCGTGCCGCTGCCCAGGCCTGCGCCAAGAAGGATATTGCCGGTAGGTTTTTCTACTACTGAAAAGTTGACGTCCACCTGGTCCGTCGTGCCGGTTACCGAGGGCGTCTCAACATTGACCTCATTGAAATAACCCAGCTTGTCGATCCGGCTCCTCGAAAGGTTGATTTTTTCCGAGGAATACCAGCCGCCTTCAATTTGACGCATTTCCCGGCGAATTACTTCATCCCGGGTTTTGGAGTTCCCTGAAATATTCATCCTGCGCACATAAACACGACGGCCAGGATCGACAAAAAATGTAAAAGCAGCCTGATGTTTGACCTTGTCCAGATCAGGTGCGGCATTCACGTTTGCAAACGCGTATCCATCATTGCCGAGACGGTCGTTGATGTTTTTAGTCGATTCAGCAATCCGTGTTCGCGAGAAAACATCCCCGGTCTTCACGGTAATGAGTTTGCGAATTTCCTCCTCGGAAATGAGCAACTCCCCGGCAACCTTGATATCCGAGACCGTATACTTCGGCCCTTCGGTCAGGCTGATGCTGATAAAAATGTCCTGCTTGTCCGGAGAAATCGTTACCTGCGTAGAGTCAATCGCAAATTCAAGGTAACCGCGATCAAGGTAATGCGATCGCAGTGTTTCAAGATCAGCCGAAAGTTTTGGTCGGGAATATTGATCGTGCTTGCTCCACCATGTCATAAGCCCCGGGGTACGCAGCACAAAAAGGTCCAGCAGCTCCTTTTCAGTGAATACTTTGGAACCGATGATGCTGATCTGACGAATTTTTGCAACTTCGCCTTCGTCAACATTAAAGTTGATTGCAACACGATTACGTTCCAGCGGAGTAACCGTGGTGGTGATTACAACGGCATACCGCCCCCGGGCGAGGTACTGGCGTTTCAGCTCCTGCTCTGCGCGATCAAGTTGCGAACGGTCGAAAATACGACCATCAGCCAGGCCTATTTGGCGCATGCTCTTGAGCAGAATGTCTTTGTCGAATTCTTTCGCACCCACGAAATCGATTTGCGCAATCGATGGACGCTCCTGGAGCGCGACAACAAGAACACCGCCCTCGGCTTCAATCGATACATCCTTGAAGAAACCAGTGCCGAAAAGCGCCCTTATTGCCTGGGCAGCTTTTTCATCATTCATGGTCTCGCCGACCTTGACTGGCAGGTAGCTGAAAACCGTACCCGCCTCGATCCGCTGTATGCCTTCGACGCGGATGTCCTTGACGACAAACGGTTCGATGGCCAGAGCCGGAGCTGATAAAAGCAGCAGAAATGAATAAAGGTTGCGAAATGAAGCCATATTAGCTGCTGACAAGACGGTGAATATCGTTGTAGAACGCGAAGGCCATCATGGCAAACAGCAGGGTCATACCGATTTGCTGCCCGATTTCCATAACACGTTCCGAGACCGGCTTCCCGGTAAGAATCTCAACGGAATAATACATCAAGTGCCCGCCGTCCAATAATGGTACCGGCAAGAGATTGAGCACACCGAGGCTAATGCTGATCAGCGCGAGGAACAGCAGATATGAAATCCAGCCGTTTTGCGCAGACTGTCCTGCATAATCCGCAATAGTGATGGGGCCGCTGAGATTTTTGAGGGACATCTCCCCGACGATCATCTTTCCCAGCATGCGCAGGCTGAACAACGCCGTCTCCCAAGTTTTGGCGACCGCCTTCCCGAAACCTTCGAATGGCCCGTAAGAAATCTCGGTCCTGACCCGTAGCATGTCCTGCTCGTCAAGTCGGGGACCGGCACCGATACGGCCAATTACGGCACCGCTCCCTTGGACGCGT
>CAMAYE010000169.1 GCA_945862135.1 Bordetella parapertussis
CTGGCCATGTCGCCGGCCGCATAAAGCCCGGGCACCGTGGTTTCAGCCTTTTCGTTGACCCAGACACCGGAGGCGCTGTGGCCGCTGCAGAATCCAATCTCGGAAATGTGCATCTCGATCATTTTCTGCCGGTAATTGGTTCCGCGGCCATCGTGGAAACGACCACGGCTCGGGCGCTCGTTGGTATGCAGGATCACTTCGATATTGGCGATGGTTTCTTCAGCCAGATGATCGAGCTTGAGGAACACCGGCCCCTTGCCGCCCTCCAGCTCGCGATAAAACTCCCACATCATCTGACCGCTCCAGTAGTCGCACTCGATAAAGCGCTCACCATGGGCATTGGAGGTATAGCCGCCAAAGGGTCCGGTGACATAAGCACATGCCGGGCCGTTGTAGTCCTTGATCAGCGGATTGATCTGAAAACACTCCAGATTCGCAAGTTCTGCACCGGCGTGGTAAGCCATCGCGTAACCGTCGCCGGCATTGGTCGGATTTTCGTAGGTGCCGAACAGGTAGCCGGAGGTTGGCAGGCCGATGCGGCCGGCAGCTCCGCAGCAGAGAATGACGGTCTTGGCGCGGATCACGACAAACTGGCCGGTCCGGCAATCGAATCCCATCAGGCCGGAAGCACGGCCCTGCTTGTCGGTGATGACTCTCGTTGCCACGACGCGGTTCACGACTTCGACACGCGTCCGCTTGAGTTGGCGATAAAGGATTTTCTTCATGTGATGCCCTTCCGGCATCGGCAGTACGTAGGTGCCGATGTGGTGAACCTTGCGTACTGCGTAATCGCCGGTTTCATCCTTCTCGAACTTGACGCCCCAGCGATCCAGTTCGTCGATGGTTTTAGCGCTGTTCTGCGCGTAGGCATACACCGTCTTCTGGTTGACGATGCCGTCGTTGGCGACGGTGATTTCCTTGGTGTATTGCTCCGGCGTAGCATGTCCGGGGAGTACTGCGTTGTTAAGTCCGTCCATCCCCATGGAGATCGCGCCGCTGCGCTTGACATTGGCTTTCTCCAGAAGCATGACGCGCAGCTTGGGGTTTTTCTCCTTGGCCTTGACCGCCGCCATCGGGCCGGCAGTACCGCCGCCGACAACCAGCACGTCGGTTTCCATCGTAATCATTTCAGGAATGTTCAAGTCGCTCTCCGGTTCGCTGCAATCAGTCCGCGCAGGCTCCGTTTCGTCGGTAGGCATGCGGGATTTCCTGAAGGTGATACAGCAACCGCCGTGCCACGATACAAGCGCTCCCTGGAGATTGATTCTTTACCGGTCACCCGAGATCAGGAGCGCCTCAACTTGTATTAAACGTGATGCTCTGCACAAGTGCGCGCCGACAGTACCGCACCAACATGGCGCACCTGAACCTGCTGCTAAAGGATGATTAATAGGGATGGCGACGCAACTCGACCTTGTACTGGTACGAATCACCACGGCAATAGATATGCTCGTAATCAACCGGTCGCTCCAGCGCGCTGCTGGTCAGGCGGGACATATGCAACACCGGTTCTCCTGGGCGGATCGAAAGGTCGGCGGCAAACGCTGCAGGACAGGGTTGCGCCTCAATCCACAGCCGGGAGCGCCCCAAGGTGATGCCACGGGTCTCGAGCAGCGGAAAGATGTCCTGAGTCAGGTCTTCACCGCGAATCCGATTACCCACATCCAGCGGAAAATAGCTCAGTTCCACCGAAACCGGCCGCGCATTAAGGTAGCGAATTCGTTTGACTTCCAACACGCTGCCTCCACGCTTCATATGCAGCGCAGAAGCGGTCTCCCTGCTCGCGTCAACTTCGCGACATGAACACACGCTTGAAGTCGCAATAAACGGTTTGCCCTGCATCGCTTCGTGAAAACCCAGCAGCGCACTGAGATTGTAGGTTGCGCGCGGTGCGCTGACGAAACTGCCCTTACCCTGCTGGCTGTAGATCAGTCCCTCGGCCACCAGATCCTTGAGCGCCTGCCTTACAGTAACGCGACTGACGCCAAAGGCGCGCATCAGGCAAGCCTCGCTTGGCAGTTGCTGGTGGGGAGCGAAGTCTCCGGTCAGGATGCGTTCGCGCAAATTATTGAAAACCTGCTCATGCAGGGTAAGCCGAGGCGCGTCGGATTCAGCTACCGCAGAGGTATTGAACGGGACCGGGTCGGTATTTATCGTGCGCATGGCTGCAGTCCTGATATCCAATAAACCGATGGATTGCATGCAGAACTTATGCCAAGTACTTATTGATGATAAATAATCAATATAAACAATTACTTATGTAATATTCCTAACCTGATGCCGGGAGCAGGAAGCACCGTAGTAGTGCAATAGTCTGCGAACCGGGTTATCCGGCGGGTTTCAGACCGATGTCAGAACCCTGCGAGCTGGGTCAGTTTGCTGTACGAGAAGCAGCACTGACCACGTTGGCAATGACCATGGCCACCGTCATCGGGCCGACACCACCGGGCACCGGCGTGATCCAGCCAGCCACCTCGCGCACCGAATCGTAATCGACATCACCGCAAAGCTTGCCATCCGGCAGACGATTGATGCCGATGTCGATGATTGCGGCGCCGGGTTTCACCATCTCCGCAGTGATCATCCGCGGTCTGCCGATGGCGCACAGGAGAATATCGGCCTGACGGGTCATTGCCGCCAGATCGGCGGTTCGCGAATGACAGACCGTGACCGTTGCATTGCGCTCCAGCAGCATCAGCGCCGCAGGCTTGCCAACGATGCTGCTGCGGCCAAGAACCACGGCGTGACGGCCGGCGATAGGCACGCCTGCGCGCTCCAGCAGGATCATGCTGCCGGACGGGGTGCACGGTGCCAGCGCGGCATGACCGTCGAGCAGTGCCCCCAGATTGCGCCAGTTGAAGCCATCAACGTCCTTCGTCACGGAAATACGCTGAAGAACATTGACTGCATTGATGTGCGCCGGCAGCGGTAACTGCACCAATATGCCGTGCACCCTGTCATCAGTATTGAGCGCATCGACATGCTTTAACAGTTCTGCTTCGCTCGTCGTCGCCGGCAATCGCGTGTCGAATGTCAGAACGCCTGCCTCGCGACATGCACGCTCCTTGCTGCGAACATAAACCGCCGAGGCCTGGTTATCGCCAACCAGAATCACGGCGAGGCCGGGCTGGCGCCCCGCTGCCGTCAGCGCTGCAGCTCGTGATTGCTGCTCCGCAAGCACCTGCTTGGCGATTGCGGTGCCATCGATGATAATTGCACTCATTGAAAATCCGTCACTTGGCCGGCGGCGGAGATGCGGGCGAAACCGGATTGGTTGCTACCGCATCACCTTCCAGAACCTGGAAAAATACCTCGTCCTTGCGAATCATGCCCAGTTCACTGCGCGCTCGCTCCTCAACCGCCTCCAGCCCCTGCTTGAGGTCACGAACTTCGGCGTCCAGTGCCGCATTACGCAATTGCAATTTCCCGTTAACCTCTCGTTGTGCCTCGATTTGCCGTTCCATCTCCCAGACTCGTAGTACGCCCCCCTTGCCCAGCCACAGTGGATACTGGATCAGCAGGAGTAGCGCCGCGAGAGCGATGGCGAGCAGCCGCATGGTCAGCGTGCGCGGCTGATCGATGAAACGGGATCAGCGGATCTGGTAAAACGCGCCACGACCGGGATAGCTGGCCGTATCACCCAGATCTTCCTCGATACGGAGCAGCTGGTTATATTTAGCCAGGCGGTCCGAACGCGACAGCGATCCGGTCTTGATCTGCATCGCATTGGTCGCCACGGCAATATCGGCAATGGTGGTGTCTTCGGTTTCACCCGAACGGTGCGAAATGACTGCGGTATAACGCGCGCGTTTGGCCATTTCAATCGCTGCCAGTGTTTCAGTCAGCGTGCCGATCTGGTTGACCTTGATCAGGATCGAATTGGCAATCCCTTGTTCGATGCCTCGTTTGAGATATTTCGTGTTGGTGACAAAAAGATCGTCACCTACCAATTGCACACGGTTGCCCAGCCGTTCGGTCAGAACTTTCCATCCATCCCAGTCATTTTCGGCCATGCCGTCTTCAATGCTGATAATTGGGTACTTGTCCACCCAGGCAGCAAGATAGTCGACAAATTCCGGAGCCTTCAGCGTCAGTCCTTCGGAGCGTAGCGTGTATTCGCCGTCTTCGAAAAACTCGGAGCTCGCACAGTCAAGTGCCAGCGCAACGTCCTCACCCGGACGGTAACCTGCCGCTTCAATGGCTTCGAGAATGACCTGAATCGCAGCTTCGTGTTTCGGAAGGCGCGGCGCAAAGCCACCTTCGTCTCCCACTGCAGTCGCCAGACCGCGATCGGCCAGCAGCTTGCGCAAGTTGTGGAATACTTCGGCGCCACAACGCAGCGCTTCGCGGAAACTCTCCGCCCCGACCGGAACAATCATGAACTCCTGCATGTCGAGCCCGTTGTCGGCATGGGCGCCGCCATTGATCACGTTCATCATCGGCACCGGCATCGCCATCGCTCCAGCGCCACCGAGATAACGATGCAGCGGCAAACCGGATTCTTCCGCAGCAGCACGGGCAATGGCCATCGATACGGCCAGCATTGCATTGGCACCCAGACGTGATTTATTTTCGGTACCGTCGAGGTCCAGCAGCGTCTGGTCGATAAATGCCTGCTCCGTGGCATCAACACCAATCACGGCTTCGCAAATTTCGGTGTTCACGTGTTCAACCGCCTGCATCACCCCTTTGCCGAGGTAGCGTAACTTGTCGCCATCACGTAATTCAATCGCCTCACGGCTACCGGTCGATGCCCCCGAAGGAACAGCCGCACGCCCCAGGATGCCCGATTCGAGCAACACGTCTGCCTCGACTGTCGGATTGCCGCGGGAATCCAGAATTTCTCTGCCGATTACGTCAACGATAGCGCTCATGCTAGTTCCTGATAAGTTCAACCAAATGGTTTGTGTTTAAAGACGGTCTTCGGCGAATCCTTCGCGCTTGACCAGTTTGTCAATGGCGGCCAATGTTTGCAGCAGTGCCTTCATGTGTTTCAGCGGCCAGGCGTTCGGACCGTCTGAGAGTGCTTTTTCCGGATTTGGATGGGTTTCCATGAACAGCCCGGAAATGCCGCTGGCAACCGCAGCGCGCGCCAGAACCGGAACAAATTCCCGCTGTCCGCCGCTGCTGGTGCCTTGCCCGCCCGGGAGCTGCACGGAATGCGTCGCATCAAACACCACCGGGCATCCGGTGCCACGCATGATGGCCAGCGAACGCATGTCCGACACAAGATTGTTGTAGCCGAATGAGGCACCACGCTCGCAAACCATGATGTTGTCCTGGCCGCTGGCTGCACGCGCCTTGTCGACCACATTCACCATGTCTCCGGGCGCGAGAAACTGCCCCTTCTTGATATTGACAGGTTTGCCGGCAGAGGCGACCGCCGTAATGAAATCAGTTTGCCGGCACAGGAACGCCGGGGTCTGAAGAACATCAACCGCGGCTGCGACCTGAGCGATCTCCTCGGTTGCGTGCACGTCGGTCAGTACCGGAACGCCGATGGTCTTGCGCACGTCCGCAAGAATTTCCAGCCCTTTGTCCATGCCCAGGCCGCGAAATGACTTTGACGAACTGCGATTGGCCTTGTCGTACGACGATTTGAAAATAAAGGGAATTCCAGCCGCACTGCAGATGGCCTTCAATTCACCAGCCGTATCCATCGCCAGTTCGCGCGACTCAATCACACACGGGCCGGCAATCAGGAAAATGGGCTGGTTCAGGCCAACCTCGAAACCACAGAGTTTCATCAGGTTCCCGCTCTCATGAATGGACGCTTAGCGCCCTGCCGCGGCGGCCACCGGACGCGTGTCGGGCGCTACCGGTTGCTGGGAATGAGCGTGTTTAAGCGCCGCTTCAACAAAAGACTTGAACAGCGGATGACCGCCACGCGGCGTCGATGTGAATTCAGGGTGGAACTGCACGCCGACGAACCAGGGGTGGCCAGGTATCTCAACCATCTCGCACAGATCACCGGTCAGAGAACGACCACTGACACTGAGTCCGCCATCCTGCAGGCGTTGCAGATAATGATTGTTGACCTCGTATCGATGGCGATGACGCTCAATGATGCGGTCCGCGCCGTAAATGGTGCGAGCCAGAGACCCCGCCTTCAGTTCGCACTCCTGCCCGCCCAGGCGCATGGTCCCGCCAAGATCCGACGACGCATCACGGCGCTCAACCCGACCGTCGCGGTCCTGCCATTCGGTAATCAGCGCGACGACCGGGTGCGGCGTCTCGGGATCGAACTCGGTGCTGTGGGCGCCGCCGAGCCCGACAATGTCACGGGCGTATTCGATGACGGCGAGTTGCATGCCCAGGCAGATGCCGAGATACGGAACACCTTTTTCGCGGGCGTAACGGATGGCCTTGATCTTGCCTTCCACACCACGCTTGCCGAAACCGCCGGGAACCAGGATTGCATCCATGGCGTCCAGACAGGCGGCGCCGTTCTTTTCGATGCTTTCCGAATCCACGTAATTGATATGGATGCGCGCGCCGGTATGGGCGCCGGCGTGAATCAGCGCCTCCGATAGCGATTTATAGGATTCGGTCAGGTCGACATATTTACCGACCAGCGCAATTTTGACCTCGTGCGTCGGGTTGGCCAGCGCCGTGACCACACGCTCCCAGCTCGTCAGATGGGCCGGCGGCGGATTGATGTTGAGTTTTGCGCAAACGATGTCGTCGAGGTGCTGCTCGTGCAGCATGCCCGGAATCTTGTAAATGCTGTCGGTATCGACTGCGGATATCACTGCATCAACGCTGACATTGGTGAACAAGGCGATTTTCTTGCGCTCGCCTTCGGGCAGCGGACGATCGGCACGGCACAGCAAAACATCGGGCTGAATACCGATCTCGCGCAACTCCTTGACCGAGTGCTGCGTCGGCTTTGTCTTGATCTCGCCTGCGGAGGCAATGTACGGCACCAACGTCAGGTGGATGAAGCAGGCATTGTCGCGCCCTTCTTCAATACCCATCTGGCGGATGGCTTCAAGGAATGGCAGTGATTCGATATCGCCCACCGTACCACCGACTTCAATCAGCGCAATCTCCGCACCGTCAGCACCGCGCTTGATGAAGAGCTTGATTTCATCGGTGATGTGCGGAATGACCTGAACGGTACCGCCCAGGTAGTCGCCCCGGCGTTCCTTCTTGATGACGCTTTCGTAAATCTGGCCGGTAGTGAAGTTGTTGCGCTTGCCCATGCGAGCGTCGATGAAACGCTCGTAATGCCCCAGGTCAAGGTCGGTCTCGGCACCGTCTTCGGTAACGAATACTTCACCGTGCTGGAAGGGGCTCATCGTGCCCGGATCCACGTTGATGTAGGGATCCAGTTTGAGCATCGAGACTTTGATGCCGCGGGATTCGAGGATTGCGGCGAGGGACGCGGCAGCGATACCTTTGCCTAGGGAGGAAACAACACCACCAGTGACAAAGATATATTTAGTAGTCATCTCTTGTAAGCCAACGTTTTCTCATTTTATCGCAAATCCAGCCGCCGGCCAAACTCGCACATCAACCGGGCTTGCCGCCCCGAGCCAGGTAAAGCCATGTTTCAACCACGGTGTCGGGATTCAATGACAGGCTCTCAATCCCTTCCTTGACCAGCCATTCCGCAAGGTCAGGATGGTCCGAGGGGCCCTGCCCGCAGATACCGACATACTTATTGGCCTTGCGGCACGCGGCAATCGCCAGATGCAGCATGTGTTTGACTGCCGGATCCCGTTCGTCAAACGCATCGGCAATGATCCCGGAATCGCGATCCAGCGCCAGCGTCATTTGCGTCATGTCGTTCGAGCCGATCGAGAATCCGTCAAACATTTCCAGAAACTGGTCGGCGAGAATGGCATTGGACGGAATCTCGCACATCATGATGATGCG
>CAMAYE010000170.1 GCA_945862135.1 Bordetella parapertussis
CTGCGCAGCGCTGAGGACAGGAACCTTCGCCCACTCGACTTCCGCAACAAGTCCGGAGCCGCGGCAGATTTCCAGCAAATGGCCCAGCAGACCGAATCCGGTGACATCAGTCAGCGCATGCACGGTGTCCATCGCACCGAGTTCAATGCCGGGCGTATTGAGTTTGGTCGCGCTTTCCAGCATTTGCTGATACGCCTTCTCGCGCAGCTCACCTTTTTTCATCGCCGCGCTCATGATGCCAACGCCGAGCCCCTTGCCGAGAATCAGCACGTCGCCCGCTTTGGCGCGGTCATTGCGTTTGACGCGGTCCGGATGTACCAGACCCAATGCAACCAGGCCGTAGATCGGTTCCGGCGCATCAATCGAATGACCGCCGGCAATCGGAATGCCGGCCGCGGCGCAGACCGCATGGCCGCCGGCGATGATGCGTTGCACGGATTCCATCGGCAGTTTGCCGATCGGATAGCCGAGCAAGGCCAGTGCCATGAAGGGCTTGCCGCCCATGGCATACACATCGGAGATCGCGTTGGTTGCGGCTATACGGCCGAAATCAAAAGGATCATCAACGATCGGCATAAAAAAGTCCGTCGTCGCGATGATCGCCTGCGTATCGTTGATGCGATACACCGCGGCGTCATCACTCGACTCCGTGCCCACCAGCAGATCCTTGAACGGAAGTGCAGCGGGCGTTTTAGCCAGAACTTCGCTCAGCAACGCCGGCGTCAGTTTGCAGCCTCACCCACCGCCGTGGGAAAACTGGGTCAGCCGGAGGGAAGCAGGATCAATGGGGTTGTTCATGATTTAGAATGTCGCCATGTACGCATCGCCGATCATCATTGAACCGCAGCATGTCTGAAGCCACGGAACCCGCAGCCCAAAGGGGCCGCTCGGCGAGCGCGGTCACCGTAGCACAACTCGATGATTTTGACGAGATAATCGACGTGCGTTCCGAGGGAGAATTCGCCGAAGACCATATCCCCGGCGCGATCAACCTGCCGGTGCTGAACAACGCGGAGCGCGAACGCGTCGGCACGATTTACAAACAGGTCTCGTCCTTCGACGCGAAAAAAATCGGCGCCGCACTCGTCAGCGCGAATATCTCGCGCCACATCGAAAGCCTCCTGCGGGATCGGCCGCGCCACTGGAAACCGCTGGTGTATTGCTGGCGTGGCGGCGGCCGCAGCGGTGCGCTGGCGCATGTGCTGGCGCAGATCGGCTGGAAGGTCGGGCAACTCGACGGCGGCTACAAGGCCTATCGCCGCGCCATTCTTGAAGAACTGCCTACATTGCCCGCTCGATTCGATTGGCGCGTGGTCTGCGGCATGACCGGCACCGGCAAGAGCCAGTTGCTGCGTGCATTAAAAGCACAGGGTGCGCAGGTGCTGGACCTCGAAGAACTGGCCGCGCATCGTGGCTCGGTGCTGGGCAATCTGCCGGATGCGCCGCAGCCCGCACAGAAGATGTTTGAGAGCCGGGTCTGGCATGCATTGAAACATCTGTCGCCGGATCAACCGGTATTCGTGGAATCGGAAAGCCGCAAGATCGGCAAGCTGCGCGTTCCCGCCGAACTGATCGATGCGATGTGGCAAAGCGCCTGCGTGGTGATTGAAGCGCCGATACCGGTGCGCGTGGCGCTGCTGATGGATGAATACGTTCACTTTCTCAGTGATGCAAAACTACTCAATGCGCAGCTCGACTGCCTGCGTTCATTGCATGGCGGCGATGTCATCAACCAGTGGCAGAACATGGCGTATGACGGCAAGTGGGATCAACTGACCGAAGAACTGCTGATCAGGCACTACGACCCGGCCTACACGCGCGCCATCGTCAACCACTATCCGCGCTTGCCGCAGGCCACTCACTTCAATCTGAACGCCTACAGCAGCGATGCCATTGATCGCCTTGCCGGTGACATTCTTGCTGCGATTGCGCCGCACGCAGCCGCCTGAAATGAAGGTATTGCACTGCGCTACAAATTACGCCAAGATAGAAACAAGAATTTCAACCGTAACTGATTGCAACCGAACATCATCAGCGTGCTGGACAAACCCGCACCAGACATTGAGCTTCCCGCCACGGGCGGCAAGAACATCAAGCTGAGCGATCTGCTCGGCAAAAACGTTGTCCTCTACTTTTATCCCAAGGACAATACCCCCGGCTGCACTACCGAAGGGCAACACTTTCGCGACCTGCACGGCCAATTTACCAAGGCCGGCAGCGTGGTTTTTGGCGTCTCGCGTGACAGCCTCAAGTCGCACGAGAACTTCAAGGTGAAAATGAGTTTCCCCTTCGAATTGCTCAGCGACAGCGAAGAAGCCGCCTGCAAGGCTTTCGATGTCATCAAAATGAAAAACATGTATGGCAAAAAGGTGCGTGGCATTGAACGCAGCACCTTCGTGATTGACGCCAATGGCATTGTTCGCCGCGAGTGGCGCGGCGTAAAGGTTCCGGGGCATGTGCAGGAGGTGCTGGAATTCGTAAATACCCTCTAGCCGTTTCCCGGAAACAGAGGTTTCCAATCAACGCCTGACTTCCCGGGAGGCTCATGATTCAGCGTAAGTCCGCCGCTACCACACCTTCAGTAGTTTCCCGCCTGCCCTCCAGCGCCAAGCTCTTTGTGCTGGATACCAACGTGCTGATGCACGACCCCACATCGCTGTTTCGCTTCGAAGAACATGACCTGTTCATCCCGATGGCGACGCTCGAAGAACTCGACGGCAACAAAAAAGGCATGTCCGAGGTTTCGCGCAACGCGCGTCAGGCGAGCCGCTATCTGGATGAAGTCATTGCCAATTTGCAAGGCGACATCACCGAGGGCATCCCATTGGCCAGCCACGGCGACAAGGCCGCCAACGGCAAACTGTTCCTGCAGACCGAAGCGATCAACGGCACCCTGCCCTCAAGCCTGCCCAGCGGCAAGGCCGACAACCAGATCATCGGCGTTGTCAAACACCTGCAGGAAACGCAGCCGAAGCGTCAGGTCATCCTGGTGTCGAAAGACATCAATATGCGCATCAAGGCGCGTGCGCTGGGCCTCGCAGCGGAAGATTACTTCAACGACAAGGTCCTCGAAGATACTGACCTGCTTTACACGGGCATCTGCGCACTTCCTGAAAATTTCTGGGACAGTCACGGCAAGAACATGGAGTCGTGGCAGCAGTCCGGGAACACCTATTACCGGGTCACCGGACCGGTGTGCAGCAGCCTGCTGGTGAACCAGTTCGTATTCCTCGAGGGAGACCAGCCCTTCCAGGCGCAGGTACGTGAAGTCAGCGGCAAGACGGCGATCCTGCAGACCCTGAAGGACTACAGCCACCAGCGCAACAATGTCTGGGGCATCACCGCGCGCAATCGCGAGCAGAATTTCGCACTGAATGCGCTGATGAATCCTGACATCGATTTCATCACCCTGCTCGGCCAGGCCGGCAGCGGCAAAACGCTGATGACACTGGCGGCGGCGCTGGCACAGACCCTCGACGACAAGAATTTCTCCGAGATCATCGTCACCCGCGTCACCGTGCCGGTCGGCGAAGACATCGGTTTCCTGCCCGGTACCGAGGAAGAGAAAATGAATCCGTGGATGGGCGCGCTCGAGGACAACCTCGACGTGCTGAACCATACCGATGACGAAGCCGGTGAATGGGGCCGCGCCGCAACGCGCGACCTGATACGCTCTCGCATCAAGGTCAAATCGCTGAACTTCATGCGCGGCCGCACCTTCCTCAACAAGTTCGTGATCATTGACGAGGCGCAGAACCTGACGCCGAAGCAGATGAAGACGCTGATCACGCGCGCAGGTCCGGGCACCAAGGTGGTGTGTCTGGGCAATATCTCGCAGATCGATACGCCCTACCTGACCGAAGGCAGTTCAGGCCTGACCTATGTGGTGGATCGAATGAAAGGCTGGCCGCATGGCGGCCATGTCACGCTGATGCGAGGGGAGCGTTCACGGCTGGCGGATTTTGCGGCGGAGTCGCTGTAAAACGGCGGCGCCGGATACGAATCAGTATTCGGCGCTGCCGATACCGCCACCCGCATAGTTCTCAAAGCGGGTGTATTTGCCGAGGAAGGTCAGATCGACCTTGCCCACCGGGCCGTTACGCTGCTTGG
This sequence comes from Bordetella parapertussis, assembly GCA_945862135.1. Taxonomy (GTDB): domain Bacteria; phylum Pseudomonadota; class Gammaproteobacteria; order Burkholderiales; family SG8-41. Next base: position 4,111 of record CAMAYE010000170.1, read on the forward strand.
CGATGATGAGTTCGGCAATGCCCTTGCGCGGCGAATCGGCGTTGTAAACCTCGTCGCGATAAATGAACAGGATCACGTCCGCGTCCTGCTCGATGGCGCCCGATTCCCGCAGATCCGACATCATCGGTCGCTTGTCCTGGCGCGAGTCGACACTGCGATTGAGCTGGGACAATGCGATCACCGGCAGTTTCAATTCCTTCGCGATGCCTTTCAGCGACCGCGAAATCTCGGCGATTTCGGTGGCGCGGTTTTCTTCGCGTCCGCCCGAGGCGGTGCCTGACATCAGTTGCAGGTAGTCGACGACGATCAGGGCGAGGCCGCCGCACTGGCGATGCAGCCTGCGTGCACGTGAGCGCACCTCAAGCACATTGAGGCCCGCGGTATCGTCGATATAGAGCTGAGCGTCATTAAGCTTGCCGACCGCATCCACCAGCCGCGGCCAGTCTTCTTCCTTGAAGGTGCCGGTGCGCAACTGGTGCTGGTCGACACGGCCGACAGAGCCGATCATCCGCATCGCCAGCTGGGGACCCGACATCTCCATGCTGAACACGGCGACGGCTTTTTTGCTGTCCAGCGCAGCGCTCTCGGCGATGTTCATCGCGAGCGCGGTCTTGCCCATCGAAGGACGGCCGGCCACCACCACCATCTCGCCCGGCTGCAGGCCGGAGGTCATGCGATCCAAATCGACAAAACCGGTCGGCAGGCCGATGACATCGTTCTTGTTCTCGCGGCTGTAGAGCATGTCGATGCGCTCGACCGTCTCGGTCAGGATCGGATCAATCCGGATGAAACCCTGCTTGTTCTTGGCACCGGCTTCGGCGATCTGGAAGACCCGTGCTTCGGCTTCATCGATCAGCACGTGTGCATCCTTGCCGCTCGGGCCATAGGCGGAATCGGCAATGGCAGTACCGACTGCAGCCAGATTGCGCATGATCGAACGGTCACGCACGATTTCGGCGTAACGCCGGATGTTGGCGGCGCTGGGCGTATTCAGCGCCAGCGAGCCGATATAAGCCTGGCCTCCCACTTCAGCCAGTTTGCCGCTGCGCTCCAGACTCTCCGCCACGGTCAGCGCATCCGCCGGATGGTTATGCTCGATCAGCTTGGCGATGTGCTGGAAGATGATGCGGTGATCGCCGCGGTAGAAATCAGCTTCGGAAACCACGTCGCCGATGCGATCCCAAGCCACGTTGTCGAGCAGCAGGCCGCCCAGCACTGATTGTTCTGCCTCGATCGAATGCGGCGGGGTGCGGGCCGCTTCGAGCTGGGGATCCTTGGGAAATTGCGTGACAACTTGAACCATGGCGACTATATCTTTAAGTTATTGTTTTTAAATGATATTAAATTGGCGGATTGGTCGAAGCGGAAAACAGCAGACTTTCAATCTACCAAAAAAAAGGGCTGTCGCCAGCCCTTTTTTGGTCTTGCAGAAAAACGCTTTTGATTCAGTGCTTACGCAGCCTCGCCGAGCACCGAGACGGTGATCGAGACCACCACGTCGGCGTGCAGTGCGACTTTCAGCGGGTAGTCGCCGATCATCTTGAGCGGGCCTTCCGGCATGCGAATCGCAGCCTTCGGCACGTCAAAGCCCTGCTTTTTCAGCGCTTCGGAGATATCGCTGTTGGTGACTGATCCGAACAGCTTGCCGTCAACGCCGGCCTTCTGCGTGATCTGAACCATCAGACCTTCAAGCTTAGCGCCTTTTTCCTGGGTCTGCGCCAGCATCTCGGCGTGGGCCTTTTCCAGCTCGGCACGACGCTTTTCGAAGTCAGCCAGGCTGGCTGCGGTAGCGCGCTTGGCTTTGCCCTGCGGGATCAGGAAGTTGCGGGCATAACCGTCCTTGACGCGAACCACATCGCCGAGGGTGCCCAGATTGATGACTTTTTCAAGAAGAATGATTTGCATGTCAGGCCTCTCAGTGCAGGTCGGTGTAAGGCAGCAGCGCGAGGAAGCGCGCGCGCTTGACCGCAATCCCCAGCTGGCGCTGAAAACGCGCCTTGGTGCCCGTGATGCGGGCGGGGATGATCCTGCCGTTTTCGTTGATGAAATCCTTCAGCAGGTTGACGTCTTTGTAATCGACCTGTTTGATGCCTTCAGCCGTAAAGCGGCAGAACTTGCGACGACGAAACAGGGCATTGCCCTTTTTGCGTCCGTCCTTGCCTTTGCCTTTGCCGAATTTACCTTTACCGCCGCTGTTTCCGCCCATTCGTGCCATGTGCGTTTCCTTTTCTAGATCAGTTCCATGTTCGTAACGTGCAGGACAATCTGCCTGCTCATGCGATGCTTGCGGTTGAGGAATCCCTGAACATCCATCCCGCTGCCCTGCCGTATTCCGGCAATCCGGGCGGCCAGTTCGCCGGTGGCTTTCGCCGCCATCTCGAAGGCTACCTGCCGTTTCTGTCCTGCTTCGGTTTGTTCCGAGCTGTGGGACAGTGTGAACTCAACGACCGGCAGTCCGGCTGGGGTGTGACGCAAGGGTTCAACCGTGGCCAGGATTCCAACAAGCCTGACCGTGTTCCGACTCACTTACGCCGCGCTCTCCGCTGCTGCAGGGGCCGCAGGTACTGCCGGCTTGGCATCATCGGTGGTCGGGCGCGCGCGCTCTTCCCGCATCATCGGCGACGGGGTCGTGACGGCCTCGTCCATGCTGACGGTCAGGTGGCGCAGCACTGCGTCGTTGAACTTGAATGCGTGTTCGAGCTCAAGCAGCGTCTCGTTGTCGCACTCGATGTTCATCATGACGTAGTGGGCTTTGTGCAGCTTCTGGATCGGGTAGGTCATCTGGCGGCGGCCCCAGTCTTCGTAACGATGGATCGCGCCTTTGCGGCCGGTGATCAGCTGACGGTAACGGTCAACCATCGCCGGGACCTGCTCGCTTTGGTCCGGATGGACGATCAAAACGATCTCGTAATGTCGCATTCAATATCTCCTTGTGGGCTGTTGGGCCACCCGCGATGCGAGCGCGGTGTGGCAAGGAAGGAATTTCAGTTCATGTACCCCTGCGACAGGCGCCGCAAGGGAGGCCGGGATTATACCGGAACGCCCCTCAAAATCAAGGGCTTGTGAACACCCCGTGCCGGGTCAATAGACCAGCACGAGGGCGCCATTAAGACGCACATCACCCTCCTGCCGGGTGCCATGGGTCTTGAGGATGTTGGACAGGTCGAGTCGCAGGCTGACACTCTTGCCGTAGGACATGCGCATGCCGATGCCGGTACTGGCGAGGTACTTGCTCTCCTGCTCCCCCGGCAAGGGATCAACCCGTTTGACGTAGCCAAAATCGTAGAAGCCGACCAGCCTTGTGCGCCACTTGTCGCTCAGGGAAATCATGTCGGCAAAATTGGGGGTATACATCTCCAACTGAGTCGCATAACCCTTGTCATTGGACGCCTCACGCGGCAGATAACCGCGCACGGTATCCATGCCGCCGATACCGAACTGCTCGCCCGCGACCAGCATGTCGTTGGTGTATTGCCCGGTAAAGGCCACACGCGCCTGCCAGTCATTGCGGTAAGCGTGCGAGAACGATGTGCCATAACGCAGAATCGTGTAATTCGCATTGGCGCCAGCCCGCGACGCATTGAAATCAGCCGCAGTGCCGTCCTGGCCGCCCGGGATGTTCTTCGCCAGCGACGCGTTGAAACCCCACTCGCTGGCCGTCATCCGCATCATGCCGGCATATCCGATGGATACCGGATGCACCGTCACATCGGGCACGAAGC
>CAMAYE010000171.1 GCA_945862135.1 Bordetella parapertussis
CGTTGATGTTGCAAATCCGCATTCGATGAAGGAAGTGGCGTACTTCGTTCCCGATGTGCCGCAGGGCTCGGAGCGCGTACAGAGCAACGACGTCACGGTGGATGATCGCGGGCTGCTTTACCTGCTTGATCGCGTGCGTGGTTTGCATATTCTCGAGCGCACCTGATTTATCAATGTAATCAATAGTTTATTCAAGGACCAACCATCATGGCATCCGGCGTATTCGACGACATCCTGATTCAGCATCTGTGGAGCACCGAGGAGTTTCGCAACATATTCAATGACCGCAATCGTTTGCAGAAGTGGTTTGACTTCGAGGCGGCATTCGCGCTGGAGCAGGGGGAGCTGGGGATCATTCCGAAAGAGGCTGCTGCCGACATTGCCGCCAACTGCAAGATTTCGAAAATCGACGTCGATGCGGTGGCCGCTGAAATCCGCCGCATCAAACATCCGCTGGTGCCTGCGGTTAAAGCCGTGCAGAAGCTGTGCAAGGGCAACAATGGTGAATACATCCACTTTGGTCCGACCACACAGGATGTGCTCGACACCGCTGTGATGCTGCAGATCAAGGAAGCGCACGGGCTCTATCTGCGCGACATCAAGGCCATCGGCAACGCATTGGTGAAGCTGTGCAAGGAACATCGCGACACGCCGATGGTGGGTCGTTCGCACGGCGTGCAGGCGCTGCCGATCACCTTCGGTCACAAGGCCGCAATCTGGCTGTCGGAAATGGGCCGTCACTACGAGCGTATGCGCCAACTTGAGCCGCGCGTATTCGTCGGCGGCATGGTGGGTGCTGTCGGCACCCAGGCTTCATTCGGACCCAAGGCCAAGGCGCTGGAGCAGGGCGTGATGAAACGGCTGGGGCTCGGTGTGGCCGACATCAACTGGCAGCCGGCGCGTGACCGCTTTGCCGAATACGTCAATGTGCTGGGGCTGATCAGCGCGACGCTTGCGAAGATCGCCAACGAGATCATCATTCTGGAGCACACCGAGATCGGTGAGCTGTACGAGCCGTTCAGCGCCGGGAAGGTGGGATCATCGACCATGCCGCACAAACGCAATCCGTCGAGTTGCGAAGCGGTGGTCGGCGCCAGCCGAGCGGTGCGTTACAACGTGGCCTATATGCTGGAGTCGATGCTGATCGAGCACGAGCGCGACGGTTCGGCGTGGCGCGGCGAGTGGAAAGCCTTGCCGGAATCCTGCCTGATCGTCGGCGGCATGCTGAGCATCATGAAATACGTGCTGACGGACCTGCATGTTGATGTCGCCAGCATGCGCCGCAATCTCGATAGCCTGGGCGGTTTCCTGTTGTCGGAGCGCGTGATGTTTGAACTGTCCGAGAAGGTCGGCAAACAGACCGCACATGACCTCGTCTATGAAGCCTCCATGCACGGCATCGAGAACAACATTTCCTTCGAGGACGCGCTGCTGCAGAACGAGCAGGTGAAAAAGGCGATGACGCTGGCCGAGGTCAAGGCCGTGCTTGATCCGACAACCTATATCGGTCGTGCGCCGGAAATTGTTGATGAGGTGCTGGCGCAGCAGCGAGCTGCCGGCTGGCTGGGCTGATTTATAAATAAAAACAATCGCTTGCGCAGTATCTGCTGACGAATATCGTTGTCGTCAATGACAAGCGGCTTGCTGTAGCATCAGTACACAATTCACAAATCCGGAAATTCAAACGCAGGAGGAGAACAGATGAAAATCAATTTGAGGTTGTTCGTTGCCGCTGCAGGCGTTGCCTGTTCGATTGCCATTCCGGCAACTGCACAGGATGCTGCAGCCAATTTCCCTTCGAAACCGGTACGCTGGATCGTGCCGTTTCCGCCGGGTGCATCCAATGACATCACCGCCCGTCTGTTTGCGCAGAAGATGACGGAAGCCACAGGGCAACAGTTTGTCATCGACAACCGTCCCGGCGCCGGCGGTTCGATTGGCGCGCAACTTGCTGCAGAAGCAGCACCCGACGGACATACGCTGTTGCACGCCAATCCCGGCCCCAGCGTCAACAATGTGATCATGCGGCGCAAATCGCCCTATCAGATTGCCGATTTTGCACCGGTGTTTTTCATGGGCTACTCGCCGCTGATCATCGTGGCCAACCCGAAATTTGCAGCGAACAACGGCCGCGAGTTGCTGGCCTATGCCAAGGCCAATCCCGGCAAACTGACCTGGGCGTCCTCGGGCAACGGCAGCAGCCTGCACATCGGTCTTGCCCTGTTTGGCGTTGCGACCGGCATTGACTTAGTGCACGTGCCGTACAAGGGCACAGCACCGGCACTGGTTGACGTGATGAGCGGTCGTGTCGATGTGGTTTACACGACCGTTGTCAGCGGCGAGGCCCATATCAAGGCTGGGCGCATCAAGGTGCTCGCAGTGGCTGCGCCCAAGCGGCAGGCGGTATTGCCCAACGTGCCGACTCTGTTGGAAGAGGGCATCAAGAATGCCGAGGCTACTGTCTGGTTTGGTGTCCAGGTGCCGGCGAAAACGTCACGACCGATCATCAACAAACTCAACGCGCAAATGAACCAGATCATGGCGATGCCGGATGTGCAGGCGCGGCTGGATCAATTGGGTCTGGTCAAGGTCGGCGGTTCACCCGAGGAGTTTGCTGGATTCATCAAGACCGAGGCGGACAAGTTGTCCATGCTGATCAAAACCAAGCGCGTGGAGATGATGGATTAACGGTATTGCAGCAGTTGCGTGCGTTACCGGCATCATTGTGATGCGCATGCACCACTAGTGCGCATTCCTGCTCTTCGCATGCGGTAATCGGGACTGCCAAAGTGTTCCCTTGGCCTGTTTTATCGCCTTGGTGACTGGGTAATTCGTTAATCAAGACGTAAGCCGCCCGTAAGCGCCGGCACCTAAACTGCGCCCGGATTTTGCGGGTTGCGCAACGAAGTTCTGAGGCGTGCAATCTGCGGAATGGAGTTAGGTAAAATCCATGGTGCGGCGCACCATGCAAGAGCTAAAAAAGCTTTGTTAGCTTCAAGCGTTCGTGTAGAGTTCGGTTCCGGCGTGTAAGCGCAAAAAATTAGCACCTAAAAAAGGAACTAATTTGCAGTTGCCGCTTGGATTGCAGTTCAAGCGCGGTGTGCGGCACATGGGACCGGGAGTGTGGTTCGTTCCGGTGTCTGTTTTTGAAATCAGGAGGGTGTTCATTTTGAAAATCAAGAATCAGGAAGACTTCTGGGCCGGAATGATGTTCGTCGGCTTCGGGGCGCTAGCTATCTGGTTGTCAACCGACTATCCGATGGGTACTGCAAGTCGCATGGGCCCGGGATATTTCCCGACCTATCTTGGCGCGATCATGCTGATCCTCGGCGCGATCGTGGCCTTGATGTCGCTGAAGTCCGAGGGTGGTGAAAAAATCACCCCCTTCGCTTGGAAACCGATGATCATGCTCAGCGTGGGTTTTTTGGTCTTCGGTTGGGGCGTGGATCATATCGGCTTCATTCCGTCGCTGTTCGGACTGTCGGTGGTTACTGCGGCCGCCGGACAGAAGTTCAATGTCGTTGAAGTGCTGCTGATGACCGTAGTGCTGATTGCAGGTGCTGTCGGCATTTTCATTTACGGCATCGAATTGCCGTTCCCGCTGTTCTGGTGGAGATAACATGGAAATTGACATCATTTCGAATCTGGCGCTGGGTTTCTCGACCGCCGTTTCGCCAATCAACCTGTTCTACTGTTTCATCGGTGTGCTTGTCGGCACGCTGATCGGCGTGCTGCCTGGCATCGGTCCTGTGGCCGCTGTGGCGATGCTGCTGCCGCTGACCTTCAACCTTGATGCCGTTGGCGCGATCATCATGCTGTCCGGTATTTATTACGGCACGCAATATGGTGGTTCGACAACCGCGATTCTGGTCAATCTGCCAGGCGAATCGGCTTCGGTGGTCACTTGCATGGACGGCTATGCCATGGCGCGCTCCGGCCGGGCCGGCCCTGCATTGGCGATTGCCGCAATCGGTTCCTTCTTTGCCGGCACGGTTGGCACCATCCTGGTGGCGCTGGTCGGACCACCCTTGGCGGAAATCGCATTGAAGTTCGGGGCTCCCGAATACTTCTCGCTGATGGTCATGGCGCTGATTGCCGCTGCGGTTCTGGCTCACGGTTCGATGCTGAAAACGATTTGCATGATCGTGCTTGGTCTGCTGGTCGGTATCGTCGGCACTGACGTCAACTCGGGCATGTCGCGCTTTACCTTCGGTGCTTCCGGGCTGGCTGATGGTTTGAGCTTCGTGGTGGTTGCGATGGGCCTGTTCGGTTTCGCCGAGATCCTGTGCAATCTGCAGGACAAGGCCGACACCGCAAGCCGGGATATCCTGAAGCAGAAGATCACCGGCCTGATGCCGACGGCCGCAGACATGAAAGCGGCATTCGGCGCAATCTGCCGTGGCACCGCAATCGGCGCTTTCTTTGGCACGCTGCCTGGCGGCGGTCCGACGATCAGTGCCTTCTCTGCCTACGCGGTCGAGAAGAAGCTGGCTAAAGACCCGTCGCGTTTTGGCAAAGGTGCCATCGAAGGTGTTGCTGCACCGGAATCAGCCAACAACGCTGCCGTTCAGTGCGCGTTCATCACCACGCTGACTCTGGGTATTCCCCACGGCGCGACGATGGCGCTGCTGCTCGGTGCACTGACGATCCAGGGTATTGCTCCCGGTCCGCAGGTGATGACCCAGCGTCCCGACCTGTTCTGGGGGCTGATCGCTAGCATGTGGATCGGTAACGCGATGCTGGTGATCCTGAATCTGCCGCTGGTCGGTCTGTGGATCAAGCTGCTCAAAGTGCCTTATCGTTTCCTGTTCCCGGCGATCATGATGTTCATGGCGATCGGTGTTTACAGCGTAAACAATCTGGATCTCGACATCTACATGACGATCCTGTTTGGCATTCTCGGTTACATCTTCATCAAGTTGAAGTGCGAACCGGCGCCGCTGATCCTGGCGTTTGTGCTGGGACCGCTGATGGAGGAAAACCTGCGCCGTGCCCTGCTGATTTCACGCGGTGATCCGACTGTGTTCATTACACGTCCGATCAGTGCGGCATTCCTGGTGGCGACAGCTTTGCTGCTGGCGTTCATGATCGTTCCTTCCTTCCGCAAGAAGCGCGAGGAAGCGGTTGCTGATTCGGAGGCGCTGTAACCTTCCGGTTGCTTTTTACGAACCGTTGTCGGACGCAAGTCAAAACACGCGGCATTTTGCCGCGTGTTTTTTTTGAGGAAAATATTTCAAACCAGATATTAGATTAAAGCGCTGATTCAGCCGTTGCTGCATTTGCGGCGTGTCTTCGCCAATGACTTTTGCAGCGCAGGTCTTTCCGTTTAAGCCGGTACGGCTGATCGTGGTGTTTCAGGCGGCTGGGTCTGGCGACAACATTGATCGCATGTTCGGCAACGGTTGTTCGAAAAGCAGGGACTGAAGGTTATCGCAGGCAACCGCAGTGGAGCTTATGGCACCATTGATAACGAAATTGCGGCCAAGGCTAAACCCGACGGCCATAACCTGGCCATGGGCACGACCAGAACGCACGTTATTGCACCTGCGTCTTATGCCAAAGTCAGCTATGACCCGGTCAAGGATTTAGACCCCGTTACGTTTTTGCTGTGACGCCGTGCACGGTTCCCCGAGCGCGGCTTTTTTATTTATCGTGACGGGCGATGTGGGACAGGTAGCCGCTGGCAAGCAGGATGCCGGCGCTTGTCCAGAACACGGGTGCGATGCCGAGCAGTGCACCCACCGAACCGGCGGCCAGCGGCACGGCGATGTGGGTGATGTTGTTGATGGTCAGGCGCAGTCCGGTGACCTCTCCCGAGCGACCGGCGGGGGATCGGTTGTAAGTCAGATTCAGTGTCAGGGGCTGGCTGACGCCGAGGGTCAGTCCGATGCCGAAAGATAGGGCGAGCAATAGCGGCACGAAGGTGATGAAGGTAAAGGGCAGGAACAGCAGTGCGGCGATACACATTGCGGCTGCCAGCACGGTTTCCACGCTGAATCGGCGGGTCAGCACCGGCAAGCCGACGCGAACGATAAAGCTGGCCGCGGCAAATGCGCCGAGAATGGTGCCGATGGTGGACGCGGAGAGGCCGATCGAATGACCATAAATCGGCACATAAAACACATAAAGATCCCAGCCGGTAGTGACCAGACCGCTGACGATGATCATGCGTCTCAGTGGCGGTACGCGCAGCAGATCAAAAGCGCTGTTTGTTGAGGATTCCTTGCGCGCGCCGTGGGCACCGAGTTGCCTCATCACGGTCATGGTTGCGATCGGTGCCAGTGCCAGTAAGGCAAAGGCGATATAGGCCGGACCAAAACCATAGCGGTCGATCATCAGTCCTGCGATAACCGGTCCGATCATATGGCCGCTGGAATAACCCAGGCTCAGCGTTGAAAAATTCTGTGTTCTATCCGTTGCGTTGCCCAGTGTCCCGGCAAGGTTTTGCACTGCGACATTGAAAAACACGAATCCAATACCGATCAGCGGGGCCGACAGGAATAACGCCGGCAGTGTCGGTGATACGGCGGGGATGGTCAGGCCGGAGGCAAAGGCGATCGCGCCGCCAAGCATCGGCCAACGCGACCCATAACGATCTGAAATGCGGCCGACGACGAGTGCAAAAGCCAGCTGGAATATCGAATACGACGCAATCAGCATCCCGATGAGCATCGGCCCGGCGCCCAGATTCAGCGCGAGCAGGGAGGCCACCACCCGGCTGCCCATATGCCCGCCCTGCATGGCGAGTGTCAGCAGCGTCAGAACGGTGATCGGTTTCAATGCGGCATCCGTGAAAAGGGCCGGGGCGCTGTCGCCTTTGTTGACGGCAGCGCCCCGGATGGATCAAGTGCGGTCAGGAGGCGTAGCCGGGCGATTCCCGGTCAAGCTTGCGCATCAGCGCGGTCCACATCAGTTTGCCGCCGGCGCCGCGTCCGCCGGGGCCATAGATGAACTGGCCTTGTTCCACGGTGTGTTTGACCACTTCGTCGGGGAGCTGGTTGAGTGCGGCGCCGCCGGTCATTGCGGTGATCTGCATTTTGCAGGCCCGTTCAAGCCGGTACATGCGGGCGAACATTTCACCGATGCTGGTGCCCACGCTCAGCGTGCCGTGATTGCGCAGGATCAGCATGCCGCCGTCGCCGAGATCCTTGACCAGCCGTTCGCGTTCATTATGGTCTTCGGCCACACCTTCGAAGTCGTGATAACGCACCTGGGAGAGTGCGGTCAGCGCCATCTGGGTCAGCGGCAGCAGGCCGTCCTTCTGCGAGGCGACTGCGACACCGTATTGCGTATGACAATGCATGACCGCGTCGGCGCCGGGGCAGTTCATGTGGATGGCGCTGTGGATGGTGAATCCGGCCGAATTCACTTCATAGGGTGATTCCGATAGCTTGGCGCCTTCAATATCGCATTTGATCAGATCGGATGCGGTCATTTCCTCAAACAGCAGACCGTAGGGATTGATCAGGAACTGGTCGTGGGTGCCGGGCACGCGACAGGAAATATGGGTGCCCAGCATGTCGGTCCAGCCCATCATCGCGGTCAGGCGGTAGGCGGCGGCCAGTTCAACGCGTGCGCGCCATTCTTCAGGGCTGATGCCGCGGGCGGTGCGCGCCGCCGTACGGGAGCCGGCGTTGCGATGTTTTGCAGGGGTCGTAGCTGCGCGTCGTGTCATATCGTGGATTCCTGTGCGAGTGGCTTTAAAGTGGCCTTGCCGGACCGTGTCGGCGGGCTGCATTCTGTGAATGACAGTAGAATACCGCAGTCCGTGATGAAAATTTCATTGGCAAGTGTCGTTAATGAAGCAGATC
>CAMAYE010000172.1 GCA_945862135.1 Bordetella parapertussis
CAAGACCGTCAACGCGCTGTCGCATTACACCGACTGGACGGTCGGCCATGTGCACAGCGGCGCGCTGGGCTGGGTCGGCATGGTGTCGATCGGCAGCCTTTATTATCTGATTCCGCGCTTGTTCGGCCGCACCGAGATGCACAGCATGAAGCTGGTGACATTGCATTTCTGGGTGGCGACCATCGGCATCGTGCTCTACATCGCGGCCATGTGGATTGCCGGCGTGATGCAGGGCCTGATGTGGCGCGCAGTGAATCCGGACGGCACGCTGACCTATGCCTTCGTCGAGTCGGTCAAGGCGACCTATCCCTACTACATGGTTCGGCTACTCGGCGGAACGCTGTATTTCTCCGGGATGCTGATCATGGCCTACAACGTGTTCAAGACCGTGGTGGGACAGAAGCCGGCTGAGGCGACGATACCCGCGGTTTCCGGGGCGCATGCCTGATATATATAACTAATTGATTATAAACAATATTTAGAATTATCAGGAGAATACATGGACACTTCGGGCCATGCGGTAATTGAAAAGAACATGGGGCTGCTGATCGTGCTGGTGATTGTCGCGATCAGTTTTGGCGGCCTTGTGGAAATCGTGCCGCTGTTTTTCCAGAAATCGACGACCGAGCCGGTCGCCGGCCTCAAGCCCTATACCGCGCTGCAACTGTCGGGCCGCGATGTATACATCCGCGAAGGGTGCAACAACTGCCATTCGCAGATGATCCGGCCTTTCCGCGCGGAGACCGAACGCTACGGGCACTACTCGGTCGCCGGCGAATTCGTCTATGACCACCCCTTCCTCTGGGGCAGCAAGCGCACCGGACCGGATCTCGCGCGCGTGGGCGGCCGCTATTCCGACGAGTGGCATCGCGTGCACCTGATCAATCCGCGTGATCTGGTGCCCGAGTCGAACATGCCGGCCTATTCCTGGCTTGCTGCCGCGCCGGTGGATGCGGACAGCCTGCCGGCCAAGATGCGCGCGCTGCGCACGGTGGGTGTTCCCTATACCGAGGAAGACATTGCCAAGGGGCCCGGCGAAGTCAAGGGCAAGACCGAACTCGATGCGCTGATCGCGTACCTGCAGAGCCTGGGTACCGCGCTGCGCAATGTGAGGTAAGCCATGGACATCAATATGGTGCGTTCGATTCTGACCGCGGTGATGTTCGCGGTTTTCATGGGCATCGTGCTGTGGGCCTGGAGCAGCCGGCGCAAGTCGGACTTCGAGGCTGCGGCAAGGCTGCCGCTGGATGACGATTTTGCGGAACAGGAACTGGCACGCAATCAAGGAAGCAAGGGGAGAGCACAATAATGAGCGATTTTGTTCACGACGGCTGGAGCCTGTATATCGCGATCATCACGCTGGCTAGTCTGGTGGCGTGTGCCGTGCTGCTAAAAATGATGTCCACGCGCAAGATGGCGCCAGGCGAAAAACCGGGCACCACGGGCCACGTCTGGGATGAAGACCTGCAGGAATGGCATAACCCGCTGCCGAGCTGGTGGATGTGGCTGTTCTACCTCACCATCGTGTTCGCCTTTGCTTATCTCATCCTCTATCCGGGCCTGGGATCCTTCAAGGGCTATCTCGGCTGGACTTCAACTGGGCAGTACAAGGACGAGCAGAATGAGGCGACCGCGACCTTCGGCCCGGTCATCGACAAGTTCCTCAAGCAGGATGTGATGACAGTCGCAGCAAATCCGGAAGCCCGCGAAATCGGTCAACGCCTGTTCCTGAACTATTGCGCGCAATGCCACGGTTCGGATGCGGGTGGTTCCAAGGGTTACCCCAATCTTCGTGATGGTGACTGGCTTTATGGCGGGACACCCGAAGCGATCAAGACCACGATTATCGGTGGACGCAACGGCGCGATGCCGCCGATGGGCGCTGCGGTAGGCGGTGCGGAAGATGTGCGTGATGTTGCACATTTCGTACTGTCTCTTTCCGGGCGTACTCATGACAGCCTGCGGGCACAGCGCGGCAAGCCCAAGTTCGCTGCCACCTGTGCGGCCTGCCACGGACCCGATGGGAAGGGCAATCAGCAGATTGGCGCCCCCAACCTGACGGACGACATCTGGCTGCATGGCGGTACCGAGGCTGTCATTTCCGAAACCATCGTCAAGGGCCGGATGAACCAGATGCCGGCGCACAAGGACTTCCTGGACGAGGGCAAGATCCATCTGTTGTCCGCCTACGTGCTGGGTCTGTCCAGTCAGGCGGCGAAATAAAATGCGGGCGCCGGACCGCATAGCCGAGCCGGCGCCGGCTGCGGACGAGCTGGAGACCTCTTTATACGAGGTCCGCAAGAAGATCTATGCGCGCGCAGTCAGCGGAATCTTCGCCCGCTGGCGGATTGCGCTGGTCATCATTACCCAGCTGGTTTTTTATTGCTCTCCGTGGCTGACCTGGAACGACCGCCAGGCTGTCCTGTTCGATCTCGTTTCGCGCAAGTTCTACATCTTCGGCTTGGTGTTCTGGCCCCAGGATTTCATTTTCCTGACGGCGCTGCTGATCATTTCGGCGTACTCACTGTTCCTGTTCACTGCAGTCGCCGGACGTTTGTGGTGTGGTTATGCCTGCCCGCAGACGGTATACACCGAAATGTTCATGTGGATCGAGCGCAAGATCGAAGGCGACCGCGTCCAGCGCATGCGCCTCGACCAGTCTGATTTTGGTGCGCGAAAGTTAGGCTTGAAGTTGTTGAAGCATGGCGTGTGGATTGCCGTTGCGTTGTGGACCGGATTCACATTTGTCGGTTACTTCACGCCGATCAAGACGTTAGCGGCCTCGTTCTCCCCCTGGGCGCTCGGTCCCTGGGAAACCTTCTGGATTTTCTTCTACGGATTTGCCACCTATGGCAATGCCGGTTGGATGCGCGAGCAGGTGTGCAAATACATGTGCCCCTACGCCCGTTTCCAGAGCGTGATGTTTGATCCGGATACCCTGATCATCACCTACGACGCCAAACGCGGCGACCCGCGCGGCGCGCGTGGCCGCAAGGCTGATCCCAAGGCGATGGGGCTGGGCGATTGTGTGGATTGCAACATCTGCGTGCAGGTCTGCCCGACAGGCATCGACATCCGTAAAGGTCTGCAGTACGAATGTATCGGTTGTGCCGCCTGTATCGACGGCTGCGATCAGGTCATGGACAAGATGGGATACGCACGTGGACTCATCCGTTATTCCACTGAAAATGCGGTCAAGGGTAAATACGCAGACACGGAAATAAAGCGCCATGTTGTCCGGCCCCGTGTGCTGATCTACACCGGACTGCTGGTGCTGATTGTCATCGCGTTTTTCAGTGGGCTGCTGTTGCGCAGTCCCCTCAAAGTGGATGTCATCCGTGACCGTGGCGCGATGGTGAGGGATGGTGGCGGCGGCCTGATCGAGAACGTATACCGGCTGCAGTTCATCAACACTGACGAGGCGCCACGCCGGTATAGCGTGACAGTCAGCGGTTTGAATGGCATGCAGGTGATAGTGCGTCAGCCAATTGAGGTTCCGCCGGCCACAACCCAGACGTTTCCGGTTTCGGTGAAACTGGATCCGACCGGGCTCGAAGCCGGGTCCCATGCCATTGTTTTCCATATCGTCGATATTGATCGTGCGAATGTCCGCGCGGATGAAAAATCGCGATTCTTTGTCCGTTAAGGAGTGTGCCGTGCGAATGACGCAGACTGATACGTTACCGTGGTACCGCGAACCCTGGCCCTGGTTGCTGATGGCAGGGCCTGCTGCGGTGGTGGTCGCCGGATTTGCGACGCTGTGGATTGCAGTCGCCAGCAGCGACGGGCTGGTCGCCGACGATTATTACAAACAGGGCTTGGCCATCAATCAGACTCTGAAACGCGAATCCATGGCGGCACAACAAGGATTTCGTGCCGGCGCGCAGTTCGCTGAGGATGGCCGCCGTATCAGTGTGCGGCTTGACGCCGGGCCGGGTGCAGCGTTACCGGCCACACTGCAGATGCAGATTGTGCATCCGACACGCGCTGGCCGTGATGGTTTGGTGATGTTGCGCCAGACTGCGCCGGGCAGTTACGAAGGGGTGGGGCCTGCACTGACGCAAGGACGCTGGATGCTGATCCTGCAGGATCAGCAGTCAACCTGGCGATTGGATGGCGCCATGGTTGCGCCATATCAAGGGACAGTGAATCTGTCTCCCGCAAGTTCAAAATAGGAGAAACGCGATGGCCTGGAAACTTCTGTTTGGTTCGGATGTGGGACTGTTCAGCCTGATCACCATTCTGGTGGTCGTTGTGATTGGCGCATACCTTTATTATTTTGTGCGCCGTAAAATGACCGAAGAAGAAAACGGCCAGCCTCGCGCCTGAAGAGAGGCGCAGCCGGTACCACAAGGAGGAAGGATTGAATGGGCAAGCGCCTGATTTGGATATTGTGGCCGTCGTTTATCGTTGGCGGCATCGCTGAAGGCGTGTTCTTTACGCTGATCGACCCCCAGGAACTTTATCTGCTTGGGGAGCCAGTTCGCTGGTCGGCAACCGCGGTCTATTCGGTGGGGTTCTTCATGTTCTGGGCTGTCGCCGCAGCGTCCAGCGCCTTCACCTGCTTCCTGCAGCGCTCGGCAGGAGACGTGAACCGCAGGGATTGAACCCGCAGGGATGTTTCAGGAACGGCAGCCGTGGTGGCTGACCAGTTCCCGCAGACTATCCATATTCAGAATGCGCAGATGTTTGTTCTGTACTGCAATCAGGCCTTGTGCCTGAAAATGCGACAGGGTGCGGCTGACGGTTTCCAGCTTCAGGCCCAGATAGCTGCCGATTTCCTCGCGGGTCATGCGCAGGTGAAACTCCGTCTGGGAGTAGCCGCGGGCGGCAAAGCGCTGGGACAGATTCAGTAGAAAGGCTGCCAGTCGTTCCTCGGCTCGCATGCTGCCCAATAACAGCATCACGCCGTAATCGCGGGCGATCTCCCGGCTCATGATGCGGTGAAAGTGCTGTTGCAGCGAAGGAATCGAGCGGGACATGTCCTCAAGATCCTTCAGCGGAATTTCACAGACTTCGCTGTCTTCCAGTGCGACTGCATCGCACAAATGCTGATTGGTTCCAATGGCGTCGAGCCCCATCAGGTCGCCCATCATGTGAAATCCGGCAACCTGCTCGCGACCGTCTTCGTGCAGCACGCAGCTTTTCATGAAACCGGACCGGATGGCATAGAGCGAATGCAGGGATGCGCCGGAGCGGAACAGATAATCGCCGCGCTTGACGGGACGACGGCGATCAATGAGTTCGTCGACGGACTTGAGTTCGCCCGCAGACAGGCCGGCAGGCAGGCAAAGCTCCTGCAGGCTGCAGGTGGAGCAGGCCGTTTTGAGTTTGTCGACCTCGACGATGCGCAATGTGGTGGCCATGTCGGTGTCCGGAGTCGGAGTATCAGGAAAATTGAATGAAGTGCTGCATCTTACCCTCGTTTTGATCTGCGTCAAACTCCCGGGAGCCGTCGATGGTCACAATAGCGGCCAAACTGTGGTCAATATTACATATGAACAGCTCGATGATTGCCCCTGCTGCGCTGCCGATTGAGGTTGATCTGGACTTGATCCGGCGCATGGATCGTAATGGTCCACGCTATACGTCCTATCCGACGGCTGACCGTTTTGTGGAAGCGTTCGATGCTGAAACATACCGGTCATGGACTGCACGGCGGAATATCGGCGGTATTCGTCGCGCACTGTCGATTTACATCCATTTGCCATTCTGCAGCACGGTCTGTTTTTACTGCGCCTGCAACAAGGTTGT
The DNA here is from genome assembly GCA_945862135.1 of Bordetella parapertussis. GTDB lineage: Bacteria > Pseudomonadota > Gammaproteobacteria > Burkholderiales > SG8-41. Next base: position 5,755 of record CAMAYE010000172.1, read on the forward strand.
CACCAAAGATCGCAGCAAGGGTGAAAAGTACCTGCAATACCTTTTCCGCGAAATCGACATGCAGGGGCCGTTGTTCAAGGACGAGCGTATAGTCGAACAGATGCACTGGGGTGGCGGCACACCGACTTTCTTCACGATGGAGCAGCTGTCGGAATTGTGCGGACACCTCAAGCGCCACTTCCATATGTCCCGGGACGGCGAATATTCGATTGAGCTGGATCCACGCAGCATTGAGCCCTCCGAGATGCAGGTTCTGCGTGACATGGGATTCAACCGCGTCAGTCTGGGTGTACAGGATTTTGATGTTGACGTGCAAAAAGCAGTCAATCGAATCCAGAGCGAAGAGCAGACGCTTGCGGTGATGGATGCAGCCCGCACTTCGGGCTTCGATTCAATCAATGTCGACCTGATCTACGGCCTGCCGAAGCAAACCCTGCTCAGCTTCAACCGCACCTTGGGGCGGGTAATTTCCGCATCGCCGGATCGTATCGCCATCTACAACTATGCCCACCTGCCGACGCGTTTCAAGCCGCAGCGGCGTATCGCAGATGCTGAATTGCCGACCCCGGATGTGAAACTGAAATTGCTGGGGCTTGCCGCCCGGCGTCTGGGCGAGGCTGGATACGTTTATATCGGCATGGATCATTTTGCCAAGCCTGACGACTCCCTCGCAATTGCCCAGCGCCACGGGCATCTGCACCGCAATTTTCAGGGGTACTCCACCCATGCTGATTGTGACCTGGTCGGTCTGGGAGTTTCGGCCATAGGCGCCATCGGTCCGACCTACAGTCAGAATCACCGGCATCTTGAAACCTATTACGATGCCCTCGACCGCAATATGCTGCCGGTGGCTCGGGGTCTGGAGCTCTCAGCGGATGATCTGCTGCGTCGCGCAGTCATCCAGTCTCTGTCCTGTCAGTTCAAGCTGTCAAAGCGTTCCATTGAAATCGCCTACCTGATCGACTTCGAGCGTTACTTCCAGGACGAGTTAACTGACCTGCGGCGGATGGTCACTGACGGTTTGGTACAACTTGATGACGAATGGATCAGTGTCACCCCGCGTGGTCGTATGCTGATTCGGAATGTCTGCATGGTATTTGACAAGTATCTCCGGCGCGAGCGTGAGACCATGCGCTATTCGCGGGTTATCTAGGAGTTCTTCTTGAACGGCTGGCTGCAGACGATGGTGCTAACTGCCCTCACGGCCGGCCTTCTGGGTGGTGTTCATTGTGCGGCGATGTGCGGCGGCATTGTCGGCATGACCTGTGCGCCGGGGCCGGATGGCAAGACTCGCCGCGGCATCTACCCACTCGCATACAACGCGGGCCGTATTGCAAGTTATGTCTTTGCCGGCGCACTCGCCGGTGCGGCAGGGCAGGCGGGCATCGCATTGCGCGGCGGCGTACTGGCCCAGCATGTGATGATGTTCCTGATGGGGGCGACTCTGCTTGTGGTCGCCTTGAATGTTGCCGGGGTGCGACCCGTGACACGAGGGATCGAAGCCGCCGGCAGTTTGCTGTGGCGCCAGGTGCAGCCATTGTCGAGCCGTTTTCTGCCGGTAACGTCGCCTTGGCAGGCATTGGGTCTTGGTGCGATCTGGGGCTGGCTGCCTTGTGGCATGGTCTATGCGGTGTTGCTGATGGCGCTGGCTTCAGGCAGCGCTGGAGAGGGTGCCCTGATTCTGGCTGCGTTTGGACTGGGCACACTCCCGAACCTGCTGGCGATTGGCGCTGCTGTTGGACGCACACGGCACTGGATGCAGGTGGCATGGGTGCGTTATCTGGCCAGCGGAATTATTGCTGCGATCGGTATTTACGGCATGCTGCACGTCCTTCAGCCGGCCGCGCAGCAGCAGGACAGCCTCTTCTGCCGGGTTGCCCCTGGATTGGCCGAGCTGCTGCGCTGACTCCAGCTTCAAGAAGTGTGCCGCTAGTCCAGATACACCCCGGAATTCCCTGTGTATTCAGTTTTAAATTCAACTGCTGAGCAAAATAATATTAAGTTGTTGAATATATTGAATTATTTAATATTTTCGACGAGCT
>CAMAYE010000173.1 GCA_945862135.1 Bordetella parapertussis
AGATGCCACAACTCGTCAATCATGCCGAGCATGACTGTACCGACGGAAATCATCAGCGACGCACCGAGCATCAACGTGCGCGCGCTGCAGCGGTCGCCAAGCCAGCCGAACACCAGCATCGCCGGCATGCTGCAGAGGAACGCAAGAGAGTAGGCAAAGCCGATCTCGCCGCGTTTCCAGCCGATTTTGTCGACCAGCGGATCAACCAATACGGCAAACGACGCTGAATCGGCTCGGCTAATGACGCTCAGTACACAGGCCGCTGCGAGAATGATCCATGCATGGTGCAGCCCGGGTTTACGGAGTGATGTCATGATCGAATTGCGCCTCCCTGCAGAAACCAGAAAACTTGCCCGAAGACAGCAGGGCAAGTCGAATTATTGTAAGTATTTGTTTTTATTTACTTTATTTTATTCTCGGGGATTAGCTTAACCACCCTCGCCCTGAATCCCCGCCTTCTTGATGACCTCACTCCACAGCTTGGTTTCAGACTGAATCAATGCGCCGAATTGCTGCGGCGTACCGACCATGGATTCCGAACCGTCTGCCAGCAGGCGTTTCACCATGTCCGGATCCTGCATCGTCTTGCCGGCATCCGCTGCAATGCGATCAATAACCGGTTTCGGCGTTTGTTTGGGCGCGATGATCCCGTACCAGTTGGTGACCACAACGCCTTTGATGCCGGCCTCGGCGAAGGTCGGCACATTGGGCAGTGCCGGCACGCGTTTGCCGGGCGTGACCGCCAGTGAACGCAAACGGCCTGCCCTGACATGCGGCACCGATGAAATGATGGTCGGAAAACCCACTTGCACCTGGCCACTGACCAGATCCGCATAAGCAGCCCCCATGCCTTTGTAGGGTATGTGCGTCATTTGCGTACCCGTGGCGATCTTGAACAGTTCACCACTCATGTGAATCAGGCTGCCGATGCCGGACGAGCTGTAGTTGAGCTTGCCCGGATTCGCCTTCAGGTGTGCGACCAGTTCCAGCGCCGTCTTTGCCGGCACCGCCGGATTCACCACCATGTTGTAACCCTGCTGGGTGACCTGCAGGACCGGGCTGAAATCACGCACGACATCGAAACGCGATTTGTACAGCAGCGGATGCACCACCGAGGTTGCGCTGATCATCACCAGCGTATGGCCGCTGGGATCCGCATTCGCGAGAATCTCCAGCGCCACCTGACTGCCGGCGCCCGGCCGGTTATCGACAATCACCGACTGCCCGAAACTTTCGGACAACCCCTGCGAAAGACTGCGCGCAACCGTGTCAACACTGCCGCCGGCCGCCAACGGCACCAGGATGCGCACCGGGCGCTCCGGAAATTTCTGCGCATGCACAGGCACAACCGCAGACAACGTTGTAGCGATACCGAGTGTGAGCTGGACGAATGCTGAAAGGGACTTTGATGATTTCATGACGACTCCTGATGACTTTCCCAAGTATGATTGAATTCCAAAAGCGGTAGCAACATTCATTCCGTTATTGATCCGTATCGAGGCCACTTGATGAAAACCGCTTCACACAGCGTGGACCAACTCGCCGTGCCCTGCACCATCATGCGAGGCGGCACCAGCAAGGGCGTGTTTTTCCTGGAAAGCGATCTGCCCATTGATCCGCCATTGCGTGAACGCGTGTTGCTGGAAGCAATGGGCAGCCCTGATCCACGGCAGATCGACGGTCTCGGTGGCGCGGACACGCTGACCAGCAAAATCGTCATCATCAGCAAGAGTACTGTGCCGGGCATCGATCTCAACTACACCTTCGGCCAGGTCGGCATCGACCTGCCCTACGTGTCGTATTCGGCAAACTGCGGCAACCTGTCTGCCGCGGTCGGCGTCTATGCCATGCAGCAAGGCCTGATCAAGGCGGTCGAACCGCTCACCACGGTGCACATTTTCAATACAAATACGCAGCAGGTACTGGTTTCGCGGATTCCGGTGTCGGATGGCCAGCCCAGCGTCAACGGCAGTTGCGCCATTGCCGGTGTGCCTGGTACCGGCGCGGAGATCCAGCTCGACTTCGCGCGGACCAAAGGCGCCACCACCGGTTCGCTGCTGCCCAGCGGCAATGTCGTTGATGAAATCTACGTACCTGAGCTTGGCAAATCGATCACGGTGTCGATCGTTGATGTCGCCAAAGTGACTATGTTTTTTCACGCACGCGACATCGGCATCCGCGGCACGGAAACGCCCGACGAATTCACGCCGGAAATCCTCCAGCGCTTCTGGGCCATCCGCAACGCCGGTGCAAAACATATCGGCCTGCCGCCGGAATCACGGCTACCGCATCCGGTATCGGTGATCGCGCCCGAGGACTACACGAACTACATGACCAAAACCACGGTGCGCGCCGACGAAGTCAGCTTCGTCGCACGCCGGGTCGGCGGACCGCCGCCGCGCCTGCACAAGGCCTTTGCCGCAACCGGCGCGGTCTGCACTGCGGTCGCCGCAAACCTGCCCGGCACCGTAGTGCACCAGGTGGCCCGGCGCTTTGATGACAACATCGTGCGCATCGGCCACCCGACCGGCGTATTCCCCGTCATGATGCGCATCGGCCCTGACGGTGAAATCACCGAAGCCGCCTACACCCGCACCGCGCGACGCATCATGGACGGCACGGTCTATGTCGCCGCACAAGCCCGCCGCTGATTGTTCAATACCTCATTAAAAAACACTCATGACTCAAGCCACAAAAGCCATCGCTGAATTCATTCATCGCAGTTCGGCTGCGGATTTCCCCGAGCATGCAATCGAGAAATCCAAAAAAGTCATCGCCGACACCGTCGCCTCGATCCTCGCCGGCGCCAACAGCGAAGTCACCGAACACCTGCTCGCCTATCTCAAGCTCAGTGATGAGTCCGGCGACAGCCCCATCATTGGCACCGCCGAACGCAGCAGCGCTGAAATGGCCGCACTGATCAACGGCACTTTCGGCCATGCGCTGGATTTTGATGATGTGCTGTCGATGATGCCGGCGCACCCCAGCGCAATCATCGTTGCCGTGCTGCTGGCCGACTTGAAACGCCAGCCGCTGAGCGGTAAAGACTTGATTGAAGCGCATGTGATCGGTGTTGAAGTCGGCGGAAAAATCGGGCTCGGCATCACCACCGGTCATTACCACCGCGGTTTTCACGGTACCGGCACCCTCGGCATATTCTGCGGCGTGGCGGCGCTGGCCAAGGCCTGGCGCCTGCAACCCGATGTCATCCAGACCGCCTTCGGCATCGCCGGGTCGATGGCCAGCGGCCTGCGGCGCAATTTCGGCACGATGACCAAGCCGCTGCATACCGGCTGGGCTGCACGCAGCGCCATTGCCGCCGTGCGTCTGGCGATGAGCGGCTTTACTGCAGCCCAAGACATCATGGAAGCCAAGTCCGGATTCTTTGCGGCTTATGGCGTCGACGAATCGAATATCACCAACACGATTGAAGGCCTTGGCAAACCCTGGGTCATCACCGACCCAGGCATTGCACTAAAAAAATTTCCCTGCTGCTATGCCACTCACCGCGGCATGGACGGCATCCTGGCAATGCGCGAGAAACACGGCTTCACTGCCGCCGACGTCGTGCGCGCAGATTGCCGAATGCCGCAAGGTGGCATGCAGGTGCTGACCTATCCTCAACCAACAACCGGGCTGGAGGCCAAGTTCAGCCTGCAATACGCACTCGCCGCCGGCATTGTTGACGGACAGTATTCGCTGTTCAGCTTCACCGACGAAGCGGTCAAGCGCCCGGCGATCCAGGACATGATGCAACGCGTGCGCGCCTTTGAAGACCCCGCCTGCCGCGGTGATGATCCGCTGTTCGACACCCGCAGCTCGGGCAGCCGTGGCTTTGTCGAAGTCGATATTGAATTGCGCAACGGCGTGCGTGACACCATCCGCATCCTGCGTCCGCCCGGCCATCCGACGCGCGAACTGTCCTGGGAGGATCTGGAACACAAGTTCCGCGACTGCGCCACGCAGGCCGGCACGAGTACCGCGAATACCGACAGCGCCATCGCGGCGCTGCGCTCACTGGAAACACAGGCCAGCATGGCCGGCCTGGTCAATCTGCTGGTTCGTTAACGCCGCAGTTGCGCGGAACCCAGCACGTCGGGATTAACGACGTTGATCGGATTGCCTGCGGCATAGGCGTTGATCTGGTCGAAGATGTCGACGAACTGGGTTTCCAGACCTTCGAGGGTCACATAGCCGATATGCGGCGTCAGTACGACGTTGTCGAGGGCCAGCAAGGGATGTGATGTATCGCGCATCGGCTCATCTTCAAACACATCCAGACCCGCCATGCCGGGACGGCCGGCCTTCAGCGCCGGCACCAGCGCGCCGGCCTCGACTAGCTGCGCACGGCTGGTATTCACCAGCACCGAAGTCGGTTTCATCCGCGCCAGATCGGCGGCAGTGACAATGCCGCGCGTGGCATCCACCAGTCGCATATGCAGCGACAGCACATCGCAGCGCTCGAAAAATTCATTCTTGCTCGACGCCACTTCATGGCCGTCGCGACGTGCACGCTCCAGCGTCTTCTCCCGGCCCCAGACCAGTACGTTCATGCCGAAAGCCTTGCCGTAGCCGGCGACCACGGCGCCGATACGCCCATAGCCGTAAATACCAAGCGTCTTGCCGCGCACGGTGCGGCCCACGCCGCACTGCCACTGCCCCGCCTTCAGTGAAGCCATCTGCTGCGGCAGCTTGCGCATCGCCGCCAGCACCAATGCCCAAGTCAGCTCCGCCGTCGCATAGGACGGCAGCTCCGGATGCTGGCTCGACGAAATGATCACGCCGAGCCTGGTGCAGGTATCGGCATCAATATGCGGGAACACGCTGCGCTGGCTGATCATCTTGAGCTTGGGCAAACGCTCCAGCAACGGTGTGCGGATCTTGGTGCGTTCGCGGATCAGCACCAGCGCTTCGGTATGACGCAGGCGTTCGGCCAGCGTGTCGGTGTCCTGCGCGTGATCGTTCCAGATCTTGACGTCGTGGTCCTTCAGTTTCGTAAAACAGTTGAGCGTGCGAACAGTGTCGAAATAATCGTCGAGGATGGCGACTTTCATGCGGGACTCCTTGCGCGTGATGCTGACGTGTAAAACGTTGCAGTGTAAAACACTAGGGCCGCAATGCGGCCCTAGTGTTAATTCATAACTTATTGTTTTTAAACAATTTTTTACTCGGCCGCAATACCCGGCACGGGACGCCGACGCTCGAGGTGGTAACGCACCAGCGCAGTCAGGCGATACAGGCCATGCACGAACTTGCCATAAGGCATGGTCAGGAACAGCGCCAGCACAAAGCCGAGGTGAATGGCCAGCCAGGTGCCCATCGATGCGTGTTCGCGGAAAGCCAGCAGGCCGAGACCGGTCAGGCTGATCATGAACAACAACACCAGGAAACCTGCGTCCATGCCGGTTTGGTCTTTCGCCACCAGTTCCGGATCACGCTGCGTCTTCAGATACAGCAGCCCTGCCGGTCCGATCAGCAGACCGATACCTCCGACGATGCCGAGCAGTACCGGCAGGCTGGTCACCGGATACGGCGCGGGCTGGTTCAGCACATAGTGATAAACCGTGGCCACGCTGGTCGCGGCAAAACACAGCATGAAGCCGTAGAAGGTGAAGTGGTGGTAAGTGCGGCGCGCCAGCGACTTCTGCTCCGTCGGGTAGGTGCAGCCTTCGTTCTCGACACCACCGCCCAGATTCTTCAGTGTCAGTGCATCATGCACGCCTTCCGCCAGCGGACCTGCCTTGAAAAAGTCGGCCAGTTCCTCGCCCATGTACGGCCAGAAGCGGATGAAGCCCATCAGCAGCGCGAACGCTACAAAAAGCGATACGCCGCCAAACACGCCCGCCATCAGGTTATGCGGCATCAGCGCATAGAAAGAACCCTGCGCATCGCTGTGTGCGGCAAAGAAGCGCTCCGGATTGGAGATCGCACCGGCCAGCCAGAACAGTAGCGCAATGCTGAATGCGGTGATCAGACTCACGGCCACAGCATTGTTGTCGTAAAGCTTGCCGAGGAAACCGGGCCAGGCGTAGCGGCGGTAAGTCTCGCCGCGCGCCTTCGCCATCAGGCGCGGGAAGTTGACCTGGAACTCATGCGGGGGCGCGAACTGGCAGGCATACAGACAGGAGCCGCAGTTGTGGCAGAGGTTGCCCAGATACAACACGTCGTTCTCGGTGAATTCGAGACGGCGCGCCAGTGCCGGGAACACTGCGCAATAACCTTCGCAGTAACGGCAGGCGTTGCAAACGCGCAGTACGCGCTGTGCATCCTCGATCAGTTCGTCGAGGGACATCGGTTTGTCTTCAGCCGCGAACATGTTTTGCCGCCTCCTCGCCCGCGATGCGTCCGAACGTGGTGCCGATGGACATGCCGATGCCCGCCAGGTACCCCTTGCCCAATACATTGCCTGCCATGATTTCCCCTGCTGCGAATACGTTTTTGCAGGGCTTGTCGTCCTGCAGGATCATCCGCGACTTTTCATCAACGGTGACCCCGAGATAAGTAAAGGTGATGCCCGGTCGCAACGGATATCCGAAGTACGGCGCGGTATCGATTTTCAGCGCCCAGTGAGTCTTGGGCGGCGTCAAGCCTTCAGTCACGCAATCGTCCTGGATCGTGTGATCAAAGGTACCGGGACGAACCGCGGCATTGAAATCAGCAACGGTTTTTTCCAGTGCGTCCGGATTGATTTCCAGCTTGGTTGCCAGTTCGCGCAGCGTGTTGGCGCGAATCGGCGGATACACCGGCGGCATGAACTTGCCCATCGCCTTGGCATCAACAATCGAATAACCGATCTGGTCAGGCTGCCCCGCAACAAGACGGCCCCAGATCGCGTAACGCTTGGGCCAGAAATCCTCGCCCTCGTCATAGAAGCGCTGCGCATTCTTGTTGACCACAATGCCCAGCGACACCGCATCCACGCGGGTGATGATGCCGCCGTCGTACTTCGGTGAACGCGCATCGATCGCCACGCAGTGACCCTGCAGCGGATCGCTGATCTGCTTGGCGCCCTTGGCCAGCAGCACTTTGAGAATGTCGCCGCGGTTGTACGGCGTGCCGCGCACAAGGAAATTCTTCGCCGCCGGACCCCAGGCTTCTTCCAGCCATTCCAGATTCGCCTGAAAACCGCCGCAGGCGATCACCACGGCCTTGGCGCGCACCTGGTGCGTGGCGCCTTTGTAAGTGAACGTGGCCGACTTGAACTGGTCACCGTCGATTTCGAGGTCAGTGACCTGGGCTTCGTAATGGATGTCGATGCCGAGCTGTTCCGCCGAATGGTAATAGGCGTTCATCAGCGCCTTGCCGCCACCAAGGAAGAAGGCGTTGGTGCGCGACAGGTGCAACGTGCCGCCGAGCGGCGGCTGGAAACGCACGCCGTGTTTGACCATCCAAGGCCGGCATTTTGACGTGTGATCAAGAACGATGCGCGCGAGTTTTTCGGTGGTCAGGCCGCCGGTGACTTTCAGCAGATCCTGCCAGTATTCCTCTTCCGGATAGGTGCCGGTGAGGATGTCCTGCGGCTCTTCGTGCATGCAGCGCAGGTTGCGGGTGTGACGGCTGTTGCCGCCGCGGAAGGGTTTGGGTGCGCCTTCAAGCAACATGACGCTACATCCGGCTTCACGCGCCATCAGCGCCGCGCATAAGGCCGCGTTGCCGCCACCGACGACCAGCAGGTCCCAGGTTTTGTTTGTAT
>CAMAYE010000174.1 GCA_945862135.1 Bordetella parapertussis
CTGTCCATTTCTCCTGGGCAGTCAAGTAAACCTGCTCGGGCAACCTCAGCCTCTGCACGGGGCGATTGGTGGGTATAGTCACTACAGGGAGGTTATAAACAGCCCACAATTCCTGTGCAACCTCACGCGCCGTGCCAGTCATGCCGGCCACACGCAGATAGCGACGGAAAAATCGCTGATAGCTGATTCGTGCGAGCGTTTCCTGCTGCCCGGTAATCGAGCACCCTTCTTTGGCCTCGATCATCTGGTGCAGGCCGCGCTCCCATGAGCGATCAGCCATCACGCGGCCCGTATATTCGTCAATAATCTGGATTTTGCCGCCACGTACAAGATACTGCTTGTCTCGCTGGTATAAATACAGCGCACACAGTGCACGCTTGACCAGTTCCAGCCGCCGGCGCGGGCCCATCCAAACTCCGCCGAAAGGCTCGGCCAGTTCAGTCATCCGACGCTTTCCGCGATCAGTAATCGCCACGTCATGATCCCGAGGCAGGATCGAGAAATCGAGAGCCATTTCGAGCTGACGCGCGACAGTGATCGCTTCAGCGTAAATCTGCTCTTCCTGACTTGCATCCCCCACATTGGAAATGATCAGCGGTGTGCGTGCCTCGTCAACAAGCACGCTGTCTGCTTCATCAACGATCACAAAACAGAGGCCGCGCAACAGAAGCCTGCTTCTGCGCGCATGCTCGGCGTGAAGCCCCTCGATTTGCAGATGCATCGGCCGTGCATCCCGACCGAGCATCAAGCGATCTTTCAGGTAATCAAATACCAGTTGTTTGTTGGTACCGTAGGTAATGTCACACGCATAAGCCGAACGCCTTGCATCCGGCGTCATGCCTTCCGTAATGGTGCCGACGGTCAGCCCCAGAAACCTGTAAATCGGCTTCATCCAGGCGGCGTCACGCATGACCAGGAAATCATTCACCGTAACGATATGCACCGGAATGCCCGCAAGGGCGGCAGCACACGCCGGAAGTGTTGCCGTAAGCGTCTTGCCCTCTCCCGTTTCCATCTCGGCAATCTTGCCAAACAACAGCCCGGAACATTGAATTTCGCATCGGGTGGAAATGGCAGTTCAGGCCATTTGGCCGGAGAACTATTCAAATTTCTCGCCGGCGTAAATATTGTTCATATCCCTTACAAGGGTGCAGGACCAGCATTGGTGGATGTCATGGCAGGACAGGTTCACTTTACTTTTGGCAGCGTGCTTTCGTCGCTGGGGCATGTCAAGAACGGAAGACTTCGCGGCCTGGGCGTCACTGGTGCAAAGCGTTCAGCAGGCGCTCCTGACTTGCCCACCATTGCTGAAGCCGGAATCAAGGGCTATCAAACCACAAGCTGGTACGGCTTGTTGGCTCCGGCCAATACCCCGGGTCAGATTGTCAGTCTGCTCAGCACAAGCATGAATAAGGCCGTGCAATCCCCGGAGGTGAAAAGCAAGATCCTCAATGACGGCGCCGAACCTGACGGCGGAACATCGAAGCAGTTTCAGGACTTCATGACTGCAGAAATGCGTCGAGCCGCTGAAATCGTCAAACGTGCCGGCATCAAATCGTGATCGGAAGAATCCGTTAATTAAGAGTTGCGAATTTGTTAATTGCACAGGTATTGAAATAAATCCGGAAATTCAATAAGCATTTGATTTATTGATATAATTTAAACCTCTGTGACCGAGCAAATGAAGCCACCCTCACCGAAATCAATGCCCGACTACCATTTCAGTCGGGCATTTTTTTGCGAATTCCAAGCCACATCTAACTGTGTTTAATACGCGCAATTGGAACGGCCTGATTGTCATATATGGAAAGAACTCCGCGGTCTGGTTCATAATCCGAGCTGACGCCCGGCCTTTGATTTTTTAGTGATAAATGCTGGTTCAAAACCCGTTGGAAAGCAAAATCCTTGCATTCAAAGCCCACTAGCGTGCTGAGCATCGCGCAGGAGGAACTGCGCGGCATCTCAAGAACCGTCGCCGAAATCGAGTGGTTGCTGCTGGTACTCGTGCTGCTTTATCAGGTGTTTGCCGGTCCCGATGACTACGACAGGACAGCGATCACCATGGTGCTGTTCTTCTATGCAGCGTTTGTGCTGAGTTTCCGCTATACGAATTTCTACAAGACCGAATCACGCTGGAAGATCGCGATTGAAACCTTCGCGATGCTGCTTTTCATCACCTCGGTGCTGTGGTTTTCCGGAAAACTGGCCAGCCCTTTGCTGAACACCTATCTGCTGGTCATCATCACAAGCGCACTCACCCTGGGCAAACTCGCGACGATGCTGGAAATGGTGTTGATCGTCGCCTGCTTCATGCTGCTTGGCGACAATTCAAGCGCGGGCCAGGTCTTCACACTCGCCTATATCGGTAGCCTGGCCGCGCAACTGGCTCCAATGCTGCTGGTCGCCTACATCACGACCATGTTTTCCGCCGACATCCGTTACGGGCTGAATCAGGCCCGGTTGCTGTCTGAAACCGATGAACTGACAGGCCTCTACAACATGCGTGGTTTCAGCATCGTGGTTGACCGCCTGTTCGGTCAGGCCGTGCGCTACAACCGGCCGGCCACCATGCTGATGATCGATTCCGACAACCTAAAAGCGGTCAACGATCAATATGGTCACGAGGCCGGTAACCGTCTGCTCAAGATAACCGCAAAGTGCATTGAAACCGAGTTACGCCATACCGATGTACTCGCACGCTACGGCGGTGACGAGTTCGTGGCCTTGCTGCCGGAAACAGCATCCGACCGGGCCGTCGAAGTCGCCCAACGAATCATTCAGGCGGTAGCCAATACACCACTGGACTTCGATGGCAAACGCATCAAAACCAGTGTCAGCATCGGGCTCGCCTGCTACCCCGAAGACGGGAGGAGCATTGATGCCGTTCAGGGCCGGGCGGACCGTGCCATGTATACCGCCAAGGAACAGGGCCGCAACCGTGCGGTGAAATTCACTGCTTAATCACCGCCTGGATTGCCGGCTGCGGAACCATAAAATAATTAAATAAATCAATTACTTGAATTGTAATCACCCCCATCAAGCCACCGAAATCTGCACCGCCGTGGCAACGATTTCAATCCTGTAACCCGGATCAGACAGAGCCGCTTGCACAGTGGCGCGAGGTGGTGCCGTGCCCGGCGTGACCCAGGCATCCCAGACCTCGTTCATCTCGCCAATATCCTTGATGTCAGCAAGAAAAATCTGAACACGCAGCAAATGCGCCTTGCTGCTTCCCGCCTCTGCCAGCCGGTGATCGATCTGCCCCAGCACATCGGCAGTCTGGCTGCGGATATCCGTCGCATCACACTCCGGCACCATGCCGGCCAGATAAACAACACCATTAAAAATCGCTGCTTCGCTGTAACGCGCAGCCACATGCAGTCTTTGTAAACCCATCACCTGCTCCTGAAAAAATTGAATGATTGCACGGCAGGCGCAGTCGCGCCGTCTGTGCTGTAATCCGCCCCATGCTTTCTTACCGTCACCAGTTCCACGCCGGCAATGTATCCGACGTCTTCAAACATGCCCTGCTGTCGCGACTTCTGATCGCGCTCGCGCGCAAGGATAAACCCTATTTCGTGCTCGACACCCACGCCGGGCTCGGGCTTTATGATCTTGAGCACCCGTGGTCACAGAAGACCGCGGAGTGGCGCCAAGGTATCGGCCGGGTCTGGGCACGTGCTGATGCCCCCGATTCCCTGCAACCCTATCTTGATGCCGTACGGGCCGACAACGCCGACGGTCACCTGCGCCATTACCCGGGCTCACCACGCATCGCCCGACGCCTGATGCGTCCCACCGACCGCCTCGCGCTGTGTGAACTGAACAAGGACGATTGTGCTGTCCTGAAAACCGTGTTCGCCGGCGCCCGGCATACCGCCATCCACAACCAGGACGGCTTCAGCGCGATCCGCGCCTTCCTGCCGCCGCAGGAACGGCGCGGGCTCACGTTTATCGACGCATCGTTCGACCAGGCGGACGAATTCGCCCGCATCGTGCGCAGCACCAAGGAAGCCTATGCGCGATTTGCGACCGGCATGATTGCCGCCTGGTATCCATTGATGGCGCCGTCGGCAATGCAGGCCTTCGCGCGCAGCCTGCAGGCCGCGGGATTACCCAAAACGCTGCAGCTCGAACTGACAGTTCACCCGGACGATTGGACCGAACACATCCGCGGCAGCGGCATGGTGATCGTCAATCCGCCCTTCGGACTGGACAAGGAAGCACGCCCCCTGCTCGACTGGCTGTGGCAGGCCATGTCCCTGGAAAAAGAGGGCGGTACGCGCTGCGACTGGCTGGTGCCGTAATAAAAAAACGCCGCAGGGACACTGCGGCGTTTTGCCATCCTGCAACTGTGCGAACGATCAGCCTTTGGTGCGGCTGCGGTATTCGCCGGTGCGGGTATCAATCTCGATCTTGTCGCCGGTGGCACAGAACAGCGGCACCGGAACTTCAAAACCGGTGCTCAATTTCGCCGGCTTCAACACCTTGCCAGAAGTGTCGCCGCGAACCGCGGGTTCGGTGTAGATGATCTCGCGAACCAGCGTCTGCGGAATCTCCACCGAAATCGGGCGGCCTTCATACAACGTGACTTCGCATTCCATGCCGTCTTCGAGGTAATTCAGCGCGTCGCCCATGTTCTCCTTGTCCACTTCGAACTGGTTGAACTCGGCGTCCATGAATACATACGAGGGCTCGGCAAAGTAGGAATACGTCACTTCCTTGCGTTCGAGCTGCACCACATCGAATTTTTCGTCGGCGCGATAAACCGTTTCCGTGCCGCCATTCGACAGCAGATTCTTCAGTTTCATCTTGACCACTGACGCGTTGCGGCCGGACTTGCTGAACTCGGCCTTCAACACCACCATCGGATCCTTGCCGACCATGATGACGTTGCCCGCGCGGATTTCCTGAGCAATTTTCATAACCTACATCCTTGATTAAGCGTAATAAATTAAGCGGAGAAAAAACGCGCTATTTTACCTTGTTGCGCGCAAAGTCCACCAGTTTGGCGGACATTTCCCCCAAACCGGCCAGTTCCCGGCACCAATTCAGCGCGTGACGGGTCCACAGGCCACGGACCGCCTGCAATGCCGGCCATAAAGCTCTGACCGGGGTTCCGGCGCTCCAGGCCTCGCTAAAGGCCCATACTGCCGCACAGGCTACCGGATCAAGACCCGCCAAATTACGCTGCAAAAAAGCCTCCAGCTTGCGTTGATGCGCCCCGTCGTCCTGCCGATAGGGTTGCCAGATCAAGGGTTTGCCCGCCCACTGCGCCCGGACAAAGGAGTCTTCGCCGCGAACGAAATTGATGTCGCAAGCCCATAACAATTCGTCGTAGCAGACTTGGGGAAGAAACGGCAGAACCCGCACCTCAAGCAATCCCTGTCGTACCGTATCGCCAACCGCAACATCACGGTCAGCAAACGCCCTCAGGGCTGGCAGCAACGACCCCGCAGGAACGGCCACCATGGTGGGACCGGCCCCTTCGGCCAATGCGGACAGCAAATCCGTAACCGGCGCATCCGCGTAGGCAAACAACGACAGCGTCAGTGCATTGGGATCCGGCGCGGCAAAACCGAGGCTGCGCCAGAATTCAGCACGCGCTTTTGCGTCAAAAGCATCCCGCCGCTTCAACAAGTCACGCTCACGCGGCAATCCACCGGTTGACGGTGTGAATCCCGGGTAGAAATACCAGCGCGGCAAACCCAGCGACGGATGCGGCGAAGCCAGTCCATGGTGAGTGTCGGCCCAGGCTTCTGCAGTGAGGTAATCCAGCACGATCCACAGCGGCGGTTGTGCGCGAGCCGCCATTGCCGAAACATAGTTTTCGGGCAAGCCGCAACCGAAGGCCTCGACCACAACCATGACTGAATCCGGCGTCGGACTGCATTTCGACCAGTCATGCACTTGAACGCCATCAATCCGCTGAACCGGCAATCCAGTCACCAGATCGGGGCGTAACGCACGCAGTGTTTCCGGCTGATCAATCCACAAGCGCACTTCAAGTCTATGTTCGTGGTGCAACAGACGGGCAACACGCCAGCAAACGCCGGCATCGCCGAAGTTATCGACAACCCTGCAAAAAATGTCCCATACGGGAACGGACGGAATGACGGCCATGAAGGGCCGGATTATGGCAGTGCTGCCCCGCTCTGGTGAAGCGTCAGGCGAAAACGCCGCTCGATCAGGTCTGCATCATCAAAATGACGGCGACCGAGAAATGCAGTCGCATGATTGCCCCATTGTCGCATCGCGCCGGCACTCGGAATGCCCATCGGCCAGAACAGGAAGCGTTCTCCACGCTCGGTGCCCTTGACGAGCGCATCCACGCCGTAAGTGCTGCGGAATCCGCCGCCCGGCAGCGGTAAGGAACGCAATTCATTTTCGGACCGCACTTCGTAATGGTGCGAAACGGCGCCAGCCGTCGCTTCCAGAACCACATCGACCAGATAATGACTGCGGGTGGCGATACGCAGGCGAACCCGATCATCTGGCTGCACACGTGGCAGAGTTAGCGGAATAAACGCCCATTCATCATCGGAATCCGGCGCTGGCTGTAACGCCGCCAGCGGAGTCGGGAAAAACATGTGATAACAGCCACAAGGATGCATGGTGTCGAACACCAGCGGCTCGCCGTCCGGCGCCAGCGTCACGCGCCAAACCAGGCCATCCAGATCACCGGCGAGGATGTCGAAGGCCTTGTCGGCAGGACGCTCACCAAACCACAAGGTGTAAACGAGCTGGACCAGCGTTCGGTCGCCGTAGCGTGAGTAGGCCAGGCGCTGATACACCACGGGATCACGCGTATCGACGACCGGATGATCGGCATCGCCCCAGCGCAACGCACCCGGCCGGTCGAATTCCCCCGTCGTCTCAACTTCGAAAACCGGCGCATAACTGGAGAACAATCGAGCCTCTTCCTCCGCACTCAAGCGCAACAAACCCAAGGCCTTGTCGGCACGGGCCAGCAGACCCGCAACTTCTGCGCGGGAATAACGCAAAGCACGGGCCGGCGCATAACGCTCCACCGGATGCGCAGGCTTCGCACCATTGCGCGACTGCTCAAACATTTCCTTCGCTTCGGCGTGCCATTGCGCAACGCCACGGGCAAAAGGAATCCGCGTTACCGCGTAAAGACCCGCCACACGCAACCCGTCGCTGTAGGCATCTGCAACCGGCACTCGATCCGATAGAAGTGACGGAACAGCTGGATTGGCCATGTCACGTTCCATCAGCAATCGGCCACAGCGTTGTGCCGTTTCCAGAGCATTGCCTATGTCATGGTCCGTCTGCAGGTTACGCAGTTCGGCCACACGTGCCCGCAAATCGGAAAGCTGCAACTGCTCCATCCAGGAACGGCGTAATTCAAGGTCTGCCGCAGCGGGTTTGAACGCAGCAAGAAAGCGCGTACTGCGCAGATAGGGGAAACCCGCCACCATGAACGCTTCGCGATCACGGACGCCGGCTGCCTCGACAGCGGCATCGGTCGCTTCAAACCACCGCGCACAATCGCGAATCACCGCTTCACCGGATTGCAAATGTGTGAATTGCGGCGATTGCACTGCGGCGCAGGCGCCGAGCGTCAGTAACAAAACGACCGATACCAAGCGCAATAAGCCAGCGGAACTGATCATGGTATTCAAACGACTC
>CAMAYE010000175.1 GCA_945862135.1 Bordetella parapertussis
GCTGATCAGCTCGTTTTTCGCCAGCGCGGTTTCGTAATAACCGGTGAACAGATCGGCCAACGCCAGCGTGCGCTCACCGTTCACGGAAATCGCAGTCAACTCTGCATCCAGCGCAATCATCACCGGCGGCAGATCCATGTGCGGATCACCATGGGCAAGATGCCCACCCAGCGTGGCAACATTACGCACCCGAACATTGGACAGCGTCTGCATCGCATTCACAATCACCGGCGCCGCCTTGCGCACCATCGCCGAGGCACCGATCGCGGTCAGCGTCGCCAGCGCGCCAATGCGCAATACACCGCCTTCCGACTGGATCGCCGCATGCTGCGGCTCGACGCCGCGCAGGCTCACCAGGCAGGTCGGCTGGAACACGCCGGTTTTCATCATCAGCATCAGCGCTGTGCAGCCGCCAAAGGCGCGCACCGAGGGATCGTCGGTGTTGAGCAGCGCCAGCGCATCCTTGAGGGAGCGCGGTTCAGCCAGTTCGAACGGCGTCATGCAGCCCCCTGCGTCGCGCCGGCAAAGGCTGCACCGAGATTTTTTGCGAACTGTTTTTCCATTTCCTTGGCTTTGGCTTTCAGAACAGGTTGCCCGATGCTGCCGAGCTTGCCGGTCAGCGCGGTGTCGATTTCATACTGGATTTTCGTGCTGCCGTCGCCGGCGTCAACCAGCCGCGTCGACGATGTGGCGGTCAGACGACCAACCAACCCCATCGGGGCGCCTTCAATTTTTGCCGCAATGACTTCCGGAGGCGTGACTTCCGTCAACTCGACTGTCACCTTGAACTTGAAAGTCATGTAAGCGACCTTTGTTTCAAGCACCGCATCGAAACATTTGTCATCCCGCGGCGTCAATTCACGCACGCCCTCAATGCAGGATGCAAAAAAGTGGACGTCCTGCAGCTTTGCGAAAACAGCATCGCGCGTTGCGCCAACCGCAATCTCCCCGGCAAATTTCATTTTTTTTCTGTTGCAGTAAAAGCCGGCTACTCTACTGTCAGCACCCCCGAAAATCAATGAGCGGGTCCATCATGCAGGACGAAAAAAATCCCCCGGCGCGCACAGGCGACGGGGGATGGATTCAGGGAACCGCGATCAGTCGGCGTAAACACCGGCTTTCTTGATGATCGGACCCCACTTCTCGATTTCTGCCTTCAGATGCTTCGCCAGCGATTCCGGCGTCGCGCGATCAACCGAAACCGGCTCGGCGCCGAGTTTGGCCAGCGATTCCTTGAATTGCGGATCCTTGACCGCTGCGACCAGTGCGGCGTTCAGCTTGTCGAGCACCGGCTTCGGCGTGCCTTTGGCGACATACAGCCCGTGCCAGACCGCCACTTCAAAATCCTTCAACCCCTGCTCATGCAACGTCGGCACATATTGCAGCGAAGGAATCCGTTTCTTGGTAGTGACGCCAAACACCTTGACCTTGCCGGACTGGATGGCGCCGGTAGTATTGGTGGTCTGGTCGCACATCAGATCGACCTGATTACCCATCAGCGCCGACATCGCCGGACCGGTGCCCGTGTAGGGGATGGTCTGGATGTTGGCTTCAATGCGCGACATGAACAGCAGACCGCAGAGGTGCGATGCGGCGCCAAGGCCGGCATTGCCCATGTTCAGCTTGTCCTTGTTCGCCTTCACGTAGGCAACAAAGTCCTTGTAGTTGTCGGGCGGCAGACCGGTGCGCGCGATCAGTGTCATCGGCACATCGGCGACCTGACCAATGTATTCAAAATCGGTCAGCGGGTTGAACGGCAACTTGCGGTACAGCGCCGGCGCAGTAGACATGCCGATGTGCGCGATCAGCACCTGATAACCCTCGGGCTTGGACTTGGCGATGAGACCGGCCGCCAGCGTGCCACCAGCACCGGCACGGTTTTCAACGATGACCTGCTGCTTCAGCGTTTTTGCCATCTGCTGCGCCAGATTGCGCGCCAGCGTATCGGTGGGGCCGCCGGCCGCGAACGGCACGAAAAGTGAAACCGGACGGGTCGGAAAATCCTGTGCTGCAACAATCCCCGTGAACAATGACATCAGCAGCGCCGCGAATACAGACATTACTCGTAACATATTGATTCCCTTGACTTAAAAGAAACCCCACAAACAAACCGCCGCGGGAGGCCGCGGCGGCGTGCAATAACAAAGAACATCAAAATCAAAACCTCTGCGCAACATTATATTTTATTAACGCGGGTTGGCATTTCCACGCTTGGCATTGCCGCCACGATAAGCCGGACGGCCATTGCCGTTGCCACGGGGCGGCGGTGCACCTCGCCGTCCAGCAGGGGCCGGACGACCGTTGCCGCGACGCGGCGCTTCACTGCGCATCGGATTTTTCGCCTCGAATCCCGGCACCGACCAGCGTTCGATCGTCTGCCCGATATAACGCTCGATCAGCTTCAACTGACGGATGTCATCGGATGACGCGAACGAAATCGCAGTACCCATCGCGCCCGCGCGGCCGGTGCGGCCGATGCGGTGCACATAGTCTTCCGCCACTTTCGGCAGATCGTAATTGATGACGTGGCTGATGCTGGCGACGTCGATGCCGCGTGCCGCCACATCGGTAGCCACGAGGATGCGGACAGCACCGCTGCGCAGTTTGGCCAGTGTGCGATTACGTTGCGACTGGTTCATGTTGCCGTGGAGCGCTGCCGCTTCATGGCCACCGTGGAACAGCTTGTCGGCCAAGCGATCCGCGCCGTGTTTGGTCGCGGTAAAAACGATGGCCTGTGCCTGGCATTCTTCGCGCAGCACATGCTCCAGCAGACGATGTTTGTGGCTGCCGTCATCGACATAATGCAAACGCTGTTCGATGTTTTCATGCTTGGCTTGCGCGCCGGCGACTTCGATCAGCTTCGGATCACGCAACAGTTCACGCGCCAGCTTTTCGATTTTGCCGTCGAGCGTCGCCGAGAACAGCATGGTCTGGCGCGTCGCCGGGGTTTTCGCGGCGATACGGCGGACCGGTTCGATAAAACCCATGTCGAGCATGCGATCAGCTTCGTCGAGCACCAGCAGCTCGAGACGCGAAAAATCCACCTTGCCCTGATCGATGAAATCGATCAGGCGGCCCGGCGTCGCCACCAGCACGTCCAGCGATTGTTCAAGCAAGCGGCGCTGTTTCGGATAAGGCATGCCGCCGAGCACCGTGCCGGTACGCATGTGGCGGGAGAATTTGCAGTATTTGTCGACCGCTTCGGTGACCTGCATGGCCAGTTCGCGGGTCGGCGTCAGCACCAACACGCGGGGGCCGCGGCCATGACGCGCGGGCGCCAGGCTCAGGCGCTGCAGCGCCGGCAGCACGAAGGCTGCGGTCTTGCCGGTACCGGTAGGGGCCGAAACCATCAGATCAAAGCCGGTCAGCGCGACAGGGATCGCTTGCGCCTGCACGGGCGTCGGTTCGGTGTAACCCGCGGCGGCCAGGGCCTGCACGAGGGCGGGATTCAGATTCAGGGATTCAAAAGACATTGTTGATACTTTCAAAAAGCAAAACAGCTGCTGACAGACTGCGGCCGCAGATTATTCGGGCTTCACAAAGGACGCACAGGGGCACAGCGAACGACCGGCCTGCGCTGACGCGCAAGCGTTAGGTTCGTTATTCCTCTGTGAACTTTGCGGCCTCTGCAGGCAACAACAGTTCATCAGCAATAAACGCGCAGGAAATGCCACTACTGCAAGGCATGCCGCGACTGAGTCGCGGTGGCGGCCACCGGCGCACGGGTATCGTCGCTAACCGTGGCGGAAGCAGCTTTTCAGAGAAGGGAGCTGAAATCGAAGGGGTCAGGGACAGATGCATCCTGCAGTGCACAAATAATTCCATGCCCCTGCAAGGTGCGCGCATTCTAACCGCAAGTATCGGAAATAGCGAGGTTTTTTCCGATCAACCAGAGGAAAAACCACCTTCCCGCACGCCACCGGTACACGGAAAAGTCAGAAAATTCAAGGTAATAGCGGCACCTGCATGCTACAATCCGCCCCTTTTTTCCAAGGCCCTTCCCGTGTCCGCCATCGAACAACGCCCGCTACGCAACATAGCCATCATCGCTCACGTTGATCATGGCAAAACCACGCTCGTCGATAAATTGCTGCGCCAGTCCGGCACCTTCGCCGCTCATGAGCAGGTCACTGAACGCGTGATGGACTCCAACGATCTGGAACGGGAACGTGGCATCACCATTCTCGCCAAGAACTGTGCCGTCACCTGGAAAGGCACCCTGATCAACATCGTCGACACCCCCGGCCACGCCGACTTCGGTGGTGAAGTCGAGCGCGTGCTGTCGATGGTCGACGGCGTACTGCTGCTGGTCGATGCTGTTGAAGGCCCGATGCCGCAGACCCGCTTCGTCACGCGCAAAGCGCTGGCTCTGGGACTGAAACCCATCGTCGTCGTCAACAAAGTGGATCGCCCCGGCGCTCGCGCCGACTGGGTAGTCAACCAGACCTTTGATCTTTTTGACAAACTCGGCGCCACCGAAGAACAGCTCGATTTCCCGGTTGTCTACGCCTCGGCCCTGAACGGTTATGCCGGCACCGATCCGGAAGTCCGCGAAGGCACCCTGGACCCGCTGTTCGAAGCCGTGGTCGCACACGTACCGATGCGCGCCGACGATCCCAATGGCCCGCTGCAATTACAAATTTGCTCGCTCGATTACTCCAGCTATGTCGGCAAGATCGGCATTGGTCGCGTCAATCGTGGCCGTATCCGTCCAGGCCAGCAGGTCGCCGTGATGAAAGGGCCGGATTCGACGCCCACGATGGCCAAAGTCAACCAGGTGCTGGGTTTCCGCGGTCTTGAACGCGTGCAGATCACAGAAGCGCAGGCCGGCGACATCGTGCTGATCAACGGCATTGACGAAGTCGGTATCGGCATCACGCTTTGCGACCCGCTGCAACCCGAAGCGCTGCCAATGCTGAAAGTGGACGAACCGACGCTGACCATGAACTTCCAGGTCAACACCTCCCCGCTGGCCGGTCGCGAAGGCAAATTCGTCACCAGCCGCCAGCTGCGCGAGCGGCTGAACCGCGAAATCATGAGCAACGTAGCGCTCAAAGTGAACGAAACCGACGACGCCGACGTGTTCGAAGTATCGGGTCGAGGTGAACTGCACCTGACCATCCTGCTCGAAAACATGCGACGCGAAGGTTATGAACTCGCCGTATCGCGTCCCCGCGTGGTGATCCGCGAGGTCAACGGTGAGAAACAGGAACCGTATGAAATGCTGACGGTCGATGTCGATGAAACCAACCAGGGCGCGGTGATGGAAGCCCTCGGCGCGCGTCGCGGCGACCTGCAGGACATGCAGTCCGACGGCAAAGGCCGCGTCCGCTTGGATTACCGCATTCCGGCGCGCGGCATGATCGGTTTCCAGTCCGACTTCATGACCATGACGCGCGGCACCGGCGTGATGAGCCATGTGTTTGACGACTACGGCCCGATGAAACCCGACATGGAAGAGCGCCGCAATGGCGTGCTGATCTCGGCCGAAGACGGCACTGCTGTCGCCTACGCCCTATGGAAACTGCAGGAGCGCGGCCGCATGTTCGTCAGCCCGGGCGATCCGCTGTATGAAGGCATCATCATCGGCATCCACAGCCGTGACAACGATCTCGTCGTCAACCCGATCAAGGGCAAACAGCTCACCAACGTGCGCGCCTCGGGTACTGACGAAGCCGTGCGCCTGGTGCCGCCGATCCAGGTGACACTGGAATCCGCGATCGAGTTCATCGCCGACGACGAGTTGGTTGAAATTACGCCGAAATCGATCCGCATCCGCAAGCGCCACCTGAAGGAGCACGAGCGCAAGAAGGCGGGTCGTGTCGACCAGGCCACCGCCGCCTGATTGCAGTCACGGCCTGACGCCGGCAGCCTTCACGGTGCCGGCGTTGTTCGTTGTGCTGTGGAGTACCGGTTTCATCGGTGCCCGGCTGGGCCTGCCCCATGCCGAACCGCTGACCTTCCTGACACTGCGCTACATCGCCGTCATCGCACTGATGCTGCCGCTCGCGGTTGTCGTGCGCGCGCGCTGGCCGGCCACACGAAGCGAACTTCGGCATATCGCAACCGCCGGCATTCTGATGCAGGGCGGCTATCTCGGCGGCGTCTTCTGCGCCGTTCATGCCGGCATGTCCGCGGGCGTGGCGGCATTGATCGTCGGCATGCAGCCGCTGCTGACCGCAGCCGGCGCCGGCCCCATGCTTGGTGAGCGCATTCTCCGGATTCAATGGGTGGGTCTCACCATGGGGCTCACCGGCGTCGCGTTGGTGGTCTGGCAGAAAATGTCCTTGCAGGGACTGTCCGCCGGAAGCTTCGCGCTGGCATTGCTTGCGCTGCTGAGCATCACCTTCGGCACGCTCTATCAAAAACGCTACTGCCCCTCCTTCGACCTGCGCACCGGCTCGGTCATCCAGTTTGCCGCCGCGCTGATCATCACGCTGCCCCTGGCCTTCGCTCTGGAAACCATGACCGTGGACTGGTCCGGGGAATTCCTGTTTGCACTGGGCTGGCTGGTGCTGGTACTGTCGGTCGGCGCCACAACAATGCTGTTTCGCCTGATCCAGCGCGGTGCGGCCACCCGGGTCACCAGTCTGTTTTACCTGACGCCGGCGGTCACCGCAGTGATGGCCTGGCTTATGTTCGAAGAGACACTCAGCTTCGTGGCGGTTGCCGGTATGCTGGTTGCGGTCGCGGGTGTCGCGCTGGTGAATCGCAATACACCCGCAAACATAAACCATCAAAGGATGAAGGAATGAGTACACCGCAGGAAAGCACGGCGGATACCCCTTATGCGTTGCTGGGCGGCGACGCCGGTGTCCGGCGACTGGTTGATCGCTTTTACGATTTGATGGATGAAGTGCCGGAATATCACGGTATCCGCAAAATGCATCCGCAGGACATGTCGACTTCAAGGGACAAACTCTACGCATTCCTTTCGGGCTGGCTGGGCGGACCGCCGCTGTACATGGAAAAGTATGGTCACCCGATGTTGCGCGCAAGGCATCTGCCCTTCCCCATCGGCGTCCCCGAGCGCGACGCATGGCTCGCCTGCATGTTGCAGGCCATGGAGGACAACCATGTCGAGGAAACCCTGCGCATGGCTTTGCTGAAAGCCTTTTATGGCACGGCTGACTGGATGCGCAACAAACCCGAATAGATCACCAACCGTTTCCGATGACGCTCCACTGTGCATTGCGCCCGGGCAGTTTTTTTCTGATTCTGCTGCTCTGGGTATCTGCCGCGTTCGCACAGGACGGCGCAGTGACATGGCGCATCGAACTGGAAGCACCGGACGAAGTCAGAAAACTCCTGGAGGACCACCTTGACGTCTACCGCTATAGAGGACGCCCCGGTGTAGATGCTGAAATGCTGCAACGCCTTGTTGCGCGTACGGCACAGGAAGCAAATGAACTTCTGGCGACCGCGGGTTATTTTTCTCCGAACGTCGAAGCAGTGCGCTCCCCATTGCCGGAAATCACGACTGTACGCATCAACGTCATCCCCGGCCCCATTGCACGGGTCAGCAAGGCGAATATCAGCGTCACCGGTGCAATCACCACCGATCCGGCGGAAACCGCACGCATTACCCAGGTTACCCAGCGCTGGAGACTGCAGCCGGGGACACCGTTCAGGCAAATGGATTGGGACAGCGCC
>CAMAYE010000176.1 GCA_945862135.1 Bordetella parapertussis
CGGGGAGAGGGATCTACCCCCCCCTTTGGGATGCGACCTGTTTCACAATGCTAAGCTCAGGATATTCAAATCCAACCCTCTTTCGGAACCTGTCATGGCAAAACGCAAATCCATCCGCACCGACATCGCCTGGAGCGCGGTCGACCGCATCACCGTCAAGGGGCACGACCTGTGCACCGAGATTCTCGGCAAGCTGTCGCTCGGCGACATGGCCTTCCTCGAAATCACCGATCGCCTGCCGACGCCGCGCGAGTCCGTCATGTTCAATGCCATTGCGGTGACGCTGGTCGAGCACGGCCTGACGCCGAGTTCGATCGCCGCGCGCATGACCTACACCGGCGCCCCGGAAGCCATGCAGGCCGCCGTCGCCGCCGGCCTGTGCGGCCTCGGCAGCGTGTTTGTCGGCAGCATGGAAACGGCGGCACGCATGCTGCAGGAGGCCCTTCCCGATCCAACGGTTGATGCCGATCTTGACCAACTCGCGTTGCAGATCGTCGAACGTTTTCACAGCCGCAAACAGATCGTTCCGGGAATTGGCCACACGCTGCACAAGCCGGTCGATCCACGCGCGCCGCGGCTGTTTGCCATCGCCGCGGAACAGGGTTATGACGGCCCCTACGTCAAACTGATGCAGAAGGTCGGCGCTCAGGCCGAAAAGGTTTACGGCAAGTCGCTACCAGTCAATGCCACCGGCGCGATCGGCGCCATTGCCAGCGAACTGCAACTGCCCTGGAAAATCGTCCGCGGCATCGGCGTGCTGGCACGCGCCATCGGGCTGGTCGGCCACATCCTCGAAGAAATGAAAAACCCGATGGCCTATGAAATCAAGCAGCGCGCCGAAGAAGAAGCGACGGCGCACCTGCGCGGAAAATGACGCCGGATACACCACCGGAACCTGCCGTGCCACCCAAAAAAGCCGGACTGGCCCAGGTCATCGCCACGATGTTCTGGGCACTGTGCATGATCGGAAAAAAAGGCACCTGGGAACGCGACGGCGCCACGCTGACCATGGGTCAGGTCATCGCGGGCGCGCTGGTGATGACGGTAGTGGTAATCGGCTTACTGATACTGCTGGTCAAATTCGCCGTCGCCTGAGCGAACGCTCAATTCATCTGCAATCCGGCATCCTTCACCAGTTTGCGCCATTTGCTGATTTCGGAACTGATGTGAGCCTTGAACTGCGCCGGCGTGCTGGTCAGCGGCGTTGAACCATCGGCAGACAATCGCTCCACCACGTCCGTTGAATTCACCGCATCCTTCAGCATCGCCGACAGCTTGTTGACGATGGGCATTGGCACTTTGCCCGAAGTCACGACGCCGTACCACTGATTGGCTTCAAAGCCCGGCACGCCGGCCTCGGAAATGGTCGGGATGTCCGGTACCGCCGGCGAGCGCTTCCCCGCGGTGATGCCAAGAATACGGATTTTTCCGGAAGCCATATGTGGCCTCGCGCTGAGCAAGGTTGTGAAACTCATCTGCACTTCCCCGGCCATTACCGCCGCGAGCGACGCCGCCCCGCCCTTGTACGGCACATGTGTGAACTTGACGCCCGACTGATAAGCCAGCATCTCGCCGGCAAAGTGCTGCAACGCACCGGTGCCGGACGACCCCTGGTTAACCATGCCCGGATTGGCCTTTGCGTAGGCAATCAGCTCCTTGATGTTCTTTGCCGGAAACGAAGGATTAACAGTCAGCACATAAAACAGCGTGGAAACCTGCGACACCGCATGCAGGTCCTTCTCCAGATCGTAAGGCAGCTTGTTATTGGTGGCCGAGAGTACGGTATGGCCGGATGAAATCAGGCAGATGGTGTAACCATCCGGATTCGCCTTTGCTGCGATATCCGCGCCAATTGAGCCTGCAGCACCCGCACGGTTATCAGCAATGAATTGCTGGCCATGTGTTTCAGTCAGCTTTTTGGCCACCGTCCGAGTGGTGAGATCAGTACCTGCGCCCGGAACAAATGGAACGATGAAGCGCACTGAACGACGCGGATAATCAGCGGCCGGGTCGGCAGCATGCGATGCCACGATGCTTCCCGCCATCAAGACAGCTCCCGCTACAAATGCATTTTTCATGGACAAGCTTACTCCCCAAAATTTTCAAGACATCAAGACGTTTAATTTCATTTTTTCGAGGTTTATAAATGATGATTTTTGATGATTTTTACCCCGTTTTTTCGGGAGCTTAACATCAAGCGAAGCGTTTCAAATCCGACCGGGAAAAAGAACCGGAGATGCCGCGATAACCGTTGCAGGATTTGGCGATATTCACTGATCGGCGCGCTGATAGCACACATTGGTGACGGATCTAAAATGCGGCAGATGCACATGAGCTTGTCTTGACAACGCAATCAGCCAGCGCAGAATCGCGCCTACCGACGATCGTCCGGTCGCCGGTCAATCCGGGGGAGACCAATAACATGAAACGTCTGCTTTCTCTTTTCACGCTCGCTGCAGCATTGTTCGTCGCAGGTTGCGCCAGTTACTCGCCTTCACAAGGCTGGGTCACGCTCATTGACGGCGACAAGGGAATGGAAAACTTCGATCGCATTGGTGACGCCGACTGGCGCACCGAGGGCGGCGCCATCGTGGCCACCAAGGGCAAGGGCGGCTATCTCGTATCGAAAAAGTCCTACAAGGATTTCGACCTCTATGTCGAATTCTGGGCGAATCAGGACACCCAGAGCGGCGTCTTCCTGCGCGCGGCCGATCCCAAGAAAGTCGGCGCCGACAGCGCCTATGAAGTCAACATCTACGACAAGCGCCCGGGCCAGGAATACCGCACCGGCGGTATCGTCAACTACGCCCGTGTGCCGGTGCCGACGGTCTACAAGACCAATGGCGGCTGGAACACCTTCCGCATCACGGCAAAAGGCCCGGAAGTGACCGTCGCTTTCAACGATCAGGTCACCGTGCACATGAACAACGGCCAGTTCAAGGAGGGACCGATCGCGCTGCAATTCGGCAACCACGGCAAGGAACCCGGCGGCACCATCAAGTGGCGCAAGATGGTGGTCAAACCGCTATAACCGTCATAAGAACAGCAAAAAGCCCGGTTCTGCCGGGCTTTTTTGCGGGCGATATTCATCAGTCAGCCGAAGCGGAACCTGCGCTCTGCCACAGAGATCCTCGCGGTATCCTTGCTTGAGATGCCCCACTGGTCCATACGCCCCGGCGGCCATTTCCAGTCTTCCGGCGCACCCACCCGGTAATCATCGGACACCTCCGACACTTCCGCCGTGTACTCGATCACGCCGCCGAAAGGCGCGATGAAATAACCAAAGACGTTGTTGCCGGGACCATGGCGGCCAGGTCCCCACACGATGTCATGGCCCGCGTCGCGCATGCGGCCGATCCCGCGCATGACGCCATCGAAATCATTCATCTCGAAAGCGATGTGATTGAGCGAAGACACGTCGGAATGGGCATAGGCCAACGCATGGTGCTTGCGATTGCAGCGCACGAAACTCATGAACTTCGTGCGGTCGGATACCTGGAAGCCCAGCACATCGGCAATGAAACGCTCGCAGGCCGCAACATCCACCGAATTAAGCACCGCATGGGTGATCTGCAGCGGCCGGTCGCGCTCGGCCGGCAATTCCGCCACCGGCACATCCTCGGCAATGAAGCGGTATTTCTGCTTCTCCGGGCCCTCGACGACGCAACCCGCGCCGCCGCCGGGTGCATCGAGTTCAGCAAAAACCTGCAGCGGAACACCCGCAGCACCTGCCCGCGCCCGGACTGCCGCAACTGCCGCCGGCGTGCCGGAAAACTCGATGGCCAGAACAGCGGGCTCAGCAGCCTCGCGCAATGCAAGGATGTAGGGATGGCTGCCAGTGCCGCGAAAAAACAGCGCCCCGCCCTGCGAGCCGGCCGGAATCAGCCGCCAGATCTCCTGCAGAAATTCGGCAGCCGCATGAACCTGCGGCATGGCCAGTTCGACACTGCGTAATCTCATGGCACCGCTCATGACATCGCTCATTAAATCGTCACCCGCCGTGATCGTCTTCAGCGTGCCGGCTGCAGGTTGATTTCCTTGATCAGCCGTTGCCAGCGCACGGTCTCGTTTTTGAGGTAGTCCGTGAACTGCTCGGGCGTTCCCGGGCGCGGGAAAAATCCGAGTTTTTCCAGCCGCTCCTTCACATCCGGACTGGTTGCACTGTCCACCCAGTGCTTGTTCAAACGCTGGATGATCGCGCGCGGTGTGCCCGCAGGTGCGAGCATGCCGTGCCAGCCTGCCACCACAACGTCGAAACCCTGCTCCTTCGCCGTCGGCACATCCGGAGTCACCGAAACACGCTGCTCGCTCAGCACCGCCAGCGCGCGTGCCTTGCCCGCGCGGAAATGCTGGATCGAGGCCGGTCCGAGAACAATCACCTGCACCTCGCCGCCCAGCACCGCCGTCATCGCCGGACCGCCACCGCCCTTGTACGGCACATGCACCATGTCCATCTTGGTGATGCTGTTCATCATCGCAGCCGACAGGTGCAGCGTCGAGCCGACGCCGCTGGTCGAGAAGTGCAGCTTCTTCGGATTGGCGCGGACGTGGTCCACCAGTTCCTTCATCGACTTCGCCGGTACACCGAGGTTGACCACCAGATAGTTGGGGGCCTCGGAGATCTGCCCGATCGAGGTCAGGTCCTTCGCCGGGTTGAGCTTCATGTCCGGATAGGTCACGGGGCCGCTCGCATAAACCAGCGAAGCAATGGTGAAGGTATAACCATCGGGTGAAGCCTTCGAAGCCATGTCGAGCCCGTAGTAACCGCCCAGCCCGGGCCGGTTGTCAGCTATGACCGGTTGGCCGAGTTTTTCGCTGAGGCTGGCCGCGACGATGCGCCCGAGAATGTCAGTCGAGCCGCCCGGCGGGAAAGGCAGCACCATGCGCAGCGGACGGCTTGGATACTGCGACTGCGCCAGCGACGGCGACACCAGCCCCAGGGCCAGCGACATCAAGCCCAGAACCTGCAGCACAGCCGTCAAGCGGCGCTTGCAGACATCACTGAAACCACGGGATGACTGCACATTGCGGATGTTTGATTTCATTACGGAACCTCCTCCTGGTTTTTTATCAGCTGCTCGCTATTTTCACGGCAACCTGATCAATCCTAGCATCAATCCCCGCCACAGATGCAGCCCGGCACGGGCGAAGTCGCCCGGCAAACGGTATCATCAGCCCTTCATCGCAATCACCCTCACTACAAAAACATGACCAGCGTCAGCTATGAAAATGCCGCCACCGCGGCCCTGTCCTCCTCTGCACCGCGCATCCTGCAACAAATGCTCGCCCTCGACGACTTCGAGGACGCCGCCCGCCGCGGCATCCCGCGGCCGATCTTCGGCTACATCAACGGCGGCGCCGAAACCAATGCCTCGCTGCGCGACAACCGCGCGGTGTGGGACGAACTGCAGTTCATCCCGAAAACCCTCGTCGACACCGGCGACCGCGGCCTCAAAACCACGCTGATGGGCACACAGTACGACCTGCCCTTCGGCATCCCGCCGATGGGCGGCACCGGCATGGCCTGCGCGGATGGCGACGTCGCGCTCGCTCGCGCAGCAGCCCGCAACAACATTCCGATGGTGGTCAGCGGCGCCGCGCTCACTTCGCTGGAGCGGGTCAAGCAGGAAGGCAAGACCGCGTGGTTCCAGGCTTATCTGCCGGGCGAGGATGACGTGATCAAACAGTTGATCAACCGTGTCGAAAAGGCCGGCTACGACACGCTGGTGCTGACCGTCGATGTCCAGGTGCTCGCCAATCGCGAAAACAATGTGCGCACCGGCTTCAGCACACCGCTGCGGCCGTCACTGCGGCTGGCCTGGGACATGGGCATCCGCCCGCGCTGGGGGCTGTCAATGCTCCGACACACACTGACCCACGGCATGCCCCATTTCGAAAACATGGGCCCGCGCGTGCCGATGATTTCCGCGCTCAACCGTCAGGCCGGACGCCGCGACCGGCTGTCGTGGAAACACGTCGAATTAATGCGCCAGTTGTGGAAAGGCAAACTTGTGCTCAAAGGCATCCTCGATCCGCAGGACGCCGCGCGCGCACGCGATACCGGCGTCGACGGCGTGATGGTGTCGAACCACGGCGGGCGGCAACTCGACGGTGCAGTGAGTCCGCTGCGCATGCTGCCAGGCGTCAAGGCCAATGCCGGCAATATGGCGGTGATGATGGACAGCGGCATCCGCCGCGGCACCGACGTGCTGAAAGCACTGGCCCTCGGCGCCGACTTCGTCTTCATCGGCCGCCCCTTCCTTTATGCGATTTCCATCGGCGCCGAACACGGCGCGCAACACGTCATCAACCTGATGCGCAGTGAACTGATGACTGACATGGCGCTGATCGGCGTGAACTCGCCGAAGGAAATGAAACCTGAGTTACTGCTGGATCTGCGGACTTACAACTGGCAGGCCGCGGGCACCAATAAATAATCAATAAAAACAAATAGTTACATTAATTCCCGCAAAGAATCTGATTTGACTCCCCCGACCCGAGCGCTTTCGGGGCGAGGCTCAATGCCTCAATAACGACGCAAGCAGTTCAAACAAATGAATCAGCCAACTTTCAGTTGGTCTTGTCAGTCTTGCCACCGCTTTTGAATGCAGGGCTTGAATGATCATTCGCCTGCCCTGGCGTGGGTGAATCGGGGACAGCTCCCTTAGGCACATCAGGCGCCGGCAGCGGCGGTGTCGGCACAGTAGGCGGCGTTGGATCCCCAGGCTGCATCAGCGATGGCTGAGGGGCCTCCGGTTTCATGTCTTCTTTTTTTCCGCAGCCCCCGACGAACAAGACTGCGGCAGCAACAGCCAGCACCATGTAATGATTCATCCTGCACCTCCAGACAACCACAATAGTGTTGCGCGCCAGCTGGCACGCAAAACCGATCACGCCATCCCAATTCAGTCTTGGGTCGTCGCGTCAGTGCAAATATTGTCAGGAGAATTGCCGGATGATTCCGTTCGGCATCGAACATTCAGCGCGAAGGCTGACCCTATCGCATTACGACGACAAGGGTTACCGGGTCTTGTATCAAAAACCTAAACGGCGCCTGCCGCTTTGAGCGCCGCAATCTCTGCTGCGCCGTAACCGAGTTCGGCAAGGATGGTTTCGCTGTGTGCGCCTACCGCAGGCACCGGATCCATCCGCGCCTCGAAGCCTTCAAAGGTCGCCGCCGGCAGCAAGGCCGGGATCGGTCCCGCCGGCGTCTCCACTTCGCGCCAGCGATTACGCGCCTGCAACTGCGGGTGATCCCAGACCTGATCCGGCGTGTTGAGTCGCGAATTGGCGATGTCGGCGGCATCCAGCTTCGCCACCACCTCATCGCTGGTCCAAGGCGCAAAAGTGTTTTCGATCAGCGCGACCACTTCAGCGCGTGCTGCGGTGCGCTTGGTGTTGTTGT
Organism: Bordetella parapertussis; assembly: GCA_945862135.1. Taxonomy (GTDB): domain Bacteria; phylum Pseudomonadota; class Gammaproteobacteria; order Burkholderiales; family SG8-41. Next base: position 7,406 of record CAMAYE010000176.1, read on the forward strand.
CGTAACGCGGATCCTTCGCCAGTTCCGGCCGGCCCAGTACCTTGTCGCAGAAATTGGCCCACTCGCGCTCGTTCTGGATGCCGAACAGCACATCACCGTCCTTGGTCCTGAAACGACCGTAGGGCACGATGGTCGCGTGATCCGGACCGCTGCGCCGCGGCGCCTTGCCCGAATAATGCGTGTAATACAGCGGATGCCCCATCCACTCCGCCATGGTCTCGAACATGGTCAGGTCGATATG
>CAMAYE010000177.1 GCA_945862135.1 Bordetella parapertussis
TTCACATGAACGGTCGCTGCGGCGGCACTATTGATCGCCATGGAGATCACCTCGGAAAGTTGGGCTGCCATTTATCGAATAGCCCTAAAATCAATAAAATCAAAAACATAGAATACCGTAACCGGGCGCAATGCAGCGATAGATGAAGCATGGATCACTGACACAAACCTCCAGACTACGGTTTTACATCCCCCGAATTCAGGCGCCGTAGTGCATTCACAAATGCACTGGCCACTGAATCACCTGTCATGGGTTCAGGTTTTTCTCATCAGTTCTAGTAAGCATCTTTCCTGAAAAATATGACCCATGCCGTTTTTGCGATGATATAGAGATCAAGCCGCAGCGACCAGTTACGCAAATACTCCAGGTCATATTCGATGCGGCCGCTCATTTTTTCGAGCGTTTCGGTCTCACCGCGAAAACCGTTGACCTGCGCCCATCCCGTAATTCCAGGCTTGACCTTGTGCCGCAGCATGTAACCTTTGATCAGCTTGCGGTACAGCTCATTATGGGCCACGGCATGCGGGCGAGGTCCGACGATGCTCATCCGCCCCTGCAGCACATTGAAGAACTGCGGAAACTCGTCCAGCGAGGTTTTGCGGAGGAACCGCCCCAGCGGGGTGATCCGGGCGTCACCCTTGCGTGCCTGCTGAATGGTGGGCCCATCCTCCGTGACGGTCATGGAACGGAACTTGTAAACAATGATTTCCCGGCCGTCGAGGCCGTAACGGCGCTGCTTGAAAATCACCGGTCCAGGCGAAGTCAATTTGACTGCCACAGCAATGATCAACATCAAGGGCATGATCAGCGTCAAGATCAACAACGACAACACCACATCGCTGCCTCGCTTGATCATCCCATTGAGCCCGGTAAACGGTGTCTCGCAAACAGCGACAACAGGAAGTCCGCTGACGGAATCCATGCGCCCCTGGATCAGGTCCGTCATGAAAATATCCGGCACGAAATAAATGGAGGCCGTGGTGTCACGCAACTCATCAAGCAAGGTCAGAATCCGCGGTTGCGATGCCATCGGCAATGAAATATAGATGTGATCGATCTGGTTGTCCCGGGCATAAACAGGCAATTCGGCCAGCTTGCCCACCAGGCGATGCTCGTTATTGCCGTTGACCCGAGAAGCGTCGCGATCGTCAAAAAATCCAACGATGCTGATGCGTGAATACGGATCAGTACCGAGACGCCGTGCCAGTTCAATCCCCTGCGCGTTCATCCCGGCAATGATGGCGCGCCGACGCTCGCCCTGCATATTCAGAATATGCGGCGCCGAAAAACGGAGCAGTAAATGGGCGCCGACCACACTGAGCGGGGCGACCCACGCCCATATCGTCAGCAGATTCAGATCGAAATAGCGGATATAGCCACTGCCATAAGCAAAAGCGAACATCAGGCCCGCAATCACCCCCAACTGACGAGCACCCCCCGCAACAAACGCCAAATCTTGTCATTCAGATAGGTCGAGCCTGGAAATGTCAGGGAAAACACAATCAATGACAGAATCACATAACGCGGCGCCAGATACCCTTCCACCCAAAATGTGATGACCCACAGTGAAAGCGAAAGCACCAGCGGATCGATTAGCAGCTCAATAGTGTCGAGCAGCTGATCCCGTCCAACTGGGATTCGGGCAGCCTTGCGAAAGGTGACAGGGGCAGCGCGTTGAGCCATTGGATTTATTCTTTTACGATCCGCACGAACTCGGAAATGCAAGCAGACTGCACCCCAAAACAGACCATGAAGAAGTCGTTATAATGCCTTGAAAATAATGAAATAATGCGTTTTGTTCAATCATCCGGCCAGCAGCGCAACACGGGCAAACCGACAGGGCCTCGCCTTTTAGATAATGATTTAAAATAAAATCAATGGGTTACAGAAAATTCTTCGATTTTTCCACATTTTCCTGTGCCCAGGAAAATGCAACTAACGATTCTAAAGCCTCTAGAGCGCTGGAAACCACATTGAAGTGTGCATACGCACAAAAAGTTTCGTCCTTCAACCAGATTGCGCGCTTGGCACGCTTACTGGTTTCCACCGGCTTTGGAATCATAATCACCGCCGCATCATGGACTGCTCTTGCGCAATCCGTCAGTTCCAGTGAAACCTCAACCGACAATCCCCTGAAAGTTTTTACGGTCCTGGTTGACAGTAGCGTGACATCCGATTCCAACCTGTTCCGGCGCTCTGAAGCACTTGCACAGTCGGACACGATTACCACCGGCAAGCTTGGCTTTCGCTTCGACAAGCCTTATGGTCAGCAGCATTTCCAGATCGAAGTCGCCAAAACCCTAACCAAATACGAAAAATTCAGTTATCTCGACTTTGATGCAATCAATTACAACGGTGCGTGGCTGTGGCATTTGGGTCCCCGCATCAGCGGCAAACTCAGTGCATCTCGCTCGGAAAGCCTTGCGCCATTCGAAGATACCCTGGGCACCCAACGCAATGTCCGAATCAGCCAGAATCAGGCTTTTGATCTTGATGGCCAGATCAGTGGCGGCTGGCACCTGCTGCTGGGCAAAGCTCAGAATGACCAAAAAAGTGAACAGTCAAACGTCTTGAATCGTGCCCCCGACTTTCGCTCTACATCCGCAAACGCCGGAGTCAAGTATCAAACCAAAGCCGGAAATACGATCACGGCTCGATGGCAAACCACCGACGGTGAATACATCAATAACCCGATAGGCGCCCTGAACACGGATTACACTGAAAATCTGAGCGATATCGAGTTTGCGTGGAAAATAAGCGGTAACTCAACCATAAACGCAAGATTGGGTTGGCTGGAACGCGACAATGCCGATATCACTCGCCGCAGCTTTTCTGGTCCTTCCAGCAGCTTGAACTATTCATGGACACCCGCCGGGAAACTCGGTCTGACTCTGACTGCCGCACGAAAAGCATCCCCCCTTCAAGTCATCGGAGCCTCTTTTAAAGAGGACAGTTCAATCGCGATCAGCCCCACTTGGCGCACCAGCGATAAAACCAATACCTATATGACCTACAGCTACCAGAAAAGTGAGGACCAAGCCTCAGGCGCACCATTACTGACCCCACTACGGGAGGACGTGACCCAAACACTGACGCTCGGCATGAACTGGTCTGCCATGCAAAAACTAACGATCAATGCCAGCGTTCAACAGCTCCAACGAACTTCAAATGTAGTGTTTGCTGACTATGACGGCACGATAGCCCGAATCAGCGCCAGCCTGGCTTTTTAACCGTATCTTTTTGTTTTACAGGCAAAAAATGCTATGCCGGCATGACGATAGTCCTATTGGTATAGGATGCCGCGTGGTTTAGAATGCTTATTAGTCTTATTGCCAAGCTACCCTATTCGCGGGCAAGCGCAAACTGCAATGCCCTCCCCAATCCGCAAATCCTAAAAGTCAGTTTATGAAACCATACAAAATCCAGACTGCCGTTGCCTTCTTCCCCCTGCTTGTCGCGATTGCGCTGATCAGCGGCTGCGGCAATAAAGACGATGCTGCAAAAAGCGAAGGCAAGGAAAAAGCTGCGACCCAGGTCGCCGCCAAGGTGAATGCCGAAGAAATTACCGTGCACCAGGTGAACAGCATCCTGTCACGCAACCCCAACATACCGCCTGAGGCCGCTGCCAAAGCCAAGCATGAAATCCTGAGCAGGTTGATTGATCAGCAGATTGCCAAACAACAGGCCGTCGAACAGAAACTCGACCGCAAGCCTGCGGTCATGCAGGCCATCGAAGCGGCACGCAGTGAAATACTCGCCCGCGCCTACATTGACCAGATTACCGCCGCTCAGGCCAAACCAACGCCGGACGACGTCAAAAAATACTACAACGATCACCCGGAACTGTTCTCTGACCGGCGTATTTTCGACCTTGAGGAGATCGTGGTTGTCCAACAAGCCGACCTTGCTGCAAAACTCAAGGAACAATCGGCCAAAGCGCGCTCGCTTCAAGACATCGCCGCATGGCTGAAATCCCAGAATATCCAATTCGCCCCCAATCGCGGAGTACGTCCTGCAGAAGCGCTGCCACTTGAACTGCTGCCCAAGCTGCAAACCATGAAAGACGGTGAAATTCGGGTGATTGAAAACAACGACCAGCTCTATGTATTCCGGCTTGCCGGCAGCAAAAGGGCCCCGGTGACGGAAGCGCAGGCATCCTCGCGAATACAGTTGTTCCTGTTCAATCAGCAGGCACGTGAAGCTGTTACGGCCGAGATCAAACGTCTCAAGGGCGCCGCCAATATTGAATACGTAGGGGAGTTCAGCGGTGGCGCAGCGGCTGCTGCAGATAAAGCCAAAGTTGAAGCTGAAGCCAAAGCCAAGGCCGAAACCAAAGCCAAAGCCGACTCTGAACTTGCCGCCAAGGAAAAAGCCGAAGCACGCGCCAAAGAACAGGCGGAAGCCGATGCACGGGCCGATGCACTGTCCAAAGCGAGAAAAGAAGCAGAAGCAAATGCCAAGAGCGAACCTGCAAAAGGCGCTCAAAAAGGTTCAGCGCCGGTTGCGCAGGACACCATCGACAAGGGCATTCGCGGTCTTAAATAATGCCTGCATGCATATTAAGCAAGGAGAAACCGATGGTTTTCAAAAGATGGATTGGAACTTTGCTTATTATGCTCGCCGCACTGCTCAGCACCGGCGCCGCAGCTCAGGACAAAGCCTCTGACTACCGGCTGGGCGATGGCGACAATATCCGCATCACCGTATTCCAGAACCCCGATCTGACACTTGAAACCCGTGTATCCGAAACAGGAACCATCACCTTCCCCTTGGTCGGCACAGTCAAGGTCGGCGGACTGACCATTGCCGCTGCGGCACAAGCACTTGCCAGTGCGTTGCAAAGTGGAAATTTCATCCAGAAACCGCAAGTCAACATTCAACTGCTCCGAAATCTCGGTAACCAGGTTTCAGTCCTCGGCCAGGTTGGACGACCGGGCCGATTCCCGCTGGAAACCTTCACCACCCGCCTCTCGGAAATGCTGGCCATTGCCGGCGGCATATCCAGCAACGGCGCCGACAGTGCCATCGTCACGGGAACGCGTGACGGCAAACCGTTTCGCAAGGAAGTCGACATCGTCGGCATGTTTCTGGAGAACAATCTCCAGGAAGACCTGATCGTTGCAGCTGGAGACGTAATCTACGTTCACAGGCAACCGATGTTTTATATCTACGGTGAAGTACAGCGCCCCGGTTCTTTCCGCATCGAGCGTGGCATGACCATACGCCAGGCTTTGGCGCAGGCCGGTGGATTAACGCAGCGCGGCACTGAACGCAACTTTGGTGTATTCCGACGCAGTGGGGATGGCTCGATCACGAATTCCGCAGCCGATCTCAACGCACCAGTCCTGCCGGATGACATACTTTACGTTCGAGAAAGCCTTTTCTGAGGTCTGATTCATGAATCCAATGCAAATCCTGCGCATCTTGCGTGCGCATTATCTGGTTGCATTGATACTTTTTTTCGTCACGCTTGCAGTCGGCATCGCGGTTACGTTGATAATGCCCAAGCGCTATATGACAACAACCACACTGGTTTTCGATGTCAAATCGCCAGACCCGGTCATGGGACAGTTGCTTCCGCTTGGCCCGGGATTTGTTGCCACGCAAAGTGAGATTATAAAGAGCGACCGCGTGGCACTGCGCGTGGTCAAGATGCTCAAACTGGACGAGCACCCAGCACTGAAAAAGCAATTCGAGGAAGCCACAGACGGCAATGGAATAATAAGCGTATGGGTCGCAGAATTATTGCAAAAAGGACTGCAGGTTTCGCCAGCGTCCGGTGGAAGCACCATCATCAACCTCAACTATCACGCGGCTGACCCCACCTTCGCCGCTCTCGTCGCAAACGCTTTTGCACAGGTCTACATCGACACCAATATTGAATTACGGGTTGACCCAGCGCGACAAGCGGCCCGCTGGTTCGGTGAACAGGGTAAAGCCGCAAGGGAAGCACTGGAACAGGCGCAAACAAAGTTATCTGAATTCCAGCAGCAAAAAAGTATTGTTGTCCGGGATGAACAGGTTGATACCGAAATGGCCAAGTTGCGAGATCTCTCGACGCAACTGACCGTCCTGCAGAATCAAACTGGCGAAACGCTCAGCAAACAACGTACCGGAGGAGATGCATTACCTGAGGTCATGCAAAGTTCAGTGGTGCAATCTCTGCGATCCGAAATCGCCCGTCAGGAAGCCAAATTGCAGGAAGTGGGCGCAAATCTCGGGAAAGCCCATCCGCAATTCCAGCGCATGGAAGCGGAGATCGCTGCATTAAGAAAGCAGATGGAAACGGAAACCCGCGCAGTCAGCAAAAGCCTCACGGCCTCCGGTAACGCCGGCAGAGCACGTGAGGGAGAACTGTTGGCCGCCATTGCCGCACAAAAGAAGAAAATACTGCAACTCAGGACAGAACGCGATCAACTTGCCGTTCTGCAACGCGATGTCGATGCTGCACAAGCCGCCTACGATGGCGTCACGCGCCGCTTCAACCAGACCACACTTGAAAGCCAACTCACGCAGACCAACGTCTCGGTTCTAAATCCCGCAGTCGAACCTGTCCTGCCCTCCAGCCCGGACTTTAAAAAGAACATGGCGATCACTGTTCTGATGGGCCTACTACTAGGTTGCGGTGCGGCTTTTCTGCTTGAAATGCTTGATCGGCGCGTCAGGTCCCCAGAGGACCTCGTCGACATGTTGCAATTGCCAGTCCTTGCCGTGCTCGAGAAACCACGCAAAACGCCACGCCTGTTACGGTGGCGCCGTCCACTCGCCTTGACTGTCAAGTAAAAACTCTAAACAAAGCGATTTGATGTCTTCTTCATTGGTAACGCAGTTGCGCGGCGAACACTCGATCGGCACGATCCTCATCAAGGCCGGACGCCTGACACTGGAAGATGCCGAAAAAATTCTGCAACTCCAGCGCGAACAGGGTTTGCGATTCGGTGATGCAGCGATTGCGCTTGGACTGCTTACAAGATCCGATATTGATTTCGCCCTCGCCCGCCAATTTGACTACCCGTATCTGATTGCAGGCGAAAGCGCCGTCAACGAAAGTGTGGTGACAGCCTACGCGCCGTTTGGCCACCACGGTCACATTTTCAGCAACCTGCGCGGCCAGCTGATGCTCCGCTGGTTTGACAATGCACCGGCCAGAAAAGCCCTTGCGATCATCAGCGCCGAACGAGGCGATGGCCGCAGCTACGTTACCGCAAACCTTGCGGTCTCCTTCTCACAACTGGGGCAAAAAACCCTGCTGATCGACGCTGACCTGCGAAATCCCGGGCAACACACCCTGTTCGGACTTGAGAACCGCAGCGGACTCTCAACAGTGCTCGCCGGCCGAGAAAATCCTGATGCAGTCATCCAGCCAGTTACGGGATTGCCCGATCTATCCGTGATGCCTGCCGGCGCCATACCTCCAAATCCGCTCGAATTACTCGCCCGTCCTCCGTTCCAGCAGGTGCTGACTGACATGGCGCAATGGTAGGACATCATTCTGCTGGATACCCCTGCGACAACGGAATCGGCTGATGCACAAACCATCGCCGTCCGCGCAGGCGCGGCA
>CAMAYE010000178.1 GCA_945862135.1 Bordetella parapertussis
ATTGAATTTTGCTGCGAGCGCCTCACTGCCCCGCGCAAGCATCACCAGATCGGACCCGACCGCCACAAATTTGTATCCCATGTCGAGGCAACGCTGGCCGTCGGCTTCTCCGACCAGAATACCCGGCGCCTTGCCGGCCTTGGCAATACGTTTCGCGGCGTCTTCCATCACCTTCCATACGTCCGGATGCTGCCAGTTGCCGAGATGGCCCATGTCGGCGGCCAGATCATTGGGGCCGATGAACACGCCATCGACACCTTCAACCGCGGCAATCTGCTCGATCTGTTTCATCGCGGTCAGCGTTTCCACCTGGAGCAGTACACACAACTCGTCATGCACACGCTTGAAATAATCCTTGGTGCGGCCATAGCGGTTGGCGCGCGTGCAACCGGAGACGCCGCGCACACCCTGCGGCGGATAACGCGTCGCAGCAACGGCACGTTTGGCTTCTTCAACGTTCTGCACATAAGGAATCAGCAGCGTGCGCGCACCGACATCGAGAAAGCGCTTGATCATCACGGTGTCGTTCCACGCCGGGCGCACGATCGGTTCGGTGTTGCCGGCAAGCATTGCATCGAGCTGGTTCTGCACGATGGGCAGTTCATTCGGCGAATGTTCGGAGTCGAGCAGCACCCAGTCGAAGCCGGCATCGGCCAGCACTTCGGCGGATATTGCGCTGCACAGACTCGACCAGATACCGATCTGTGGCTGGCCGGCCTTGATGGCCTTCTTGAATTGATTTACGGGCAAATCCATGGTCTCGCTCCCTCTTGGTAATTATTTGAATGATGTAATGAAATTAATGAACGACCTCAGGGTCCGGCGTCGGCTTGCCGTGATGCAGGATGTCGAGATCGCAACCCTTGTTGGCCTGGGTGATGTGCTGCGAGTAGATCGCACCGTAGCCGCGGGTGTAATGAGGTTCCGGCTGTTTCCACGCCGCCTTGCGTTTGGCCAGTTCTTCGGCGCTGACTTTCAGCTCCAGCTTGCGTGCGGCGACATCCAGCTCGATTAAATCACCGTCGCGCACCAGAGCCAGCGGTCCACCGATGTACGACTCTGGCGCGACATGCAGCACACAGGCGCCGTAGGAAGTCCCGCTCATCCGCGCATCGGAAATGCGCACCATGTCGCGTACGCCTTTTTGCAGCAGCTTTTTCGGGATCGGCAACTGACCCCACTCCGGCATGCCGGGGCCGCCCTGCGGACCGGCGTTCTGCAGCACCAGCACGGAGTTTTCATCGACAACCAGATTCTCGTCATCGACGCGTGCGTAAAGGTCATCGTAGTTCTTGAATACGACAGCGGGCCCGGTGTGTTTCATCAGATGCGGCTCAGCTGCAGTGGGCTTGATCACCGCACCGTCGGGCGCGAGATTGCCGCGCAGTACGGCAAGACCGCCGTTGGCTGCCAGCGGATTGTTGCGGCGGCGGATCACATCGTCGTTGTAAATCTTCGCGCCTTCCAGGTTCTCACCCAGCGTACGGCCGTTGACGGTGGCGCAATCGAGGTTCAGCAAGTCCTTGAGTTCCGACATCATCGCGCGCAAACCGCCGGCGTAATAAAAATCTTCCATCAGATATTTCTGCCCGGCGGGCCGGATGTTGGCCAGCACCGGGGTGCGCTGCGCGAGGTCGTCAAAGCGGCCAAGCTGGAGATCGACACCGGCACGTCCCGCCATCGCCACCAGATGGATCAAGGCATTGGTCGAGCCGGACAGCGCATGAACCATGGTGATCGCGTTGTCGAATGCCTTTGCCGTGAGGATTTCCGTGGGCTTCAGATCGTCCCACACCATTTCGACGATGCGCCTGCCGCTGGACGTGGCCATGCGCGGATGATTGGCGTCCGGCGCCGGAATCGACGCCGCTCCAGGCAAAGTCAAACCCAGCGTCTCCGCCACCGACGTCATCGTCGACGCCGTGCCCATGGTCATGCAGTGGCCGTAGGAGCGCGCAATGCCCGCTTCCACTTCATCCCATTCGTGTTCGGTAATGTTGCCGGCGCGCAGTTCCGCCCAGTATTTCCAGGAATCGCTGCCGGAACCCAGCGGTTCGCCATGCCAGTTGCCGCGCAGCATCGGCCCGGCGGGCACATAAATGAAAGGCAATCCCATCGAAGTCGCGCCCATGATCAACGCCGGCGTGGTCTTGTCGCAACCGCCCATCAGCACCGCGCCATCGACCGGGTAACCACGGAGCAACTCCTCGGTTTCCATGGCCAGCATGTTGCGATAGAGCATGGTTGATGGTTTCTGGAACGGTTCCGCCAGCGCAATCGCCGGCATTTCCAGAGGGAAGCCGCCGGCCTGCCAGACGCCGCGCTTGACTTCCTCGGCGCGGGTGCGGAAATGCGCGTGGCAGGGATTGATATCGCTCCAGGTATTGATGATCGCGATCACCGGCTTGCCGGCAAAATCCTCGATCGCATATCCCATCTGCAACGCACGGGAACGATGGGTAAATGAACGCAGCCCCCTGGTACCGAACCAGCGGTGACTGCGCAATTCTTCCGGGCTTTTTTTTGTTCTCGCCATCGGGACTCCTCCGGGATTGGTATGCTGTGATCCGCTGCGAAACAGCAGACCGTGGTTATTCTAACCGAGCCACCCCGGCACCCGCGGCCATCAGGTAGACTTTCACGCCTCACCGCAGAGGACACCACATCATGGACGGCAGCATCAAAGCGGGCACACTGGCCCACAACGTCAAACGCCTGTCACACCTCGACCTGCCGGGCGCCGGCCAGGTTTATGTGGAGGGCAATTACGCCTATATCGGCCATATCCCGAACAAGCAACAGCTCGGCACCAGCATATTGGATGTGTCAGATCCGCAGAATCCGCGCATCGTGTCGCAACTCAATGTCGCCGATCCCGATTCGCACAGCCACAAGGCGCGCGTCATCGGCGACCTGATGATCATCAACAGCGAGCGCAACATGACCGCGATCGGCCGCAAGGCTGACGAACTGCCGAAACTGCGCACGCGGCTAAAGGCCGAACTCGGCCGCGACGCCACCCACGCCGAACTCGCCGCGAAACTGGGCGTTGCCGTCGCCGACATTCCTGCGGTCGAAGAAGCCGAACGCAATCCCTACGAGCGCGGCGGTTTCGCGCTCTACGATGTATCGGACAAATCCAAACCGAAACTGATCCACTTCCAGAAAACCCATGGTCGCGGCGTGCACCGCTTCGACATGGACCAGGATTACGCCTACATCTCCACCGAGATGCCGGGATTCATCGGTAACATCCTCGTCACCTATGACATCCGCAATCCGGCGAAACCGGAGGAAGTGTCGAAGTGGTGGATGCCCGGCCAGCATATTGCCGGCGGCGAAAAACCGACCTGGCCCGGTCGCCAGCACCGCCTGCACCACACGCTGCGCTTCGGCAACGAACTGTGGGCCGGCTGCTGGCACGGCGGCGTGCGCGTGATCGACGTCACCGACATCCGCAAGCCGAAAACCACCGGCAGCTTCAACTACCACCCGCCCTACCCGGAACCCTCGCATACCTTCATGCCGGTACTGAAAAAACTCGACGGCAAACGCATCGCAGTGGCCATCGACGAAGAAGACCACGCGCATGACGCCGAGGAAATGGCGCGCCGCCGCGGCCGCCCGCACGGTTGCCTGTGGGTTCTTGATGTCACCGACCTGTCCAACATCAAGCCGCTGTCACTGTTCGAAGTCAGCGAACTCGACAGCCCGTGGAGCCGCACCACGCCCGGCCGTTTCGGCGGGCACCAGTTCCAGGAAAACTGGAAAGGCGGCGACACGCTGCTGTATTGCGCATGGTTTGCCGGCGGCCTGCGCATCGTCGATGTCGCCGATCCTTCGGCGCCGCAGGAAGTCGGCTGGTACATTCCCGAACCTTGCGGCGGCAAACCCTGCCCGCAGACCAATGACACGGATGTTGATAACCGCGGATTGATTTATATCGTTGATCGTTATTGTGGTTTCGACGCACTGGAGTTTTCGCAACGCTAACTAAAAAATAACGGAGGAGTTCATGACTCAGTTTGCAAGGAGTAACTGCAAGGCATTTCTGGTTTTATCGGCAACGCTGCTTGGGAGTGGCTTGGCTGCAGCACAATCACCGGCCTATCCCACAAAACCGGTCCGCATGATCATCGCGCTTGCGCCGGGTGGGGGTGTTGATACCACCGGCCGTTACCTGGCGCAGAAAATGAGCGAGTCCTGGGGACAGAACGTGGTCGCCGACAATCGGCCCGGCGCCGGCGGTTCAATTTCTGCCGAGCTGGTGGCCAAGGCACCGCCCGACGGCTACACCCTGCTGATGACCTCCTCCGGTATCACCATCACACCGAGCATCATGAAACTCGGCTACGACCCGCAAAAGGATCTGCTGCCCGTGAGCCTGGCCGTGGTTTCGCCGGGCGTGCTGGTAGTCCATCCCTCGTTGCCGGTGAAAAACGTGCAGGAGCTCATCGCCTTCGCCAAATCCAAACCTGATGAACTGTTGTTCTCCTCTTCAGGACAAGGCTCTGGCCAGCATCTGGCGATGGAAATGTTCGCGCAGATGACGGGGCTGAAACTCACTCACGTGCCATACAAGGGCACCGCGCCGAGCATCACCGACGTCATCGCCGGGCGCATTTCGATGACCATCGCCAGCGTGATTTCGACCCGCCCCTTCTTCACCACCGGCAAACTGCGCGCGCTGGCTGTGGTCGGCCCGAAACGCACACCGGCATTGCCGGAATACCCGACGGTCGCCGAATCCGGCGTGCCGGGTTTCGGTTACAACAACTGGTATGCGGTATTCCTGCCCGGCGCCACCCCGAAGCCGATCGCCCAGCGGGTGCAGCAAGTGATTACTCAAGCAGTGACCACCCCAGAAGCGCAGAAGCTGCTGATCGGCCAGGGTCTTGATCCTGTCGGCAACACGGTCGATGAATTCGGCAAGATGTACAGCGAAGAAATCACACGCTGGGCCAAGGTCGTCAAATCTGTCGGCATGAAGGTGCAGTAATTTCCGGATTCAATCCAAGCAAAATCAAATTAACAGGATGGGCAGGATTTACAGGATCAAAATCTGCTGCCTGTAACCTTGCTCCATCCTGTCCATTCCACCCAGCCTGTAAATTGCCTTTAACAACTCGCAAACAATGACCAGCACAAGCACCGAATTCCGCGTAATGACCTCCGGCGCCTTCACCGCCGCCTACAAATCCCTGATCCCGCAACTGGAGCAACTGACCGGCAAAACCATCGTCACCGTCACCACCTCCATCGGCACCGGCGACATTTCGATCCCCAACCGCCTCAAACGCGGCGAAGTGGCGGACATCGTCATCGTCGCTGACGGCGTGCTGCGCCAGTTTATTGCCGACGGTTATGTGCTGGCAGAACATGCAACGATCATCGCACGCTCGATGATGGGATTCGGGGTGCGCGAAGGCGCGCCCGATCCGAAAATCCGCACCGCTGATGACCTGCGCGCAGCCCTGCTCGCAGCAAAAGGCATCGGTTACTCGGCCAGTGAAAGCGGCAAGTACTACACCACCGAACTGGTGCAGCGCCTCGGCATCGCCGACCAGGTGCTGCCCAAAAGCCGGCTGGTCGGCGGCGGTGAACGCGTCGGCACGGTGATTGCCCGCGGCGAGCTCGATTTTGGTTTCCAGCAAATGAGCGAATTGCTGCCGGTGCCTGGCATCGCCCACGTCACGCCGCTTCCGCCGGAACTGCAGAAAGCGTCGAACTTTACAGTGGGCATCGGCGCGAATTCACCGGATCCGGCCTGCGCGCGCAAGGTCATCGCTTTCCTGGCTTCGGCAGAAGCGCATCCGGCGATTGCCGGCAGCGGCCTGGAACCCGTGAGCCGTTGACCGAAACTGACCGTACATTCAGAACCGGCCACTGCAGTCGTGTAAGAACCCCTCAGCGTTCCGGAGCAGCGGGCGGTGGTTTGACGCCACGCGCCAGATACGGCGCCTGCCGCGCTTTTTCCAGCGCATCATCGATCATCTTCTGGTCTTTCAGGCGTATGCCCTCGGAGAGCAGATGTGAGGCTTCGCTGCGCAATTGCGCGTAGCGCTTCAACATCGCCACGGTTTCAGCCGAAGGCGCCGCAGCGTCGAGATTCAAGGCGGAGAGTTGTTCGAAACTCTGCTGGTATTCCATGGTGATGTCGGACTCGATACGACCCGCCAGTTCCTCAAAGGTCGCTCCGCCTTTTTTGCTCGCGCTCATCAGTTCCTGCCAGCGTTGCGCAATCATCTGATCCGTGACCAGAAATTCGCGAACCTCCGAACGCGCCTGCAGTTCATCCTTCCAGCGGTACAGCGGATCGGGAATCCGCATGATCAGCACCGCCACCATGACTGCATACACTACAGCCGCGAACCACTGCCGGCGCCCTGTTGCCGCGGCCCGTCCCGGCAACGGTCGCGCCGCTGCCGCACCGAGCAATGCCCCCGCGACAAGCCCGCCGATATGCGCAGCATTGTCGATGCCCGGGATCAGCAGCCCAAGGCCGATGGTCGCCGCCGTAAACAGCGCCGCACCGCCGAACAGCCAGCGGAACTCCGTCGGATGCACCGACCGCCGCTCTCGCCACAACCAGACCAGCAGCGCGCCATAGGTGCCGAAGATTGCACCGGAGGCGCCGCCGGAGACCGCACGGTCGGCGGCAACAATCAGCGACAACAGGTTGCCGGTCAGTCCGCTGGCCAGAAAAATGCCGAAGAAACGCAGCGAACCGTAGAGTCGCTCAACCAGTCGGCCGCCATCCCACAGCGCCCACATGTTCATCGCCAGATGCACCAGGCCGAAGTGCAGGAACATGGCTGTGCCCAGCCGCCACCACTGACCATCCTTGGTCGCAGGCCCGAAGCCCGCGCCCCAGGCGAGTTGCACATGATTGGGGGAATGCCACAGGCCAGCGCCATTGGCCAGCATCGCTGCAAACACCAGAACATTGGCCGCGACCAGCGTGACTGTGGCTGGCGTCAAGGCAAGCCGGCCACGCATCAGATCGGTGATGTGCGAGGGTGGCTGCGTGTCGTCGGAAGGGCGGATTTCGCTCATGATGATCAGGTCAACGCCGCGCGCTTCGGTTCCCGCAGGTTCACCAGCAACAGGTGGGAACAACGCCGGTCCTGAACCGGCGTCGATGACCGGGCACGCGGTCGATGAAGCGAGTATCGCCCAAAAACCGCGTGCTTATGCCGCGAATTGCGGCGTCAGGATACTTATTCGATGCCCGCAGCGACAAACAAGGGCTTGCCAGCCGGCCCCCCAAGAAACTTCACCAGTTCCTGGGCCACATTCTTCTGCGCCCCGGCGCTCATCGGCACGGCAATGTACGAGGTGTAGTTCTGGATTTCCGCCGGGAACGGCCCGACCAGGATCAGGCCGTGTTCTTTTTCCAGCAGGATTTCGGTGATCGGACCGAAGGCCACTTCGCGGCCCTTGCCTTTCAGCGCGTGTTTCATCACTTCAGCGCCGGTGGTGTAACGCACGGCCTTGCCCTTGATGTCCTCGTAAATGCCCCA
>CAMAYE010000179.1 GCA_945862135.1 Bordetella parapertussis
CAGGGACTTCACGTTGCGGCGCAGTACGACATGACGGGGCTCTTCCAGCACCACGACATCCCTGCCGGACGGCAGCAAATGCGCGACCGGCTGGCAAATACCGGTCTTGCCTGCCAGGCTGGCGGTCTGCAGGTCCAGCGTCGCGAGACTGCAGCCCTCAGGAATTTGATGGCAGTCCATCAAATCCTTGAACACGCTGTTGACATGCCGCAGTTGGCCGTCACTATCGAACAGTGCGATGCCGCTGGGGCTGACATTCAGCACCGCCTCGATTTCGGTGGCGATCACCGCAAGCTCCGAACGCTGTCGCAGCAGGTCGCTCAGATCACGCGCTACAGCAACAAAGACCGGGGCTCCGTCAATAACGGTTTCGGTGACCGATAATTCGATTGGTATGGCGTGGCCGTCACAGTGACGGGCCTGTACCTGACGACGCTTGCCAATGATGCTGCTGTTACCCGTAATCAGGTAACGGCTGATGTAGGCATTATGTGTCTGGGCATCCACCCCGGAAATGAGTACGGCAATATTTTTGCCGACCAACGCCTCGGGCGCCCATCCGAAAACCGATTGGGTGGCATTGTTGGCCCACTTCACAATGCCGGCGGCGTTAATGCTGATCGTCGCATCCTGAACCGTATCCAGCACCGCCTTGAGACGAAGGGTATCGGCCTCGTATTGCGCCCGCTCCGACGCCACCCGGGCGCTGGCTGCGGACGAAGCGCGCGGTTTAGGCATTACGCATTTTTGGGGTAGCCCTGATCGCGTCCTTCACCAGCGCCTCCAGCTTGCTGAAGGGCACCGGCTTCGGGAACACCGTGACACCCGCAGGCAGTCCGCCGCGGTCGGCAATATCGGCCTCACTGAGCGCAGTCACTACCGCCACATTCAAGCCCTTGTATTCGTCATTGGCCATCAGGTTGCGGATCATTCTGAAACCATCCATACCCGGCATGTTCAGATCGGAGATCACCATATCCGGCCGGCTCGCCCCGATTTGAACCAAACCCTCGAAGCCGTCGGATGCCGTAACCACTTCGATCGGAAGATCCCAGGTCGCCAGAGTCATTTCATAGAGGCGACGCAGATCCGACTCGTCTTCCACCACCAGAATGCGGAATTTGGAGGCTACCGTGGCCTGATGCAGCACCTTGTCCCGTTGCCCGAGCAAGGCGTCCACTGTCGAACGAACGACACGGCGATGCCCTCCTGCGGTTTTCCAGGCCTTAAGTACGCCGCTCTCAACCCACAGTTGCACGGTGCGTAACGAAACACCCAGTAACTGGGCGGCTTCGCGGGTGGAGCAGAAGTCAGGATTTTTTTCGTTTTCGGCGGCCATTAATGCCCTCGGATATCACGTTGATCGGCGCAGCTTGCGTCTGAAAAACTGCCCCTCCAACTATTACCCCTGAAACGTCGGGAGAACACAGGCTCTGTTAGGGCTGTAATTTTAACGATATTGCCATTTCTGTTGTGATTTTTTTGTTGGTTTTATGCAGAATTTTCAAAGATGCCTGTAACGCTATCGGCAGCATTGCTATTTCAGTGCGAATTCGTGAACGTAAAGGTTATTTGCTGTAAACGGTAAAAATGATATTATTGATACCACTTAACCCACTTTTGCACCGCCCACCGCCATGCAAAACCTTAGCAGATCCGTTGTCAACCGCCTTTACTGTTCATTCTTGCCTTCAGGCAGTGCAGTGCAGACTGCTCAGAGGGATGACCTGCTGATTGCGGTAATGAAAGACCGTTTCTTTCCCGCAGCGTGTTCGCAACCCGCGATCCACTCCATTTCACAATTCATGACCAGGAAATAAGAAAATTACGGCGCCTGACCAGAATAACTTTTATTATTTACTTCAATAACTTACGGATTATTTCTGACTGAACACCAGCTCATCCAAGACAGAAATTCTGAAAAACTAAAACATCCAGTCAATTCCATTCCGAGTCAAACACGCAATTTCTTCACAATACTTCACATTAATCAGCAAAAGTGATATTATTGATAAATCAGAACATCACTTATCGCGAGCCTCCCATGAAACTCACAATGATCACGATCTTCAATCGCCCCGTCGCATCCAGTCGCGGCTTCACCTTACTTGAGCTGCTGGTGGTTCTGGTCATCATCGGCTTGTTGGCCAGCTTCGTCGGCCCGCGTTACTTCGGCCAGTTGGGCAAGTCCGAAGCCAAGGTTGCCAAAGCGCAACTCGTTGGACTGGAAAAAGCGCTGGATCAATACCGCCTCGATACCGGGCGTTATCCCGGAACCGAAGCCGGCCTGGCGGCGCTCAATGAACGTCCGCAAAACGAACCGAAATGGGACGGCCCCTACCTGAAGGGGGATTTACCCGCGGATCCCTGGGGCCGCCCGTACATTTACCGGGTACCCGGCGAAAAATCGGAATATGACCTGTTATCCCTGGGCCGCGATGGCCGTCAGGGCGGCACCGGTCCCGACGCGGACATTGCAGCGCGCTAATCATGAAATTCCGGGTATTGGCCATCTCCACCGGCGGCGCACCCCATCAGGTGCGTATCGAGGCGCCGAACGCGGAAGCTGCGCAGCGGCTGGTCGCGGGGCAGGGCATGCGCGTCATCAAGGTGGAATCAACCTTTCACTGGCAATGGCAACTGCCGCGCCGCCAGGCGAAGCTGCAGGTCACAACCTTCGCCCAGGAACTGGTGGCCTTGCTGGAGGCCGGCCTGACCATCACCGAAGCCATCGATGCGCTGGCTGAACGCGAGCCGGATGCGGCGATCCGCCAGATGCTTGGAAAAATTGCCGCGGAAATGGCACGGGGCGCTACGTTTTCGGAAGCACTGGAAAACGCTGACGGCACCTTTCCCCGCATGCTGATCGCTTCCGCCCGCTCCTCCGAGCGCAGCGGCGGTCTCGCTGACGCGCTGCGCCGTTTCTCCGAATACGCGACAACTGCAGAAGCCCTCGGGGCAACTGTACGCGCCTCGCTGGTTTACCCCGCGCTGCTTCTCGGCGTCGGTGCGCTGGTTGTGGCCTTCCTGCTGGGCTTCGTCGTACCCAAATTCAGCGAGGTTTACCGTGAAGCGGGCCGCGACCTGCCGGCATTGTCCCGCCTGATGCTCGCCTGGGGTTCGTTTGCCCGCGCGAACTGGCAGGTGGTGCTCGCCGGCAGCATTGCCGGCGTGGTGCTTGCGATCGCCGGGATCAAGCACGCGCTGCGCACCGGAGCCCTCCGCCGTGCGCTGCTGGCGATTCCCGCAGTCGCCAACCTGATGCAGGCCTTTGAATACATCCGCCTTTATCGCGCGCTCGCGATGCTGCTGCAGGCCGGTATCCCGCTGGCGCAGGCGCTCGAGGAATGCGTCATCGCCGTTCCCAAAGGTCTTGCCGAAGCGGTACGCGCTGCCGCCCGGGCTTTGCGCAACGGCCAGCAGCTTTCTGACACGCTCGAACGCAGCGGCCTGATCGAAGGCATCGCACTGCGCCTGATCCGCGCCGGCGAACGTTCGGGCCGGCTCTCTGAAATGCTCGACCGGGCGGCCAGCTTCGAAGAGCAGCGCCTGTCACGAACCCTGGGCACGTTGACACGGATGATGGAACCGCTGCTGATGGCGCTCCTCGGCATCGTCATCGGCGGGATTGTGGTGCTGATGTATCTCCCGATATTTGACATGGCGGCAACCATCGAATGAACGCACAAGACCTCCCAGCAGGGAACATTTCGCAGATCGATCCCGCCGTCATCAATCGCGCGCGGAAAGATGCGGGTGAAGAAGGCATTCACGTCATCCATGCCATTGACCGCGAACTCAATGTCGGCGAGGCGGCTGTCGTGGCATCGCTTGCGACACGGTTGCGCATGTCCTATTTCGACACGCGGGTGCTGGAACAGGCTACCGCCGATTTTTCTCTTTGGACGTTTTCCGAAGCCACGCGCTCGCGCTGTGCGGTGGTCAAGCTTGATGAAACGCTGCTGGTCGTCCTGACCGATCCTTTCGATGACAAGTGCTGCACGCAGGTCGAATCACGCTACCAGCACCCGCTGGAACGTGCGCTTGCCCATCCGGCCGACCTTGAAGCCTGGCTGTCGCGGCGCGAGGAAAGTATGCGCGCCATGTCGGGGATCGAAAGTGTCGCCGCCGGTGACCCTAACGGCGCATCGGCGAATACCGAGGAACTGTCACTGGCGCAAATCTCGGAGGACGAGAGCCCGGTGGTGCGCATCGTCAACTCGACGCTGTACGACGGCTTGAAGGCCGAGGCCAGTGACATTCATCTCGAAACGCGCCCTGACGGACTGCACGTGCTGTACCGCATAGACGGCGTGCTCAATCCGATCGCGCACGTTGCTGACCGCGCACTGGCGCAGCGCGCGATTTCGCGCGTCAAGGTTCTGGCCGAGCTCGACATTTCGGAAACCCGTGTACCGCAGGACGGCCGCTTCAAGGCTGCGATCAAGGGCCGCGGGGTCGACTTCCGGGTATCGGTGATGCCGAGCATGCACGGCGAGGATGTGGTACTGCGGATTCTCGACAAACAAAATCTGACGACTGCCAACGAAGGGCTTTCGCTAAGCCGCCTCGGCTTTGATGAACTGAGCGCGGAACAGATCCGCCGCCACATCACCGAAGCCTACGGCATGGTGCTGGTCACCGGTCCGACCGGCAGCGGCAAGACCACCACCCTGTACGCGGCGCTGTCGGAAATCAACAATGGCCGCGACAAGATCGTGACTATTGAAGACCCGATCGAATACCAGCTGCCCGGGGTTCTGCAGATACCAGTCAACGAAAAAAAGGGCCTCGGCTTTGCGCGCGGTCTGCGCTCGATCCTGCGCCACGACCCGGACAAGATCCTGGTCGGCGAAATCCGCGATCCGGAAACCGCACAGATTGCGGTCCAGTCGGCGCTCACCGGTCACCTGGTGTTCACCAGCGTTCACGCCAACAACACTTTCGACGTGTTCGGCCGCTTCGCCCACATGGGTGTGGACAGCTACAGTTTTGTATCGGCGCTGAACGTGGTCATTGCGCAGCGTCTGATCCGGATGAACTGCCCGCAGTGCGTGAAGCCGGTGAAACCGGAGGCCGCGGAGCTGCGGCGTGCCGGCATCAGCGCCGGCATCACCGACGCCTATGCCGCGGGCATCGGCTGCGCGCATTGCCGCGGCAGCGGATACCGCGGCCGCCGGGCCATCGCTGAAATTCTCGAAATGAACGACGACATGCGTGATCTGATCCAGTCCCGCGCACCGATACGCAAGATCAAGGAAGCTGCTCAGGCAGCCGGCATTCGCACACTGAGGGAAGCCGCCCTCGACATGGTGAAAAATGGTCAAACTACAATTGAAGAAGTTCGCCGCGTTACTCTCGCGTCCTGACAAGCCGACGCTGCTGATCTCGCCGAAGGAGATCATCAGCCTCAGCAAAGGACGTCCTGACAACGCTTTGCGCATGACCTGCCCGGCCGCTGACGGACGCGAGTGGGCAGGCGCGATGGCCTGTCTGTCGGAATGGTGCGGCAAACAGAAGGCCGCAGCGGACCGCGCCTTCGAACCCGTCATCGTCATCTCCAACCACTGGGTGCGCTACGTCGTGCTGCCGGCGGACAGGGGTAAGCTGCGCCGCACTGAAGAAGTCGAGTTTGCGCGCGCGATGGTTGCCGAACGCAACGGCGCGGAATGGGAGTCGAGCACCATTCGTCTCTCGCGCGGCGTATCCGACGAAGGCATCATTGCGGCGGCGATCCCGGAAGCGCTGCTTGCGGACATCAATGCCGCGCTCTCGGCATCCGGCATGCGCTGCAGCGCCATTCAACCCCTGTTTTCGCATACGCTGGATCATGCCCGGTTCCCCGGCGGCAGCAGTCACGCGCTGCTCGCCTGCGTCGAGCCCGGGCGCATGGTCATCGGCATGATCGGCAACGACGGCTGGTCCTGGGTGCAATCCCCGCTTTCGGGGCTCAAACCAGCTGTGACCCTGGAACGCGAACTGTCGCGCGAGCAATCACTGTTCGCCGTTACCGGTGAAATGCCCCTTTATCTTTTCGAACACGGTGCAAGCGTCGATCAGGCAATCGATCCGGCATTGCAGGTTGTGATTCACCGGCTGCACTGATCCAAGAACACCGTCATGCGAATCGCCCCCCGTCTTCAGCTTGATTTTGCAGTACGCAAACGTGCCCTGCCGCCAGGTTACTGGCTGCTGGCTGCCGGTGCCTTTTGTGCGTTACTTGCTGGTTTTGCCCTTGAGGAACGCCGTGGGGCGACAGAAAAAGCTGCTGCCGAGGAAAAAGCCCGGCGTATCGCCGCGGAAAAACCAGCTGGCACGGTCCAGCGCTTTGACGCACTGAACCGCC
The DNA here is from genome assembly GCA_945862135.1 of Bordetella parapertussis. Classification (GTDB taxonomy): domain Bacteria; phylum Pseudomonadota; class Gammaproteobacteria; order Burkholderiales; family SG8-41. The sequence goes on from CAMAYE010000179.1 coordinate 6,347, forward strand.
GCCTCGCGACGCCCTGGGGCATGATCCTGACAGCCATTGATCAGGCGGTTGCCGATCATGTGGTGCTGCTGACTGTGGAACCGGATGCCGAAAAAGGCCGAATACAAATCAGCGCGGAAGGAAAGACCGCTGAGGCCATGACCACTTTCGTCAGCGCCCTCGCCAACAATCCGGCGTTTTCGAGCGCCGTGCTGGTGTCACACCAGGTCCGCACCGAAGATCAGGACAAGCCCCTGCGCTTCATGGTGGCTGTGCAGTGGAGGTCGAACAAGTGAAAACGTTTTCCGCCGCTCAGTTCCGGCAGTATAGCCGCCCGCTACGGCGCATTGCCCGTGATATCGGCATCGCAGGCATTATCGGTTGCGCGCTGATGACTACGGGTCTGCTGGCGATGCTCTACTTGCAGTTCGTCGCAGCCCCGGTAACACCAGTGAGCAGTGGTGTTGCCACTGTAGCGGCGCCAACACCAGAAATACAAAACAGTCCTCTGACCCCGGAAAATGAGATCAATGCTGCGGTGCTCCGCCTTTTCAATGCCGCAGAGGAACACAAACTGGCCCTGCTGGAGGGTGATTACCGCCTGGCATCCTCTGCCGACAGCCGCTACCGGACCTACACCATCAGCCTGCCCCTCAAAGGGAATTATCCGTCGATCCGTGCCTATCTGGCGCAGTGCCTGCGCAACGACCCGCGCCTTGCGCTGGATGCACTGGAGTTTCGACGCGACCAGATTGCCGACGAAAACCTGCAGGTCCGAGTCAAACTTTCGCTTTTTGTGGGGGCCTCGTGAAATCCCTCAATCCTAAAATGCGCAAGCTTCTGCTGACCGCTGGCGTCGTCGGCGCCGCTGCCCTGCACTTTTTGGTACCGGAGGCCGGCGAGAATGCCGCCATTCCCTTGGTTGCCCCGACTTCGGCTAAAAAGACTGCCGCCCCCGCAAGCGCTACGGAAACTGTGGCTGCCTCTAAGCCTGCGGAAGCCGAAGCGTTGAAAACGCCGCGCGAGCGTGACCTCGACCTGCTCGCTGCAGTCGATGAAAAATCGTCGTTCCGCAGCCACACCTGGTTTGTCTCCCCACCCCCACCCCCTCCGCCACCGCCGCCGCCGCCGCCATTACCGACAGCACCGCCCCTACCTTTCACTTACTCGGGCC
>CAMAYE010000180.1 GCA_945862135.1 Bordetella parapertussis
ACAGCCAGACCGCGTAGGCATCGCGCGTCTGTTGCCACGGCAGATCGTGGCGGCCATGGCGCTTCTGCCAGGCTATCAGCGCGGGCGCAAACTCATTGACGGCGGCATCACCGCGGGTAGTCATAGCCGAAAGACCTGACGGGAATCAGTTCTGAACATCGGGCGCCGGGTCACCAGAGGATCAAGGCAAGATGGAGCGGGTGAAGGGAATCGAACCCTCGTATGCAGCTTGGGAAGCTGCCGTTCTACCATTGAACTACACCCGCAGGAGTCTGGCGATTTTACGCTACCCGCCGTGCTTGGGCGAGGGCAAGTGGTGGGACCGAATTACAACTGCCTGCAGACGTTCTCCCAGTCAGCGGATATGCGCTCAGCGGAATAAGTTGCCGCAATATGCTGCTGCGCGGCCGCGATCCGCGGTGCAATCGTCGCCGGGTTGTCGAGCATCCAGCTGATACCCCCGGCAATATCCTCGCCGATACACGCCCAGTCGCTGAATTCCAGATACGAGGGGATGGGCTGCGCCACGACAAATCGGCCGGCCCACAGCGACTCGATGATCCGGTTCGGACTTTTGGCGAGCGAACGCGGATGTCCGGCGATGTACGGAATCACCACAAAATCCGCTTCGGCCAGGGATCTCCAGGTTTCGGCATTGGACCATTCCGCAAAACGCATCGACAGCAGATTGCGGTTTTTGGAATTGAAGTCCTTGCACTGGCGCTCGATACCCTCGACCCGTTCGGTAACGATGCGCAGATCCATCGGTTTTCTGCGGCAGGCCTGCAGCAAAACAGGCAGGCTCTGTTCAAGGCTGGGGAGGTTGACCGGATGCCCGAACCACAGGGCTTTCAGCCGCGGCCCGGGTTGCCAGCGCGGTTCGCCGCGCGGCCCTTCAAACGGATCGCCGATGACAAAAGCGTCCTTGCCGTACTCCTCGCGTATCTTGGTCCGCAGCGATTCCGCGGTCGTCACTACCGACCCGGCCAGCTCAACCATGCGCCGCAGATGCGGCCCGACACGCCCCTGCAGCCGGTCATCGGAAAGATCAAAGACCGTTTTTATTCCTGCGGCTGCCGTTTCACCGAGCAGGCTCTCGATACATTCCGGCTCATCGTAATTGCGACGGAAAATGACCACATCAGCGCCGGCGATCGCCTGGCGAGAACGTTCCATGGAATTCCGGTCATGACCAATGACCGTCGCTTCGTGGCCTAGCGTACGCAGGCCGGCAGCCGGTATCAGTGCCCGATAACGGACGCTGGCTACTTTTGAATCCACGCCTGATGCAGTTTCGATCAGGTCGGTGGGAACGGTTATCCAGACTATTTTCATCAATATGCACCAGCTTAGCGACCGCCCACCGCCGGAATAACAACTACGGAAATCACTTGCGAATTCTCAGCGGCTCCTGCTTGCGGCGTTTCCGGATGGCAATCACGCTGTCGAAGAACTCAATCGAGAAAATATCGCGACAGACGTCCGGCGGAACGTTGCGCGGCGAACGTTGCTCGCGCGGCAGCTTGTAGCGCGTCTTGCGCAGATCGGCATCGATGAAGTCAATGTTCAGGCGTTCCGACAGCCCCTTGAAATAGTCATAAAGCCCGATTCCCAGGAACGACTCCTGATGCTCCGGTGAATAATTGGTGTGAGTGTCTTCGATGATATAGACGCCGTTTTCGGCGAGCGACGGAAAAAAATTGATGAATGACATGATCATGTGTGTCTGCACATGCGAGCCGTCATCGATCAGTACGTCGATACTCGGCATGAACTGCAGCGCCTCGTCCACGCAACGCTCCTCGACCTGGGATCCGATGACAATCTTGTCTGCAACTCCGGCGATTTCCACCCGCTTGCATTTCGGATCAATGTCGATACCCATTATTTTCGATTTGGGTCCGAACAGCTTGCGCGCCACCTCGATGGAACCGCCGTTCTGCACGCCGATTTCAAGGAAGGAAATGTCCTTGCCGTAAAGATGCGACAGCAAATGATCGTAAATATCGAAATAGTGTTCCCACTTGTCCGAATCGAACTGACGCTGCGAAAAATAGGCCTCACGGTAGCTTCGAAACATGCTGGAACCTTCGTGTGTTGAACGGGTTTCCGGATCAAGCGCCGGTCTGGCTGGCGGCCTTGGAAAAATCGGCGAACAGTTTCTGGTAAACCGCCTCCGAGCGGGTGCCAGTCATCATGCTCTGCAGATACGGCAGATACTTGCGCTTTTCCGCGCTGTAATACGCGAGATTGTTGTCCACGCCTTCGTCATCCGAGAACGAGAAAAACTCGCCCTGGACGCTCGACGCATAAAACATCGGCAACCAGTATTTGAATTCCGGAAAAATCGCCATGATGCCCTTCGGCGAGAAACGGAAATAATCATCGGGGTACTTGTGATAACGCCACACCCACGGATGGCAGCTCATCAATGCGCCCTCATCCGACACGACCGACTGGATATTCTCCGCAAGTATCCAGGGCCGTGGCGAGTGCTCAAGCACCGAGCACACGATAACCAGGTCGAATTTCTGCCCCGTCAGAGGGCCAAGGCCTTTTTCGAGGTCAACCACGAAATCAACGTTAGCCCCTGCCTCAAGATCAATGCCGACGTATTCCGAATCCCGGAAGAGCTCGCGAAAAGGCTGGGTGTTGCCGTAGTCCTTGGAGCCAATTTCCAGAACGCGTCCCCGGAAATTCCGGAAAACGGCTTGCGCATAAATCAGCTGGTTGACGTCACCCATCGTTGCGGACACTCATGTTCTGAAAAATCGGCGCCGGACTCAGCCCGGCCGTTGCAGCGGCGGCAGAGTTTACCCCACTGCCCCGTCTGCACGCGACACCCGGCACAGCAGCACCTTGAGGTTGGTCTGGTCCGACACAGGATCGCGCTGGGTGCTGTCCGTGAGGAAGTTCACCGGGCGCCAAGGGTTGTAGGGCTGGCGCTCGCCCCAGCCGATCGGGATGAACACGGCGGTCGGCCGGATACCGGCATGCACCCAGGCCATGGCCTCGATGCTGCCGTGTGCAGACTCGACACGTACGCGCTCGCCATCCTTGATGCCGAGTTTCGCCGCCTTGTCGGGATGAATCTGGCAAAACAGGTCCGGCCACATTTCCTGCGACTGCCAGAAATAATGCGTCCAGCTGTGAAAATGCGCTGCCGACGGCCGGCCGGTGACGAGTTCGGTATCGAAACCCTGTTCGCGCAATTTCAGACCCGGGTGATCGGGGCCGGGCGCGACAATGCGGCCACGCGCGCTGCCGGTGGCCGGCGAACAGAAGGGCGAAATCACGCCGGCTTCGCCATCGTTTTCCAGCAATTCCATGTACGGCAGATCAACAAGCTGTTCGCGCTCCGAATAAAACTCCGGGAGGGCCGACAGCCCCAGCACATTGAATTTGGTTTCAAGTTCAGCGGTCCAGAACTCCAGTTTCCCCGATTTGGTGGGGAAGCGCCGTCCCGGCGCACCGCCCGGAACCGTGGTGCCCTCGAGAAACAGCGTCTCGATCTCCGGTGCATCTTCGGTGGCGACCGGCTGACGCACCCAGCGGTACGGCACCGAATGCAAACGCTTCTGGGTACAGCCACGCAAACCAGGACTGTCGATGCAGACTTCATCCCAGAACACTGCGGGATCTTTGTATTTGTCTTTCAGCACATCATCAAAACCAAAACGTTTGCCGAGTTCGATCCAGATCCACGTATCCGACTTCGCTTCGCCCGGCGGATCGATCATCTTGTCGATCCACACAATACGGCGATCGTCGTTGGAACGACCGATCTCGCCTTTCTCGATACCGCTGGCCGCCGGCAGCAGGTAGTCGGCAAAGGCCGAGGTTTCATTGGCGAAGAGTTCGATGTGCACCATCAGGTCGAGCGCCGCAAAGGCTTCGCGAGCCTTCGCCTGCCCCGGCCATTGCGCCATCGGGTTGTTGCAGGTAATCAGCGCGCGGATCGGGTACGGCTTGCCGTGCAGCATCGCCTCAGTCCAGCCGGCGGGACTGCGCCGCACCCGTTGTTTGTTGATTTTCGGCGCGCGGTGTTCCGGCACCTTGGCAGCTATCGGCGTGCCCGCGCTCATATTGAAAAAGGCGCCGCCGCGCCGGCCCCAGTTGCCGGTGATCGCCGCGACAAACATCAACACGCGGTTGGTCTGCGTGCTGTTGGTGTGCTGGTTGACGCCACGGCTGGCGAAAATCACGCAGCCATCCGCCGCAGCAATTTCTTCAGCCAGACGTTTGATGTCCGCCGCCGCAATGCCGGTACTGTGCTCGGCCCACTCCGGCGTGTAGTTTTTCTGCAGGATGAAGTCGCGCCACTGCTCGAAACCCAGCACCCAGTCGGCGCAGTACTGCGCATCATGCAGATTGTTGGCGAGGATGTGCTGCGCCAACGCGAGGCCCAGCGCCATGTCGGTGCCCGGGCGGATCGGCAACCAGCGATCGGCTTTCGACGCAGTCGCCGTCAAGCGCGGATCCACGGCCACCATCTTCGCGCCGTTTTTGATGCGCCAGTCGTTGATCATCCCGAAATAAACAGGCCGGGTTTCCGCCTGGTTGTCGCCGATGTAAACGTACAACTCGGCGGAACCGAGATCGTTTTCGGTATAACTGTTGCCGCTGCCGATGCTGCCCAAGGTGATTTCGAAAGCAACGTTTTTGCCGCTGGCGCAGAAGGGATCAGTACCGTCCTTGTTCGGTGTGCCGAACATTTGCGCAAACATCTTGGTCGTCGCGCGGTAATCGAGAATGCCGGTGCGCGTACCGATGAACATCGCCAGTGCCTCCGCGCCGTACTGGTCGCGAATGCCTTTCAATTTCTCGGCAATTTCATCCAGCGCCTGATCCCAGGAAATACGTTCAAATTTTCCTTCACCACGTGCGCCAACGCGCTTCTGCGGATACAGCAAACGGTGCTCGCTGTGGTACATCTGCAGCGTCAGCTGCGACTTCGGGCAGACACGCCCCTTCAGCAGGGGATCGTCCTCGTTACCGGTGATCTTTATTAACTTGTTGTTTTTAAAGTGAAATTTAACGGTGCAGCAGTTGAAGCAGATATTGCAGCCGCCGGGCACCACACGATCCGGCGCGGTGTCTTCGCGTGTTTCGCCATAGGGAAACGCCGGTTTCTGCGCCTGCACCGCAGTCTGCGCCGCGAGTCCGTCCATGAATGAGGGTCGCCGTGATTCGCCGGGATGTGCACGCGCCGGTGTGATCGACGTCGGCGTCGCCTCATTACGTGGTGTGGTGCGTTCCAGATAAATCGTCGCCGGTCCAAGCAGGAAATGATCGTTGTCTCGCGGCAGGCGGCCGGACTCTCGGGCATCGGCCAGAAGTTCGTCACGTTTGCCGAAACGAATCGCCTGCGTCGGGCAGACACTGGCGCAGGCGGTTGTTGTTGATCCTTCCGCACGACGCTCCGAGCAAAGGTCGCACTTCACCGCATGATGGCCCTTGGCGTCGTAACCCATTGCACTGTACGGACAGGCGATGACGCATTCACCGCAACCGGTACAACGCGATTCATCGACACGCACGACGCCGGTGACCGGATCCTTGGCAATGGCTTTCGGATTGACCGGGCAGGCGCGCAGGCAGGCTGGTCGTTCGCAGTGCTGGCAGGTCAGCGTCAGGAAGGCGAGGCCCGCCTCTTCCAACGCGCTCGCCCACACCACCTTGTTTCGGTATTCGCCGGGACCGAGGCGATGTTCGGTCTTGCACGCCGCCTCGCAGCTTTTGCAGCCAGTGCAGCGCTCGAGGTCAATCAGCAGCGCAACGCGTTCGGAAGGTCCCGTATTTACGCCGTCCATGTCAGCCTCCCCATGCCCGCAAATGCCACCAGGTAATCGGTCCGCCGTCAGCGACGTAACCGGCGAAGAAGGTTACGGTGATCACATGGATCACCACCCCCATTACAAACAACCAGGCCAGCGCCATATGCAAGGGTCGCCACCACGCCTGTTTGGCGGATACCGCTGCACGACTCCCCAGCAGCAGCGATTCCTCGCGCGTCAGTTTGCGATAGGCCAGCGCCAGTCCGGGGCTGCGAATGAAATGCGGCAGATTGACCGAGAACGTGCCTTCATTCGCTTGTGGATCCAGTTGCGTCAGGAGTTGGCGCTTCTCCGTGATTAATACACGCAGCCTGTCACGGGTTGCCGCATCAGGCACCGTAAACGCCGGCGCTTTCGACGCAAAGGTTGCCGCCATGCGTCGTGATCCACGCACCCGCCCCCAGACACCCAGTAAGGCCAGCGCGAGCAGCGCCAACAACAGCAGCGCCGGCGGCCGGCGCAAAAAACCGCCCGAGTGGACAGCGATCAGCACCATGCCCAGCAGAGAGCAGGCGACGTGGGCATTGAACCAGTTGACCGGATTGGCGCCGCTGCCGCCGCGTTTGGCAATGACAAACGCCACCGGCACCAGCAACAGCAATACGCCAGCGACCCCTGTCAGATACAGCTCCGGACTGCCCGGAGAGCGCCATGCTTCGGGCAATACGCCGCGGGCGACAAACCAGAGCACAATGGCAATGACAGCCGCAGCCGTCAGCTGCAACAGCCTTGCATCAGGGAGATCGTGTCGTTGCAAGATAAAGGCTCAAAAAGCGGTTAAAAAGGGGATGCTGCAGTTTAACATCGCCGCCAGGCAGCTCTGGCGCCGACATCCACAACGTGAGCTTAATCGTCTCAGTCGCCCTTCAGCGCCAGCGTTACCCGCTTCACCTGTGGATCATCGTTGCTGTCGGACACCACAAAGCCCATATCCTGGCAGAGCTGCAACATTCCGCGGTTGCTGCTCATCACATGGCCGATCATCGCCTCCAGTCCACGTCGGCGCGCCACCTCGATCAGCACCCCCATCATGCGTCGCCCCAATCCGCGGCGCTGCCAGTCATCGGCAACCACGATCGCGTATTCACAGGTCACCGCATCGGGATTGGTGATGTAACGGCAGACGCCAACCTCAACTTCCTTGCCGTCACGCTGCACGATCGCGACAAATGCCATTTCCCGGTCATAATCAATCTGCGTAAAACGTACCAGCATTGTCGGCGTCAGCTCGCGCAACGTATCCATGAACCGAAAACGTCTGCTCTCTGGCGACAGCCCACGCACAAATTCCTGCTCGAGTTCAGCATCTTCCGGGCGAATCGGACGCAAGGTGACCAGTTCGCCCTCGGGCGGTTGCCAGGTGCTGACCAGACGTGCCGGATAGGGATGAATCGCCATGTGGCCGTAACGGCCGCGCACCGGCGCATGCTGACCGACAACAATACGCGCATCGGCAACAATGGCACCGCTCTCGTCGACAATCAGCGGATTGATATCGAGCTCCTCGATCCATGGCAGCTCGCAGACCATTTCCGAAATCCGCAGCAGCACTTCCTCCAGCGCCTCCCGGTTCACCGCCGGCATTTTGCGGAACTTGCCCAGCAGCTTCGACACCCGCGTGCTGCGGATCATCTCTTCGACCAGG
>CAMAYE010000181.1 GCA_945862135.1 Bordetella parapertussis
TGGCGGCGCCACGTTTCTGGATGGTCGGAATGAAGTCGTTTTCCAGCCAGGCCTGATCCTTGATCATCGGCCAGATTTTTTTGCCGCCGGCAGTGGCATGGAACACATCCGGATACTGCGTGGCGGAGTGATTGCCCCAAACAGCAAGTTTCTTGATGTCAGTAATCGGTTTGCCGATTTTCTGTGCAACTTGCGTCAGGGCCCGGTTGTGATCAAGGCGCATCATTGCCGAGAAGTTCGTCGGCTTGAGCTTGGGCGCATTGTTCATTGCGATCAGGCAGTTGGTATTGGCCGGGTTGCCGACCACCAGCACCTTGACGTCGCGCTTTGCAACTTCAGACAGTGCGCGCCCTTGCGGCGCAAAAATCTTGCCGTTAGCTTCGAGCAGGTCTTTGCGCTCCATGCCGGGGCCGCGGGGGCGGGCGCCAACCAGCAAGGCCACATCAACATCGGCGAAAGCGACCATAGGGTCGGAGGCGGCGACCATGCCTTGCAGCAGCGGGAAGGCGCAGTCGTCCAGTTCCATCATCACGCCCTTCAAAGCTTTTTGTGCGCGCTCGTCGGGAATTTCCAGCAATTGAAGGATGACTGGCTGGTCTTTGCCGAGCATTTCGCCGCTGGCGATGCGGAACAGCAGGCTGTAGCCAATCTGGCCGGCCGCGCCAGTCACGGCTACGCGCATGGGTTGTTTCATCTGGAAGCTCCTGAATTTCCTGGGTTTTTGAGATTTGGCGGCTACCGTGCAGAGGGAACTCCGGATTGCGGCGCACACCTATGGGAACTGCGCGATGATAGCCAAGGGGGGGAATTACGGTCAACTGAAGAGGATTGAGCAGGATCAAGCTTAAGTGCAAAAAGCGTGATCGTTTGATCACTGTGTCCAATAAATAATTCTAAGTCGTGCAACCGGTTGCTGGCCGGATGATTCAGCCGACCCCATCGATGTTTTGCATCAAGCCGGTGCATCATGCGGCACAACATAACGATATGTGGAATTGGGTTGCAGTCATGCTTTACGTTCGCGTCAACGCGTGCTGATCGCATGAACCGTTTTTACTGTTGAAGAACGTTTTCTGCGTTTCTAGGCAGGAGAAAAGCTGGTAGTATTTCATGCGCTTAAACGTAGTCCTGACCCAATTCAGGTTGTGCTAAAAACTCTCAACTGATGTTGATGCTTGCATTGCAACATCGCGGTCATTCCGGTGAGCATGAAACGATGCTGTGGAAGCTGCAGTCGGCTACCGCCGGTAACCCGTTACGTTGAACGCTAATTTGTAAATCAAGGAGAGCAGCACGTGTCTTCGACAGTGGCCAAAACCAGGCCCAAGCATCTCAATCTGATCACAATCAGGTTGCCGGTGCCGGGTATCGTATCCATCATGCATCGCGTCAGCGGAGCGGTGCTGTTTCTGATGTTGCCGCTGCTTCTCTGGCTTTTTCAGTCCAGTCTCCAGTCGCCGGAGTCTTTTGCCAAGTTTCATGCGGTGGTTTCCAACCCGCTGATGAAACTTTTTCTGCTGGCCATGCTCTGGGGTTATCTGCATCACCTGCTGGCTGGTGTGCGACACCTGTTCCTTGACCTTCATGTGGGGGCGGAGCTGGAAACGGCGCGCGCCAGCAGTCTGGTGGTTCTGGTTGGTGCGATTGTGCTGACTCTGGCAGTAGGAGTGCGGCTATGGTGAATCGTGAAGTGGTAGGTGCCCATTACGGGTTGCGCGACTGGTTGGCCCAGCGCATTACCGCAGTCATCATGCTGGTCTTTACGCTGCTGCTGTTGATGGCGTTGATTACGCTGCCGAAATTCGACTTCTGGCACTGGCAGGCTTTGTGGAGTCTGTCAATGATGCGTTATGCGGCGCTGCTGTTCCTGGTGGCGTTGCTGTATCACGCGTGGGTCGGCATCCGTAACATATTCATGGATTACATCAAGGCTTCCGGCTTGCGGCTGACGCTGTATGTCGTGGTCATACTGGCGCTGATTTGTTATGGCGCCTGGACAGTACAGATTCTCTGGGGCAAATAAGCAATGGGCATTACGACAAGGCAGTTTGATGCGGTAGTGGTGGGTGCGGGCGGCTCCGGGCTGCGCGCAGCCCTTCAGTTGGCTGAGGCCAACCTGCGGGTGGCGGTGCTCTCGAAGGTATTCCCGACACGTTCGCATACCGTGGCTGCGCAGGGCGGCGTTTCCGCTTCGCTCGGTAACGAGGAGCCGGACAACTGGCACTGGCATATGTATGACACCGTCAAGGGTTCCGATTATCTCGGCGACCAGGATGCGATCGAGTTCATGTGCCGCAAGGCCAATGAAGCGGTGATCGAGCTTGAACACTACGGTATGCCGTTCGACCGGCTCGATAACGGCAAGATCTATCAGCGTCCTTTCGGTGGCCATACCAGCAACTATGGCGAGCGAGCAGTTAAAAGGGCCTGTGCTGCAGCGGACCGTACCGGTCACGCGATGCTGCACACGCTGTACCAGCGCAATGTGCGCGCCAATACCCAGTTTTTCGTCGAGTGGATGGCGCTGGATCTGATCCGCAATCAGGCTGGTGATGTGTTGGGCGTGGTGGCGATGGAAATGGAAACTGGTGAAGTCTGCATCCTGCACGCCAAGGCGACGTTGCTGGCCACTGGCGGCGCCGGCCGGATTTATGCGGCGAGCACCAATGCCTTCATCAATACCGGTGACGGTCTGGGCATGGCGGCACGTGCCGGCATTCCGCTGGAAGATATGGAGTTCTGGCAATTCCACCCGACCGGTGTTGCCGGTGCTGGCGTGCTGATTACCGAAGGCGTGCGCGGCGAAGGCGGCTTCCTGCTCAACAAGAACGGCGAGCGTTTCATGGAGCGCTATGCGCCGACGGTCAAGGATCTGGCCAGCCGCGACGTGGTTTCACGTGCAATGGCGACCGAAATCAAGGAAGGCCGCGGCGCCGGCAAGGACGCGGACCATATCCTGCTGAAGCTCGATCATCTCGGTGCTGACGTGATCGACAAGCGGCTGCCCGGTATTCGCGAGATCGCGATCAAATTTGCCAATGTGGATCCCGCAAAGGATCCGATCCCGGTGGTGCCGACCTGCCATTACCAGATGGGTGGTATCCCAACCAATATGAATGGCCAGGTACTTGCCGGTCACAACGGCGGGGCGATCGTCAAAGGCCTTTACGCGGCCGGCGAATGCGCCTGCGTGTCTGTGCACGGTGCGAACCGTTTGGGCACTAATTCGCTGCTTGACCTGCTGGTGTTCGGCAAGGCTTCGGGGGAGCAGGTGGTCAAGGATCTGGCGAGTGATGCACTGGCCCATCAGGACCTGCCGAAAGATGCCGCTGACCGTTCACTCGCACGACTGGCCCGGCTTGATTCGGCAAAGTCCGGTGAAGACGTGGCCGAGGTGGGAGCTGAAATGCGTCGCACGATGCAATTGCATTGCGGCGTGTTCCGCTTCCCTGACAGCCTGGCTGAGGGTGTGCGCAAAATGCAGGAAGTGGGCAAACGTGCGCAGAGCCTGTATTTCAAGGACAAGAGCAAGGTGTTCAACACTGCACGCGTCGAAGCGCTCGAGCTGGAGAATCTGGTGGAAGTGGCGATGTCGACAATGGTTTCTGCACATGCCCGCCAGGAGTCTCGCGGCGCCCATGACCGCAGCGATTTTCCGGATCGTGATGATGCCAAGTGGATGAAACACACCTTCTGGTACAAGGACAACGACCGTCTGGAATACCGGCCGGTCAACCTCAAGCCCCTGACCGTTGAATCGTTCGAGCCCAAGGCTCGGGTTTATTAAGAATCAAGGAAGACCGATGCGCCTCTCTATTTACCGCTACAACCCGGATGTAGACGAAAAGCCGTACATGAAGGATTACGACATCCAGCTCGAACCAACCGACCGCATGCTGCTCGATGCGCTGGTCCGGCTGAAGTCGACCGATGACACATTCTCCTTCCGTCGCTCCTGCCGCGAAGGCGTCTGTGGGTCGGATGCGATGAACATCAACGGCAAGAATGGGCTGGCCTGCATTACCAAGATCGCCGACCTGAAAGAGCCGGTGGTAATCCGTCCTCTGCCCGGCCTGCCGGTGATCCGCGATCTGATCGTCGACATGTCGCAGTTCTTCAAACAGTATCACTCGGTGACGCCGTATGTCGTCAACGAGACGCCGCGTCCCGAAACCGAACGGCTGCAATCGCCGGAAGACCGCGAAGAACTCAACGGTCTTTATGAGTGCATTCTTTGCGCCTGCTGTTCAACGTCCTGCCCGTCGTTCTGGTGGAATCCGGACAAATTTGTCGGCCCGGCCGGCCTGCTGCAGGCATACCGCTTTATCGCTGACACGCGAGATCAGGCGACCAACGAGCGCCTGGACAACCTGGAAGACCCGTACCGACTGTTCCGCTGCCATTCGATCATGAACTGCGTTGATGTCTGCCCGAAGGGTCTGAACCCGACCAAGGCCATCGGCAAGATCAAAGATCTGCTGGTCAAGCGTACGGTTTGAGGAAATAGCGGATATGGGGGATATGGACCGTATCCGCTGGCAATGTCGTCGTGGATTGCTGGAGATGGACCTGATTTTGCAGCGCTTTCTGGCCGAGGACTTCGACAGTTTGACGCCGGGAGAGCTGAATTTATTCAAGGAATTGCTGGGAGAAGTCGATACTGTTCTGTTGGCGTGGGTTATGGGGCAGGAGGAGGCGCCCAAGCGCTACGACGCTCTGATCCGACGCTTGCAACGTCAGTAACGGTGTGATGTTGATTCAAGTATTACATAAGATATATAACTCAAGTAACTGATAATACGGAGATAGTTATGAAAGAAAAGCTCGCAACCCTCTCTTTCAGCGATGGCAGCCCGTCGGTGGATTTCCCGATTTTGGGGGGAACCGTCGGTCCTGAGGTCATCGACGTCCGCAGCCTTTACGGCAAAACCGGCAAATTCACCTATGACCCTGGTTTCATGTCGACGGCGAGCTGCCGCTCCAACATCACGTATATCGACGGCGATCAGGGCATCCTGCTGTATCGCGGCTATCCGATCGAGCAACTGGCCGAAAAATGCGACTTCCTGGAAGTCGCTTATCTGATCCTGAATGGCGAACTGCCGACCAAGGATCAGAAGCTCGAATTTGACGACATCGTCACCCATCACTCGATGGTTCATGAGCAGCTGTCGCGCTTTTACAGCGGTTTCCGCCGCGATGCCCACCCGATGGCGGTGATGTGCGGCGTGGTCGGTGCCTTGTCGGCCTTCTATCACGATTCAATCAACATTTACGACCAGCGCAGCCGCGACATTTCGGCCTTCCGCCTGATTGCCAAGCTGCCGACGATTACGGCGATGACCTATAAGTACAACATGGGTCAGCCGTTCATGTATCCGAAGAACAAGCTGAGCTACACCGACAATTTCCTCCACATGATGTTCGGCACTCCCTGCGAGGAATACGTGCCGAATCCGGTGATTTCACGCGCAATCGACCGTATTCTGATCCTGCATGCCGATCACGAACAGAATGCCTCGACCTCGACGGTGCGTCTGGCCGGTTCCACCGGCGCCAACCCTTTCGCCTGTATTTCGGCCGGTATTGCCAGCCTGTGGGGGCCGGCGCATGGCGGCGCCAACGAAGCCGTGCTGAAGATGCTCGATGAAATCGGCGATATCAAGAACATCCCGGCCTTTATCAAGCGCGTGAAGGAAAAAGACGGCCAGGCCATGCTGATGGGCTTCGGTCACCGCGTTTACAAGAACTACGATCCGCGCGCCAAACTGATCCAGAAAACCTGTCATGAGGTGCTGGAAGAGCTCGACATGAAAGACAACAAGCTGATCAAGCTGGCGATGGAACTCGAACGGATTGCGCTGAGCGACGACTATTTCATCAAGCGCAAACTCTACCCGAACGTCGACTTCTACTCGGGCATCGTCTACAAGGCTTTGGGTATTCCCGTCAGCATGTACACCGCGATTTTTGCGCTGGCCCGTACCGTTGGCTGGATTGCGCAGTGGAAGGAACTTATTGCAGATCCTGAACAGAAACTCAGCCGTCCACGTCAGCTGTTTACGGGAGCCACGCCCCGCGACTTTGTGCCGATGGGTAAACGCAAATAAGCCTGATGCCCCGCCTCGTGCGGGGCAGAGGCTGGATAACGATCAGGTAAAGAGATGATCAAAGAATCGCGAGCCACCTCGCTGCTGTTTGGTGCCAATGCACCGTTCGTGGAAGGCCTCTACGAGCAATATCTGAAGGATCCTCAGTCTGTCGAACCGCGCTGGCGCGGTTATTTTGACGAACTGCAGAAACTTGATGATGGTCCTGCTGACGTTGATCACTCGGAAATCCAGCAACGTTTCGTCGAGCTCGCGCGCAGCCGTCGCAACGGTGGCGGCAGCACCGAGGTCACGCAACGCAACCTGCAGAAGCAGTTCTCGGTATTACAACTGATCTCGGCCTATCGCTTCCAGGGCAACCGCATCGCCAATGTCGATCCGTTGAAGCGCATGGAGCAGCCGGCAATTGCCGAACTCGACCCGGCGTTCTATGGCCTGACCGATCAGGACATGGACACGGTGTTCGACACCGGCACGCTGCACGGTCCGGCTAAGGCCACGCTGCGCGAGATTCTTCAGGCTTTGCGCGATACCTACTGCAGCACCATCGGTGTTGAGTACATGTATATCTCGGACATTCCGCAGAAGCGCTGGATGTCGGAGAAATTGGAACCGACGCGCGGTCGCCCAACCTATGACGCCGCATTCAAGCGGCATCTGCTGGATCGGCTGACTGCGGCCGAGACGCTTGAGAAATACCTCAATGCCAAGTATGTCGGCCAGACGCGGTTTTCGCTGGAAGGTGGCGATGGCCTGATTCCGATGCTCGACCATCTGCTGCAGAAGGCCGGCAGTGCGGGCGTACAGGAGCTGGTGATCGGTATGGCCCACCGCGGCCGCCTCAATGTGCTGGTCAATACCCTGGGCAAGATGCCCAAGGACCTGTTCTCTTCATTCGAAGGCAAGCAGCAGCCGGATGTGCTCGCGGGCGACGTCAAATACCATGATGGCTTTTCCTCGAATGTGATGACGCCGGGCGGCCCGATGCACGTTACGGTGGCTTTTAATCCGTCGCACCTGGAAATCGTCAATCCGGTCGTTGAAGGTTCGGTGCGTGCACGCCAGCATCGTCGCAAGGATCACACCGGTGATCAGGTGATGCCGGTGCTGATACACGGCGACGCTGCCTTTGCTGGGCAGGGCGTTATCCAGGAGGTACTGAACCTCGCTGAAACCCGCGGTTATGGCACCGGCGGCACGGTGCACATCATCATCAATAACCAGATCGGCTTCACCACATCAGATCCGCGCGATTCGCGCTCGACGCTGTATTGCTCTGATGTGGCAAAGATGCTCGAAGTGCCGATCTTTCACGTCAACGGCGATGATCCGGAAGCGGTGTGTTTTGCAACCGAGATTGCGCTCGA
>CAMAYE010000182.1 GCA_945862135.1 Bordetella parapertussis
CTGGCATGTCCGTTTTCAGGGATTGATTATTGGCAAGCGCCCGACCCACTGTGGCCGGTCATGAGGCCCTGCACGCACCACGAAGATTTCTCCTTCTGCTGGATATTCTCCGGTCAATGCAGTGATATTCACCTGATGTGTAACCATCATCAGGTTGCCGGGGCCGTTGAATGACTGGATGCGGGCGCGGACAGCGGCGGTCTGCGCATCGGTCTGGGCGCGACGGTCGCCGAAGAACGAATCAAGGGCTGGAAATGGCGTTGCCTTTCCGAAAGCTTTGCGCGCAGTTTCCAGGCAACGACACCAGCGGCTGGATAGGACCGTACTGATCGTGACACCCTGTTCCAACAATCGCCTGCCAATACGTTTGGCCTGCAACTCACCGGCCGCGGACAGATTGCGCTGTGTGCTGCAGTCATCCAGCCTGAATTGAGGCGGATCGCCCACGTCGGGATTTGTTGCGGCGTGCCGCATCAGCAGCACATGTCCGCCTGACTGCAAAACAGGCCATAGTCGGTCATCAGCCTTTGCCGGCGCCACCGTCAAGCTGGATAACAGCAGCGCTGAAAAGAGACCTGTGACGCCGGACAATGCGCAATAACGGAATGGTCTGGATGTGTTCAATCAATTACGCCGAGTTTGCCGTTATGCGAACCGACATACCAAACCCTGGCCGTAGCGTCGATTGCAAGATGGCGTATGCCATTGTTGATGGAAGGCAGGCGAATGGTCTGCATCGCGTCGGTGGCGGTGTCCAGCCGGACGACCGTATCAGTTTTCAGTTCGTTGACCCATACGATGCCAGATGCGTCCACGGCGACCGATTGTGCTCCGGCATTGCCCCCAGGCAACGAGTAGGTTTTGACGACTTTCATGGTTTGGGTGCTGACCTTTACGAGTTGTCCTTTGCCGTAAAGCGTGACCCACAGCATGCCATCAGTCGCTGCAGCGATGCGTCGTGGGCGGGTGCCGCGCCCCAGATCGATTTCGCTGATTATTCCCGATCGGGGCTCCAGTCGCCCGAGCTTGTTGTCGGCGCTGCGGCACCACCACACATTTCCGACGTTGTCTATTGTGATGCCACTGGGGTTGCCGGAGGTTTCGTATTCAACGATCCGGCCGGTTGCGGTATCAAGGCTGCCGAGTTTGTCTCCGGTCTGCATCGTGAACCACAGGGTTTCTCCGTCGTCACTGATCACCAGAGTGTGCGGGCCGCCACCACCTGAGGGTACCGAAAACTCGGCAATCATGCCGTTCACCGGCTTGAGCCGGCCGATGGTGCCGTTGCCATATCCGGTGGTCCACACCGTACCGGTGCGATCAACCGCAAGGCTGGCAGGTTGATGGCCGCGTGGCATCTCCCAAGTGCGAAACGACTGGGTGCGTGGATCAAAGCGCACGACCATGTTGTCATTGGGAACGGCAATAAAAATAAAACCGTCAGGGCCGGTTGCAACCGTCCGGCCGAACATCGGGTAGGGCAGATGCCATTCAGTGATTGTCGGGTTTATCCCTGGCGGTTCTGCTGCAGCCGGAATGGATGACAACAACATGAATGTCGCTGTAACCAGGAGTTTCAGCAGCATGGCCGCGTTCTCTTTCACGTCGTTGCGGTGGGTGTTATGCACGAAGACTCAATGTCTTTAGCTGCATCAGCGATGCAGCGTCATGATGAATGCTGCGCAGTGCTTCGGGGGTATCGGCTGTATATGCTGTGTTCATGCGATAAGTTGAGGCGTGCATGCATGCTCTGCAAAAGATTATAGCGTTGTGCGGAGTGGTTGCATCACCTGTAAGCAGCAAAAAACAAAGGCAGCCTGCAGGCTGCCTTTATGCTCCCGGAGTTGTCGCTCTGGATCAGACGATGCGGTTGCGCAGCGTCATTGCCGGCTTCTCGAAACTGCACTCGACTACGTCGCCTGGTTTCAAATACAGCGCTTCGGCATCGGCCTTGCCCACAGCGACTCCGCCTGGTGCGCCGGTTGCGAACATGTCGCCGGGCTGAAGGTCGAGAAGCCGCGAAAAGTGAGGGATGATGTCCGGCAGTTTCCAGATCTGGTCGCTGGTGTTGACACGCATGCGTTGCACGCCATTGACACTGCAGGTCACCCAGATGTCGTATGGGTCGGGGAACTCATCCATGGTGATGATGCACGGACCCAGCGGACCGAACGATGGGGCATTTTTGGAGGTCCAGAAGCGCGAACCGGATGCGACTTCCGCTTTCTGGGTGTCGCGGCAGGTCAGGTCATTGAGTATGGTGATGCCGGCGATGTAACTCACGGCATCTTCGCGTTTTGCGCCATGGGCGCGCTTTCCGAGTACGAATACCAGTTCGGGTTCGTAATCAAGGCGCGAAACAGTCGCAGGGCGCGGCACGTCGGCGCCATGACCTGTAAGGCAGGAGTTGAGCTTGATGAAACCGGTGGGCTCACCCGGCATTTCCTTGATCAAGTCGTTGCGTTTCAGTTCTTCAAGGTGGGTGCGGTAGTTTTTTCCGACACACAGAAATTTGTCGGCGTCAGGGATAGGCGGCAGATAATGCACATCGTTATCCGGAGCCAGGGTTTTCTGGTCCAGCTTCGCGGTGTTCTTGCCGGCGAATTCGAGAACGGCGCGCGCGCGCGCCAGTCCGGCATCGCCCAGTGCAAGCAGGCCTTTCATGGATGCCGGGATGATTGATTTGCCATCGCCCATGGCACGTTCCCCGGCGACGAGGTCGAGCATGTTCCCGTTCATCTGGGCGCCGATCCGGACAGTACGCGGATCGGAATTCAAGGTGTATGTCGCCAGTCGCATTGCATCATCCTCAGGTAAAAATAACGGCGCGGGAACCGCGTCGTTCGGGCTTTGCCCATAGTTGAAACCCCTATTTTACGATGTTGGAAGCGCTTTCTTCCACCATCGAAAGAATCTGAAGCCAAAGGCTTTCAGTTCAGTTGGGCCTTCATGATTTAGAGAGATGATCAAATACCAGCGTGCGGGCAACCTTGCGCGTGAAGTCCATGAATCCCTGCGCCAGAACCGGAAGTTGCTTGCCGACGGGGTATGCGAACACCCAACTGCGTTCTATCGGGAAACCCTCAACATCCAGAACGGCAAGCTGCTCATGGGCTACATCAAGCCCGAGTGTGTAGCGCGACATGATCGAAACCCCGAGCCCGGCGATGATGGCCTGTTTGATGGCTTCATTGGTTGACAATTCCATGCGTACCTTGGGTTCGAGGTCATGTTCTGCGAAGATTTCTCGAGCAATCATGCGGGTTCCGGAACCAGCCTCGCGCATCAGAAAGGGTTCCTCTGCAAAACGGGAAAACGGAATGTTTTTTTCCTTGGCCAAGGGGTGATCGGCCGCGGCGTAGGGCACCATCGGATTGGGAAGTATGGTTTGCGTTACGACGTCCGAGTCTCCGGGAGGGCTTGCGAATATGTAGAGGTCATCGAGATTTTGTGCCATGCGTTCCAACAAGGTGCCCCTGTTATGAATCTGCAGCGACACTTCTACGCCGGGATGTAATTTGACGAATTCAGCCAGAACCCGCGGCGTAAAGTATTTTCCGGTGGTACTGACGGCAAGCTGCAGTCGACCTGTAGTCATGCCGCGGATATTGGCCAGTTGCGTTTCAAGTTCCGCCAGTGCGGCAAACAGATTGTTCGATGCGGCATGTACTGCTCGCCCGGCCTCGGTCAGGTGCACGCGTTTGCCGATCTGTTCGATCAGCGGCAACCCTACGGTTTCCGACAGCTTTTTCATCTGCACGGAAACGGTAGGTTGCGCCATATAAAGCTCCTCGGCAGCCTTGGTATAGCTGCCCAGGCGGGCAACGGCCTCGAAAACGCTGATCTGGGGCAGGGTGCCGTGTTTGAGGTAGCGGCGAATCTTGTTTCTGGGCATGTCGGTCCTTTCGTAACAAGCGATTATCGACCGTTCCGCCTTGAAAATATCAATGCGGAACAAACTTCACCTCGAACGGACAGGCCTAAAAGGTCGAAAAAAAAGACCTTGCCCGTTCAGGCAAAGGTCTCGCTTGCAAGGCCGTGACTGAGCATCGACGGATTGCCGGAAACCCCGGGAGCCGCAATGGACTCCGAATTGACGAGGCAACCGCAGCAGCTTGCGCTGCCTAAGCTACTCCCCTTTGGAGGGAACCCGCGTTTTCAGCGCGAGCGGGGCGATTTAAACACGACATCAAATTGTTTACAAGTCTTGATCGGCAAGGGGCTTAAACCTGTGGCTGTTAGGCTGTTGATCACGATAATCGATTATAAAAAACAATGATAACCATCAATTTTTGCGAATTTCCATGGGTGCTGGCTTTTCAGCGCATGACGAACGATGCGTGCCGAACTATCTTGAATGCTGGTGATTGACTGATTGGTTTGAATTAAAAGTAGAGATGCAGAATGCTTCGTTCAGGATTGCTTGGTGCAACTGAATAATCATTGTGTTTATTAATCGAAATCATCATTAAGTGATTCTCTTAAATGCATTTCATAATGATTTTGATTGCCAATCATCATTTCACTTGCGCATGATCAATCTTGATAATGCGTTCGTGCATTGTTATTGATGCACGTGACTCACCGAAGCAATTCCCGGTGAGCACGGAGTTGACCGGGGGAGTAGCTTCAGCGGTGTTTCAGCTTCCATTGCCGCGCGCGATGTTGCCGTCAATACGGGTATTCACCCCGGCACATCGGCAGTCTCAGGACTGCAAGCGAGACCGGGTTGTGAGGGCGTAACAACGCGCAACGCAATTTGATCTCGACTTTGGAGGAATGAGCATGGAAATACTAACCACGGAATTTTTGTCCGCACTTCTGGCAATCGTCATTATTGATTTGGTGCTGGCTGGCGATAACGCCATCGTAATAGCCCTGGCCGCACGCAATCTTCCGCAGGATCTTCGCAAGAAGGCCATCATTTGGGGCACTTTCGGTGCCATTGCCGTTCGCACGGCGATGACGCTGGTGGTGGTCTGGTTGCTGAAAATCCCCGGCCTGCTGCTTGCCGGTGGTGCATTGCTGGTCTGGATCGCCTACAAATTGCTGGCCGACAATGACAATAATGAGCATAACGTCAGCCCTGCCAGCAACTTCTGGGATGCGATGAAGACTATTGTTGTCGCAGATGCTGTGATGGGGCTGGATAACGTACTTGCAGTAGCGGGCGCCGCTCATGGCAATTTCCTGCTGGTCGTTCTGGGGCTGCTGATCAGTATCCCGATCGTCATCTGGGGCAGTCAGATCATCCTCAAGTATGTCGAGCGTTTCCCGGCGATTGTTTATATCGGCGGCGGCGTTCTGGCCTGGACTGCGGTGAAGATGATGATCAGTGAGCCGTTGATCAAGGATTATTTCATTCAAAATCAGATGCTTACGATTCTCGCTTATGTTGTGGTCATCGGCGGCATTCTGGGGGGTGGTTTCTGGTCCAACTATTCCAAAAAGCGCACCCGTGTTGCCGGTCATGTGGTCGATCTGGTCGAAACGCAGCCCGAGTCTGTTCCGGTCGTTGAAAAACTTGTAACCCAAGGAGGTGCAACCATGATGAAAGTCCTGCTGCCTATTGATGGTTCGTCGAATTCCCTGAGCGCGGCGCGTCACGTCGTCAACCGTTTCCTTGGTAATTCGGCGATGGAGGTGCACCTTCTTCATGTGCGTGCACCGCTGTCGCGGCACATCGCGCAGTTTGTAAGCAAGCGCGACCGGGAGAACTTCCACAAGGGCGAAGCTGAACGCGCTCTGGCGCCGGCCCGCGATCTGCTGAACCAGTTCGGCGTGCCGCATGCGGAGCACATCGAGTTGGGTCCCAAGGCCGAGACCATTCATCGCGTGGCTCAACGCCTCCGCGTCAGTCAGATCGTCATGGGTACGGCCCGCAAGAACTCGGTCACGCGCATGCTTGAGGATTCGGTGACCAACAAGGTGCTCGAAATTGCACAAGTGCCGGTCGAGGTCGTCGCAGGGCAGTCAGTGTCCAAACTAGAACAGTTTGGTATTCCCGCCGGCGTCGGTGCTGCAGTTGCTTTTCTGCTCGTTGCTGCCGACTGATTTTCAGGGCATTCAGCCCCTTGTGAAAGCCCCGCCGCTTGGCGGGGCTTTTTTTATCTCGCAAGCAGTCAATCGTTACAGAAGTTGATGTTACTCATCACTACAAATCATTCTTCAAAGACGTCTTTCACGAGCATGTGAAGCTACAATCGGCAACGATAAAACTCATCCTTGATTCTGAATTTCTGGTTCAAGGGCGGGAAGAGCTCAGCGGCGGTTGATTACCGCTGGCTGGGCCACGAAGGGGAGTAGCTCAACAACCGAGCACCGTCATTCCGGGGATGTTCCATCCTCCGGTGCTTGGGGATCCTGACCGGTCCGAGCGAGACCTTCGCCAGGTGCTGGCGAAGGCCGCTTAATGCTGCCTGCGTCCAGCGTGACGAAGGTTTTGCTATCTAAGGAACCGGTAATGGAAAGCATAGGTACGTGGTGGATGTGGGCCGCATTTGCGGCCTTTGTGGTTGTCGCCCTTGTTGTTGACCTTGTCATGCTTCAATCCAAGGGCTCAGCCAAGGTTTCCTTCAAGGAAGCGCTCAACTGGTCGATCGTCTGGATCGTTCTCTCTTTTGTTTTCAATGGTTTGTTGTGGTGGTATCTGGATGCCAACTACGGGCGTGAGTTGGCCAATGAAAAATCGATGGAGTTTTTCACTGGCTACCTGATCGAGAAATCGCTCGCTGTGGACAACATTTTTGTGTTCCTGATGTTGTTCACGTTCTTTGGTGTGCCGATCCAGTACCAGAAGCGCGTGCTGATACTGGGCATCATCGGCGCGATTGTGCTGCGCGCAGTGATGATTCTGATCGGCGCGTGGCTGATTTCGCAATTTCACTGGGTGCTCTACCTCTTCGGCCTGTTCCTGTTGGTCACCGGCATCAAAATGCTGATGATGGCTGAGGCGGAGTCTGACCTCGAGAAGAACCCGCTCTTAAAGTGGATGCGCGGGCACTTCCGGATTACCGACGGTTTCCATGGTGAGAAATTCATGATCATGAAGGACGGCGTGCGCTGGTTTACGCCGCTTTTCGTGGTGATGGTGATGATCGGTATTACGGACGTGATCTTTGCGGTGGACAGCATTCCGGCAATTTTTGCCATCACCCTGGATCCGTTCATTGTGCTGACCTCGAATGTTTTTGCGATCCTCGGGCTGCGTGCGATGTATTTCATGCTGGCTGATCTTGCCGACCGTTTCCATCTGCTCAAATACGGACTGGCCTTTATCCTGGTATTCATCGGCATCAAGATGCTGTTGCTGGATGTATACAAGATACCCGTGGGATTTGCGCTGTCGGTCGTCGGCATCGTGCTCCTGACTTCCATGGTTGCCAGTCTCTACGTCACGCGACCTTCGAAGAAAACCGAATAATTTGGACGAGGCGGGTTGTA
>CAMAYE010000183.1 GCA_945862135.1 Bordetella parapertussis
CCAACGCTGCGGTCGGCTGAACCAGTCGACTGATCCGCTGACGCAGGTCGCTGATTGACGCCCTCTCAGTGCGGCTTGCGTTCCATCACAAAGTTTTCCAGCGCCACACCGTTGCGGGTCACGGTCTGCACACGAACGAGGCTGAATCCCGCCTGTTCAAAAAACGGTTTGGCGGTGCGGCTCGCTTCGGTATGCAGCTTGTGGATGCCGCGTGCACTGGCATCGGCGACCAGCAGTTCGAGCAATGCAGTCGCCACACCCATGCGCTGATAATCCGGGTGGACGAAAAGCAGGTCGATATGCCCTGGCGCATCGGTGGTGATGAAGCCGCCGAGTTTGCCGTTGATCTCGAAAGTCCAGCCCTGGCTGACGTCCATGCGCCGTTCCCATTCGGAGTAATCCGCTTCTTCCGGCGCCCAAGCCTGCAGTTCTTCCGGCGTGTAGTCGTTGGCGGCGAGTTCATGCACTGAACGACGGAAGGTTTCGATGGAGGCGTCGAGGTCCTGCGGCCGCCATTTGCGCATCGGCATGGGATGAGTCCTGTTTATTTACCGGCGACTTCGCCAATCCAGCCGGCGATCGCATCGATTGCATCACGCGGTGCATTGCGGTGGTCGGAGTTTGGCTCGTAGAGCCGCTTCAACGGATGCTCGGGAAGGGCGTTGAACATTTCGGATTTCGCCCGGAGCAGTGCAGGGTAGTCGGAAGTGGGGGCGACATGCAGCACGGGTAGCGTTTTCGGCAGCGCAGCCGAGGATTTGAGTTGATTCATCGCCCCATCGGGATCGAACCACGAGAAGTAGATGGCGGCGGTGGTGCGCACCGTCCAGTTCTTGCCGCCCTCGGATTCATCGTAGTCGCCGGTTTCGCCGCCCCTGCCGGCGGCAATCTGGTCTTTCGCGCGCGAGACTGAACGGCCGACCTGCTGGCGATAGAAATTCGTCGACACATCACCCCCCGGCGCGATGATGATCAGCCCATCCGGGGCGTGCAGGCCCGCGTAGTAAATCGCAAACACGCCGCCCTGGCTGTGTCCCGCGATGAAAATCTTTTTTGCTCCCTTGCTGCGCAAGTCGCTGACGGCCGCGTTCACTTCGCTGACGGCAGCGGCAACATCGACATCGTATTTACGGTCGCGCGACCACGGCATCTGCAGATTGGCGACGCGGATGCCACGGGCTTCGAGTCCGTCCGCCAGTGGTTTGACGAGGCCGCCGGGGCCGCCGCCCTTGCCGTGCATGACCACAGTGCCAATTGCCGGCTTCACTGGCTGGGCGAACGCCATATGCGGCTGAATGAGTGTCAGAGCCAGCAATACTGACCGGACGAAATGCGGAATCAGCATGGGCGCAGGACTCTTTCTGACCATTTTTCCAGTCTAGCGCAAGCCCGGGGAAGGGGGCGCATTTGATGCCGGTGTGTAAATCACGATCAGCGCCTTGGCGTCTGCTCCCAGCCCGCGGCCGCGATGAGCTATGCGTGACTCAAAGTAAAGGCTGTCGCCTGTTTCAAGCACCCATTTTTTCGGCTCGCCGTCCATCACCATCTCCCATTCGACCCGCCCGCTGAGGATGAAGATGAATTCCTCACCTTCGTGCTCAAAATGTACATCCTTGCTGATGTCTGTCGGAAACGAGAACAGGAACGGCTCCATGTGTTTATGCCGTTTTTTGTGGGCGAGGCTGATGTAGTCATAGCCGAAGGCGCTGGCGCCGCGTACTGCCGGCTGGCGTTCGTCAACGCGCACGATGCTGGCGGCGTCTTCGTAGCTGTCGCCGGTGGCCTTGAGGAAATCCGTGACTTCAACCTGGAGTGCATGGGCAATTTTGACCAGCGTACCGATCGGCGGCACGATGTGACCGTTTTCGATTTTGGAAACATACCCTTTGGTGACGCCGATGGCTTCGGCGAGCTGCTCCTGGGTCAGGCTGCGACCGCCGCGCAAAACGGCAATGCGGGTGCCGATGTAGCGTTCGATGTCGGTGGCGGAAGTTGCGGGTTCGGGATTGGCGGTCATGCGTTTCGGCGTACGATGGTTTGCAGTTGGCGGCGGTTGGCGGCGCGTGCTGTTGTGTATTCCATGATGCGTGCTGTTTCTGCTGCGACTTGCTCACCCAGCAGGCGTTCCAGCAGGTGCAGGGTCAGGTCAATACATAGTGTAACGCCGCCGCCGGTGATGATGCGGCCGCTGTCAACCAGCAGCGCGGTCTGCGCATCAACCTTCGGATATTCTTTTCGCATGCGCAGCAGGGGCGGCACTTCGCGGCCTTCGATCACTTCTTTTTTTGTTGTGGCGGCAAGTCCGTCAAGCACGCCGCTGGCGGCGAGGATCATGCCGCCTGTACAAACAGAGGCCAGGAGAGTTTCTCCGGTGGCGACACGCCGCAGGTAATCAAGCGTCGGCGGATGTTTGCACTGTGCTTCCCAGCCGGGGCCGCCGGTGACGATCAGCGCATCGAAAGAGGGTGCATCGGCCACACCGAAATTGGCGTGGACCTCAAGGTTGTTGGCGAGGCGTACGGGTCCGGGTGTCGGCGCGACGGTTGAGATGCGCAACTGCGGCGCGACACGGCGGGCCATTGACAGCACGCCAAAGGTGGCGAGATCGATGGGTTCCACACCCTCGTAAATGAAAATTCCAAAATGCATCTGACGGCTCCTCCTTTGGTTGCTGCGCTGGCGGCACTGTTTCAGGGCAAAGTTTCCTAAAAAGAAACTATTTGGTGCGTTAAAAATAATGCGATGCACCATCAAAATGCATATTAAGAATGAAAAAATGATACTGCAAAACAATAATACATGATGCTGTTGACTTCATAGTTTCCTGTCAGGATACTTTGAGGCAAGCAGGCGGGACAGGTTGTTCCCGACAAAACAATACAACCCGAGTGGTACCGGAGGAGTCGTGGCCCAATTTAACGGAGAGCAGACCCATGACCAAGCACGACTCGAAACAAGACATCACCCCGGCTGAAGCAACCCCGGCACGCCGCCGTTTTCTGGGCGCCGCCGCGGCTGCGGGAACTGCTGCGCTGGGTTTCCCGGCGATTGCCCGCGCGCAGACGGTCATCAACTGGCGCTTCCAGAGCACTTGGCCTGCGAAGTTCCTTTATCAGGAGTTCGCCGTCGACTGGACCAAAAAAGTGGCGGAGTTGTCCGGCGGCAAACTCAAAATCGACATGCTGCCGGCTGGCGCCGTGGTACCCGCGCTGCAGATCATCGACGCGGCGAGCAAGGGCGTACTCGATGGCGGCCACGGCCTGCCGGGTTTCTGGTTCGGAAAAAACACCGCTTTTGGCCTGTATGGCGCAGGCCCGGATTTCGGCATGGATGGTAACCAGATGCTGGGCTGGATCGAATACGGCGGCGGCAAGGAGCTCTACACCGAAATTCAGGCTGCGGCCCAGCTTGATCTGGTCAGTCTGCTGTTTGCGCCGGTGCCCTGCGAACCCATGGGCTGGTTCAAGAAAGAGATCAAGGGGCCGGCTGACCTCAAGGGCCTGAAGTTCCGCACCGCGGGTCTTGCCGTCGACATGTTCAAGGAGCTCGGCATGTCTGCCGTGCAGATGGCGCCGCCCGATATCGTGCCGGCGATCGACCGCGGCCTGCTCGACGGTGCCGAGTTCGCCAGTGCCACTGATGACCGCATCATGGGTTTCCCCGATGTCGCCAAGTTTTATCTGCAGCAGAGTTATCACATGGCCAACAACTTCTGCGAGGTGATGATCAACCGCAAGAAGTACGAGGCGCTGCCCGAGGAACTGAAAATCGTGTTGAAGCTTGCGTCTCAGGCTGCCAGTGCGGATATGTCATGGAAGGCCATGCACCGCATGTCACAGGATTACCTCGAACTGCAGAAAAATCAAAAAGTGAAAGCCTACAAGACACCGAAACCCATTTTGGATGCGCAACTGAAGGCGTGGAATGCGGTGATCAAAAAACGCGGCGCGGAAAACCCCCTGTTCGCCAAGGTGATCGAGTCACAGAAGGCATGGGCGAAACGCGTGGTGTACTGGCATAACGAGGTGCAGGTCAGCCAGAGCGCGGCCTATTCGCATTATTTCGGCAAGGGCCCTGTTGCCTGATGACCCGTATTGCAGCGGTTATCGGGTTTATTGATGCGTTGAGTACAAGGGTTGGCCGGGCGTCAGCCTGGCTGATCGTCGTGCTCACCGTGATCATTTCCTGGGAAGTGTTCTCGCGTTACGTGCTGTCGAACCCGCATGACTGGGTGTTCGATGCGAGTTACATGCTGTTCGGCGCCTTGTTCATGCTCGCGGGGGCCTATGCCCTCGCGCAGGACGCCCATGTGCGCGGTGATTTCATGTACGGGGCGTTCAGGCCGCGGACGCAGGCGGGTATAGACATCACGCTGTATATATTGTTCTTTGTGCCCGGTGTCGTGGCGCTGATCTGGGCGGGTTACACCTTTGCCGCCGATTCCTGGGCAATTCGCGAAGGGTCGCCACTGACGCCTGATGGCCCGCCGGTGTATCCGTTCAAGACGGTTATTCCCATTGCCGGCGCGCTGCTGTTGCTGCAGGGCATCGCTGAAATCCTGCGTTGTGTGTTGTGCCTGCGTTCCGGCACATGGCCTGAGCGTTTGTCCGACGTCAAGGTAGTGGACGTCGAGCAACTGCGCGCGAAGGTCAGAGCGGAGTCCGGGACATGAGATTTGAGGTGAAATTCGGTCTGGGAATGATGGCGGCGATACTCGTCGCCTGCTTGGTGTTTTTTCCTTCGCCTTCGGAAATGACCAATGGCCATGTCGGTCTGCTGATGCTGGCGCTGGTGGTGTTCGCCATCATGATCGGTTTTCCTGCGGCATTCACGCTGATGGGCATGGGTGTGTTGTTCGCCCTGTATGCCTTCAACGGCGATCCTTCGCGTACTCTGAATCTGGTGGTGCAGCGCGCCTATGCGGTGATGACCAATGACGTGCTGATTTCCATCCCGTTGTTTGTGTTCATGGGTTATCTCGTTGAACGCGCCAACCTGATCAGCAAGCTGTTCCATGCCATGCATCTCGCGCTGGCGCGGGTGCCTGGTGCGCTGGCGGTGGCGACGCTGGCGACCTGCACACTGTTT
Organism: Bordetella parapertussis; assembly: GCA_945862135.1. Classification (GTDB taxonomy): domain Bacteria; phylum Pseudomonadota; class Gammaproteobacteria; order Burkholderiales; family SG8-41. The sequence goes on from CAMAYE010000183.1 coordinate 5,089, forward strand.
GCCACAGCCACCGGTATCGTCGGCGCGGTAGTCACGGTGATGGGCTTGCTGGCGCTGCCGGTTATGCTGCGTGCCGGTTATAACGTCAAACTCGCGTCGGGTGTGATCACTGCCGGCGGTTGTCTCGGCATCCTGATCCCGCCATCGGTGTTGCTGATTGTTTATGGCGCGACCGCCGGCGTGTCCGTGGTTCAGCTTTATGCAGGGGCGATGCTGCCCGGGCTGATGCTGGCCGCGCTTTATGTCGGCTTCGTGATTTGTATCAGCGCGCTGCGCCCCGATCTGGCGCCGCCGCTGCCGGTCGCACAACGCGGGGTGGGACTGCCGCAATTCGCGACTGCAGCAGGGAGTGGCAGCGACCGTGCATTGCCTTCGATGATTGCGGCGCTGAAAGGGCGGCGCAATTCCGGCGTATCTGCAGCCATGCTGCTCAAGTACGCGGCCATCGGCCTGGCGCCATTGGCGGGATTCCTGCTGGTATTCGGTGCAGCCTATTACGGATTGACGGCTGTGGAGCCGGTTACAACAGACGCGGCGGACGCCACCAGCTTGCTGGTTGGCGGGGCGGTGAAAGTCCCCGTGACGTTCTGGATGTCCGCGGCGATTGGCGCTTCAGTGCTGGTCGCGTTTTACGGCTGGCTCACGCTGAACCGGCTGGAAATGCTGAAAATGCTGTTCGGCTCCTTTTTCCCGCTTGCAGCACTGATCCTTGCCGTGCTCGGCAGCATCATCATGGGGCTGGCCACACCGACAGAAGCTGCGGCGATCGGCTCCATGGGGGGCATGTTGCTGGCTGCAGCCTACCGCCAGCTCAATTTAAGCGTGCTGAAGGAGTCCGTTGCGCTGACTGCGAAAACCAGTGCCATGGTGTGCTGGTTGTTTGTCGGCTCGAGTATTTTTTCCGCGGCGTTCGCGCTGCTGGGCGGACAGGAACTGATCGAAAAGTGGGTATTGTCGATGGACCTCACGCCGCTGCAGTTCATGGTGCTGGCGCAGGCGATCATTTTTCTGCTCGGCTGGCCGCTGGACTGGGCCGAGATCATCGTCATCTTTGTGCCGATTTTTGTGCCGTTGCTGGCGCATTTCAATATCGACCCGCTGTTTTTCGGTTTGCTGGTGGCTCTCAACCTGCAGACCGCATTCCTGTCGCCACCGGTCGCCATGGCGGCGTTCTATCTGCGCGGTGTCGCGCCGCCGGGCGTGACCCTGAACCAGATTTTCGCCGGCATGCTGCCTTTCATGGCGATCCAGATTGTTGCGCTGATCCTGCTCTACATGTTTCCGCAGATCGGCTTGTGGCTGCCGCAGAAAATTTATGGCTGATGTTACGAATAACCTGATCAATCACGAAAGTGGAGGAAGACATGGCTGATTACGACAAACGCGTGGCGGAACTGGGCATCACACTGCCGGTGGCGGCTGCACCGGTGGGCAATTACGTCGGTTACACCGTTTCGGGCAACATGGTTTTTGTTTCCGGCCAGTTGCCGCTGGAGAACGGCAAGGTGGCGGTGCAGGGGAGGATTGGCGACAACCTGGCTGTCGAAGATGGCTACCGCGCCGGGCGGCTGTGTGCTTTGAACATCGTCGCCCAACTCAAGGTCGCCTGTGGTGGCAGTCTGAACAAAGTGAGCAAGGTGCTGCGGCTGGGCGGTTTTGTCTGCGTTGCACCGACGTTTGTCGATGCGCCGAAATGTGTCAATGGTGCTTCGGACCTGATGGTGGAGATATTCGGCGACGCCGGGCGGCACGCGCGATTTGCGGTGGGCGTGGCTACGCTGCCCGCGGGAGCCGCTGTTGAAGTCGACGCCACTTTCGAAATTGCGGCCTGATGCCGATCATTCAATACATGAAAAGGGGCTACTGATGAGCACAGCACCGATCATTCGTTATTTTGGCTGGTCAGGCCTGTCGATCGAGACGGCAGACGGCGCGTTGTTTTTTGATCCGTTTTATCGCCACTACTGCGGCGCGCAGTGGTTCGGCCTCGATGATTTTCTGCACGCCAAATACATCTGCGTGACCCACGGACACGAAGAGCATTTTCTCGATGTGCCGGTGATTGCGAAACGCACGGGAGCGACTGTGATCGGTCCGCGGTCAGTGACTGATTTCCTCAGTTGGCGCAGCCGCCTGCCGCGCGACAAGCTGGTGACGGTGGATATTCATGAGGCGCAGCAGTTGCCGGGCTTCAAGGTCAGCTCCTTCCACTGGAAACATCGCGACATCAATCTGGTGAAGGCCCTGTCGAAGGCGGTGTTTCATGGCAATGC
>CAMAYE010000184.1 GCA_945862135.1 Bordetella parapertussis
TTCAAGATAATCGTCGCGGCTGATCTTTCTGCGATTCACACGCAGGGTCAATGGCGGTCGTGCGTTGCCGGCTTCGAGGATTTCACGCCAGGTTTCGGGATATTCCGCAGTGACCCGGTCGATCCACCATTGCGGGTACGAATAGCGGCCGAGGTCCGTTGCGTTGATTGCCGCGTCGAGTTCATCGCGGCGGCGCAGAAAATTACGCAGCACTGCGTTGACCAGCCCCTGGGCTTTCGGAAAACCAAGCCGGGCGGCTGCCGGAACCGCGTGGTTCACGATCGCATACGAATGTGCTTTGGTATGCATCAGCTGATACAGCGTGACCTGAAGCAGATTGCGCACTGGCAGATCGGTCAATGGTCGCGACAAGAGTCGATCGATTGCGGCATCGACATAACCGAGATGGCGCAATGTACCGTAGGCCACGTCCTGCACGGCGCCGCGCTGTTGCGGACTCAATGTGGCATGTTGCCGCCATACTGCAGTCAATTCGGAATCAAGGCTGCGGCCGGCAAGTACCCGGCCTACGACATGAGCAGCTAAGCACTGGGTGCGTTCCATGTTCAGGGCATCCTGTGCGGTTTAAACATCCAGGCGATCGCCTGGATGAAGGTTTGCGCCGGCAAGAAACGATGCCGCGGCGAGCCGTTTGCTTCCGGCGCGTTGCAGTTCGTGCAAGAGCAACGCGCCATCACCTGTGGCGACGACAATGCCCTGTGCGTCGGCCTTCAATATGGTGCCGGGCTTGGCAGGGGCTGCTGCTATTGCTTCAGCACGCCATAATTTCAACGGCTGTCCTTGCCATGTCGTATAAGCGCCGGGCATCGGGTTATATGCGCGTATGGCCCGCGACAGTTCCGCCGCTGGGCGTGTCCAATCGACTCGCGCTTCGGCCTTGGTGATTTTTGCGGCGTAGCTGGCTTGCGCCGGATCCTGCGAAGCGGCTGCGGGCTGTTCATTCAAAGCGCGGACGATCAGTTGTGCCCCCAATACCGCCAATTTGTCATGCAGCGTCTGCGCGTTATCGTCATCGGCAATCGGTATTGCCTGTTTCATCAACATCGCGCCCGTGTCGAGACCGGCATCCATCTGCATAATGGTGACACCGGTTTCACGGTCTCCCGCAAGGATCGATCGCTGGATGGGCGCCGCGCCACGCCAGCGTGGCAGCAGTGAAGCATGAATGTTCAGGCAACCAAGACGCGGCAAATCGAGTACGGATTTCGGCAGGATCAGTCCATACGCGGCCACCACCATCGCATCGGCGCCGACCGCAGCAAGCTGCGCGATCACCGCGTTATCCTTGAGCGTGGCCGGTTGCGCCACCGCCAGTTGTTTTGACAACGCCAGCTGTTTCACCGCAGAGGCCTGCGGTTTGAGACCACGACCGGCCGGTCGATCAGGCTGAGTCAACACCAGCGGCACCTGGTGACCCGCGAGCAATATGGCTTCCAAGGCGGCGGCGGCAAAGGCCGGCGTTCCTGCAAATAGGATTTTCATGTTGAAGAGGCGCCGGAGTTGAGCCCGGCGTTACATGGCCTGCCGTTGCTGCTTGGTGAGTTTGGCAGTAATCCGTTGTTGTTTCAGGCGCGACAGCTTTTCAACAAAAACTCGTCCGACCAGATGATCCATTTCATGCTGGATGCAAACCGCCAACAGTCCATCTGCTTCGATAACCCGCTCCTTACCGTTTTCATCCAGCGCCTTTACCGTGACTTTTGCCGCACGGGTGACTTTTTCGTAGATCCCGGGCACCGAAAGACAACCTTCTTCACATTCTTCTTCGCCCTCGGCGCGTATGATTTCGGGGTTGATGAAGACCTGTAGATGATCATGGGTTTCAGACAGATCGATTACCAGGACGCGAAGATGCACATCAACCTGTGTTGCGGCAAGACCAATACCGGGCGCAGCGTACATGGTTTCAGCCATGTCGTTGATTAATTTACGTATTTTTTCATCTACTCGGACCACCGGCGCAGCCACTTTGTGCAAACGTGGATCGGGGTAGTGCAGGATCTGTAGCAAAGCCATGAAAAACTTGCCTATTTAATCAACTAGATGCAGAATTTAAACCAAACTCTCACGTCGGCAGGTGGCTTTCTGCACCCTGCGTCAACGACGCGCACATAAGGTGGGGCTCCACATGCGAAAAGCAATTATATCCCTGATTTTGTTGATAACTCCCGCATGGACCGTGCTTGCCGCAGACGCCCCGGCGATCAAAGACGGCGCTCCGGATCGGTATGTAGTGCAAAAAGGAGACACCTTATGGAGCATTTCGGGCCGCTATCTTAAGGAACCATGGCGCTGGCCCGAGCTGTGGAAAATGAACCAGGAACAACTCAAAAATCCTCACCTGATTTTCCCGGGCGATGCCATCGTAATCGACCACAGCAGTGGTGAGGCAAAACTGCAGCTGGTTCAGCTTGAGTCCACGAAACTGGAACCAAAGGTTCGCTCGGAACCCTCGGCACGTAATGCGGTACCGAGTATCGCGCCTGCGGTCATTGAACCCTTCTTGTCCAAGCCATTGGTGGTCAGCGCCGACGAACTTGACCGTGCAGCACGCATTGTTGCGGCCTCAGACAGCCGCGTCACACTGGGTGCCGGTGACCGCGCTTTCGTTCAGGGCATTACCAAGGACAAGGGTGACCAGTGGCAAATCTTCCGTCGCGGCGACCCGTTGATTGATCCCGACACCAATGAAATATTGGGTTATGAAGCAAAGTATCTCGGTGAAGCTCGGGTTCGCCAGCACGGCGAAGTTGCAACGATTGATATTGTCCGCTCCTTGCAGGAAGTAAACCGGGACGACCGATTGCTGCCGCTGGGCAATCAAACCCCCATTTTTGCGTATGTTCCGCAAGCTCCGAAAGTGCCAGTCAAGGGACGCATCATCTCGGCATATGGAAGCCTGCAGGAAGCGGGGCCCATGTCGATTGTCACGCTATCGAAAGGCAGTAAGGACGGATTACAGGTCGGAACCGTACTTGCAATCGAGCGCAGCCAGACGACGTCTCGCTATAACCAGCGCACCGAACCGCTGTTCGGCCGCTCCGGCATCACCGGCAGCGATACCCCTCGCGTTTATTACTCGGAACCGTTGCCTCCGCGTGAAACAATCATTGCCAGGGGTGAAGCAGTGACCCGTGAAGACATTGCCAAGCTGCCTGATGAGCGCTATGGGCTTGTAATGGTTTTCCGTACTTTTGAACGCGCTTCATTCGCACTCGTCATGGAAGCCAGCCGTCCGGTCGCCGTCACTGACTTCGTTACGAATCCCTGACCTGGGCAGGGGGCTTCCCGCCCCGCTTCATCGCCGATTCCGTATTTCTAAATCATGCCGATGGATCCGGATCTTGAGGCGTGGCTGCGGCTGAGCCTGCTCGAAGGTCTGGGCCCCCAATCCCTGCGCAAGCTGCTTCTTGCCCTTGGATCGCCAAAGGACATCCTCTCAGCTGGCGCAAGCGACCTCGCTGCAGTTGTCCCAAGAAGGGTTGCGGTCGCAATACGCGATGGCGGCGCTTCTGATGAGGATCTAAACAAAGTAAGTCAATGGCTGATCGATCCGGCCAATCACATCCTCACTTTCGCCGATGGAAGTTATCCACGCCAGTTGCTCGAGATCACCGACCCGCCACCGCTGCTGTATGTAAAAGGCCGGGTTGAGCTTCTCAACCAGCCGGGCTTTGCCATCGTTGGCAGCCGCAACGCAACAGCTCAAGGTGTTGGCAATGCAGAGGCATTTGCAAGCACGCTCAGCAATGCCGGATTGACTATCGTCAGCGGTCTCGCTCTTGGTGTCGATGCAGCAGCCCATCGCGGCGGTCTTGCCGGAGCGGCATCAACAATCGCGGTCATCGGTACCGGACTGGACGTCGTGTATCCTGCGCGCAATCGTGAGCTGGCCCATCAGATTGCCGCTCAAGGAGTGCTGGTCTCTGAATTTCCCTTGGGCACACCACCTGTTGCATCCAACTTTCCGCGCCGTAATCGCCTGATTTGTGGCCTGTCGCGTGGTGTTCTGGTCGTGGAGGCGGCTTTATCCAGCGGATCACTGATTACCGCACGACTCGCTGCTGATCAGGGACGTGATGTTTTTGCGATTCCGGGTTCCATTCATTCGCCTTTGGCCAAGGGCTGCCACGCATTGATTAAGCAGGGAGCTAAACTGGTGGAGTCGGCGCAGGATGTACTGGAAGAATTGGGTGAAACATTTCCAGCATCCGAATCTGCTATTTCAACCGGAAAACAGGAAGTTGAACACCCGTTGCTGAATCATATTGGCTTTGATCCGGTCGATACTGACACCTTGCAACAACGTTGCGGACTCTCCAACGCAGATATCAACATGGCACTGACAGACCTTGAATTGGCAGGACAAATTGAGTTGTTGCCCGGGGGGCGCTGGCAACGCATCCGCTGAACCCGGCTTGCGCTGGCCGGGGATTGTTCTTATCATCGGGCGCTCTTTTCCATGGCGCAGCCACATCACGCCTCTCTGTAGCGGCATTACGTCCGCAAAATCAAAAGCTTAGAATGGCCAAAACGCTCATTATTGCGGAAAAACCTTCGGTCGCTGGCGACATCGCCAAAGCACTCGGCGGGTTCACGCGACATGGCGAATACTTCGAAAGCGATGATTATGTATTGTCATCGGCGGTCGGCCATCTGCTTGAAATCGCCGCGCCTGAAGAATTTGAAGTCAAACGCGGCAAGTGGTCATTTGCCAATTTGCCGGTCATTCCCCCGCACTTTGATTTGAATCCGATCGCCAAAAGCGAACCTCGGCTGAAAGTGCTCGCGAAGCTGCTCAAGCGCAAAGATGTCACCGCGCTAATCAATGCCTGTGACGCGGGTCGCGAAGGCGAACTGATTTTCCGTTACATCGTGCAGGCGACAAAAGCCAACAAGCCGGTTTCACGGCTGTGGCTGCAGTCGATGACACCGGCGGCAATCCGCGACGGCTTTGCCCATCTGCGTACCGATGACGACATGCTGCCGCTGGCCGATGCCGCACGCAGCCGCAGCGAAGCCGACTGGCTGGTCGGCATCAACGGCACCCGCGCAATGACCGCGTTCAACAGCAAGGGTGGTGGCTTTTACCTGACCACCGTCGGCCGCGTGCAGACGCCGACGCTGATGATCGTGGTCGATCGCGAACAGAAAATCCGCAAGTTCGTGCCGCGCGATTACTGGGAAATCCGCGGGACTTTCGCCGCCAAAGCCGGCGACTATGAGGGTCGCTGGTTTGATCCTTCGTTCAAGAAAGACGAGAACGACGCCGAGCGCCGCGAAAGTCGGCTGTGGGAACAGGCCAAGGCCGACAAGATCGCCGAAGCCTGCCGCGGCAAGGTTGGCACTGTCACCGAAGAATCCAAGCCGTCATCACAATTAGCGCCGGGGCTGTTCGACCTGACCTCGCTGCAACGTGAAGCCAATGGCCGTTTTGGTTTTTCGGCAAAGACCACGCTGTCTATTGCGCAGGAACTCTACGAGCGGCACAAGGCACTGACTTATCCGCGTACGGATTCACGCCACCTGCCTGAAGACTATATCGATACCGTCAAAGCGACAATCGATGCGCTGGCCGAGGACACCGGTTTGCGTCCGCACGCCAAAGAAATCATCAAAAACAAGTGGATCAAGCCGAACAAGCGGATTTTCGACAACACGAAAATCTCCGATCACTTTGCGATCATTCCCACGCCGCAGCCGCCGAAGGCGCTCAACGACGTGCAGCAGAAGATTTACGATCTGGTGGTGCGCCGCTTCATGGCGGTGTTTTTCCCGGCAGCAGAATATCTGGTCACCACACGCATCACCGAAGTCGCCACACACAAGTTCAAGACCGAAGGCAAGATCCTGGTCAAGCCGGGCTGGCTGGCGATTTACGGCAAGGACGAACAGCAGGAAAGCGCCAATCTGCCGCCGGTTGCCAAGGGTGAACAACCGTTGGCTTCGGCCATCGATGTAATTTCACTGGCGACACGGCCGCCCGCGCGTTACTCGGAAGCGACGCTGCTGACCGCGATGGAAGGCGCCGGCAAGCTCATCGATGACGACGAGCTGCGCGAAGCAATGGCGCAGAAGGGTCTCGGCACGCCGGCAACGCGCGCGGCGGTGATCGAACGCCTGATCGCCGAAAAATATCTGGTGCGAGAAGGTCGTGAACTGATTCCGACGGCAAAAGCTTTCCAGTTGCTTACACTGCTCAACGGACTGGACGTCAAGGAACTGACCCACCCGGAGCTGACCGGTGAATGGGAATACAAACTTCTGCAGATGGAGCGCGGCAAGTTGAAACGGGCGACGTTCATGAAGGAAATCGCCCGCATGACCGAACGTATCGTCAAGACCGCCAAGGAATACAACAACGAAACCATCCCCGGCGATTACGTCACCCTGAAAACTCCGTGCCCGAATTGCGGCGGCGTGGTCAAGGAAAACTACCGCCGTTTCGCCTGCGACGCCTGCGAATTCTCGATCACCAAGATTCCGGGCGGACGGCAGTTCGAAATTCCAGAGGTGGAACAGCTGCTGGGCGAACGCATCATCGGCCCGCTGCAGGGTTTCCGTTCAAAGATGGGCCGGCCGTTTGCCGCCATCCTGCGCATCGTGCCCGACAAGGAAACCAGCAACTTCAAGCTGGAGTTCGATTTCGGCAACAGCAACCCGGATGATGAACCGGAAGAAGTCGATTTTTCCGCACAACAGACGCTGGGCAATTGCCCGAAATGCGGCGGCAAGGTGTATGAGCACGGCATGAATTACGTCTGTGAAAACACACCCGCCAAGAAATGCGATTTCCGTTCCGGTAAGGTCATCCTGCGTCAGGAGATCGCCCGCGAACAGATGCAGAAGCTGCTGACAACGGGACGCACCGATTTGCTCGACGCCTTCGTCTCCAACCGCAACGGCCGCCGTTTCAAGGCCTTCCTGGTACGGCAACCGGACGGCAAGGTGGGATTTGAATTTGCACCGCGCGCCGCGAAGGCTGGTGCGGATGACGGCACCGCCAAACCCGCCAAGGGCAAAAAGACCGCGCCGGCTGCAATCGCAGAAAAACCGGCGCCGGCTAAAAAACGCGCCACAAAAGCCAAAAAATAATCAATAAAAACAAATAATTACGGCCACCATCGCAGTTGTGATGGTGGCCGTTTTTATTGCGCGCAGATCAATCAGACGTCGAGGTTGCGCACGCCCAGCGCATTAGTTTCGATTAAGGCACGACGCGGTTCGACAGCATCACCCATCAGTGTCGTGAAGATTTCATCAGCACCGATGGC